>CANJJI010000151.1 GCA_947474545.1 Beijerinckiaceae bacterium | reverse complement strand
TGGCGGGAGCGCCGGGAAAAAACAGTTTTCCCCGCACAGCCGCACATTAGTGCACTCGACGATAACGGTCTCCGCAGCCCCGGCGCCCCGGCCAATCCGGACGAAAAACCTGCGGATATCAGCCCCGCCAATCTCCTGCGCCGGATTGAGGCGATGTTCGGCGCGCTCGAGAATCTGCCGCATCAGGCAAAGCGTCTCGTCCGCGTTCTGGCCCGGCGTCAGAAATTTCCGCATCTGAAATGGCAAATGCCCATGCAGCCGGGCCGCCCGCCGGGCTTTCGTGTCAAGCCACGTCTCGAGATCGATCACGTGCTGCGCGAATGCGACAAGCTCGCCCGCAATGCGCTCGCGCTTGATACGTCTTGATGATCCCCGGCATGTCCCGGCCCCATCCCCTCGCGTGCAACGCACGGCGGGGCTATCGGTGCAGGGCTGCTTTGGGGATAACGGGTTTGGGGGCGTCCGGCGCGAATTTTACAGGCTCGAAACCTTCGAACTTAAGTCCCGCGACAGGACCATTCCGCCAGACCACTTTTACGCACACATTCATTTGCCGCGAAGCGACCCATAATTTGAGCGTTTCGGGTAATTTGACATTGCTGACGAGGCGAATGCGCGCCCCGTCAGCCGAGCAGTCACGCACGACACAATCAAAGGGTTCGAAATACTCGCTAAAGGAAGCCTCAGCGCCCCAATAGACGCGGCTGCGCGGTGCCTGACGCCTGTCCTTTTCCCCGATGCCAGCCATATTGTTCCTACCCAATCACAACATCTTCAGTGATGTTTTACGTGTGAACGATAGGTTGAGGTATCGAAACCCTTTTTTAACCTGAATCGAAAAGATAAACTGAACTGGCAGAACCCTGCGGACGTGACCAGCAGCTCAACGCAAATCTAAAGGTTGCCTGCGCTATTTCGCGAAAACCTGGGTCATGTCGGCGAACGACTTGAATTCCAGCGCATTGCCCGAAGGGTCGAGAAAGAACATCGTCGCCTGCTCACCAGTCTCGCCCTTGAAGCGGACATGCGGTTCGATAATGAATTTCGTACCTACGCCGGTCAGTTTGTCCGCAAGCTTCTGCCACTCGTCCATCGGCAAGATCGCGCCGAAATGCCGGACTGGTACGTCATGCCCGTCGACGGCGCTGGTCGCCTTGTGGCCGATTTCGGAAGGGGCCAGATGTGCTACGATCTGATGGCCGTAAAAATCGAAATCGACCCAGTTTTCTGCGCTGCGGCCCTCCGGGCAGCCGAGCAAAGTCCCGTAGAATTGGCGGGCCTCGGCGATGTCCTTAACCGGAAACGCAAGATGAAAGAGCGGAATAGCGTTCATGGCTGGTGTGTCTCCGGGACTTTTTAACGGCTGACCGGGCGGCTGGTTTTGCTCAAACGTGCGGCCTTGAGCCTGGCGAAATCCTCTCCCGCATGATGCGATGAGCGCGTCAACGGTGTTGCTGAAACAAGCAGAAACCCCTTGGTCATTGCGACCGTTTCATAGGATTTGAATTCTTCGGGTGTCACAAAACTCACGACTGGATGATGCTTGCGCGTGGGCTGCAAATATTGGCCGATGGTCAGAAAATCGACGTCAGCCGAACGCAGATCGTCCATCAATTGCAGCACTTCTTCGCGTCTTTCTCCTAACCCCACCATGATGCCGGATTTTGTGAAAATAGTGGGATCGAGTTCCTTGACACGCTGCAAAAGGCGGATGGAGTGGAAATAGCGCGCACCGGGCCGCACCCGCAGATAGTTTGAGGGCACAGTTTCCAGATTGTGATTGAATACGTCAGGCCGCGCCGCCACTACAATTTCCAGAGCCCCCTCCTTGCGCAGGAAATCTGGTGTCAGGATTTCGATCGTGGTTTTGGGCGAAAGGCGACGAATTTCTTCGATGGTCCGGGCAAAATGTTTGGCCCCTCCATCGGCAAGATCATCGCGGTCAACAGACGTAATGACAACATGCGACAGACCGAGCTTGGCTACCGCATCGGCCACATGCTCGGGTTCGCTGGCGTCAAGTGCTTCGGGCAATCCGGTGCGCACATTGCAGAAGGCGCAGGCCCTGGTGCAGGTGTCGCCCATAATCATGAATGTGGCGTGCTTTTTCTCCCAGCACTCGCCTATATTGGGGCAGCCAGCCTCCTCGCAGACCGTAACGAGCTTGTGCTCCTTCACGATGGCGCGGGTCTCGGCATAAAGCGGCGAGCCCGGCGCTTTGACGCGGATCCAGTCGGGCTTACGGAGAATCGGCTGATCCGGACGATGCGCCTTTTCCGGGTGGCGGGGACGTGGGGCCTCGCCATCGGCGCTCTTGCGGCGAGGATCATTCGCGAGTGTGTCTACAACCACAGCCATGAGGAGGTTCCGCAGGCGCAACTGCGCCTCTTGCAGTCAATTTATGGCATCGGGGCCGCACTTCCAAGCGCGGTCCCGCATTTAATCTTCAGTCTAAACCTGCCTGCGCCCGCGAATGGCCTGCCAGCCGAACACAAGAATTATTGCACCTGCCGCCGCAACGAGGATATGAGCAATCGTCCCGCTCACGGCTATATTGAGGACTTCTGCGAGACGTGACCCCACAAATGATCCCGCAATTCCCACGAGGATATTAGTGAAAATTCCATGATCTGATTTTGTTGCCTTCTCTGCGATCCAACCGGCGATGCCGCCAATGACCAACATCATAATAAAGCCAACGCCGGGGGTGCCCATGGCGGGGTAAACAGTATTCATGGAACGCTCCTATCAGGAAAGTGACTGGACCTGCGCATACATTGCAGACAAAGATGACGGAGGAAAGGTGGCAATCACGCCTCTTTGGAAAAATCTCTGTTGGCCCCATGCCAGCCCCGCGAAAACTGTGCGGGAGTCTGGGCTGGCCCCTGAATTCGGAAGCCCTCCCATGATCAGAACCATTGCCCTGGCATTCACTCTCCTGTTCGCGGCCCTGCCGGCAAACGCGCAAGACAAGGCGCCACGCGAACACAGGCTGGTCATCCATGTGGATGACAACGATGCGGCCAGAATGAATCTGGCGCTCAATAACGCAGCCAATGTCTCGCAATTCTACGCGGAAAAGGGCGAAGAGGTGCAGATTGAAATCGTCGCCTATGGGCCGGGCTTGCACATGTTGCGTGAAGATACATCCCCTGTAAAAGAACGCATCGTTTCATTTTCGCAAAGCATGCCCAATGTCAGCTTTGCAGCCTGCGGCAACACGATGGATAATATGAAAAAGGCCGAGGGTAAGGATATCCCTATCACCCCGAAAGCAAAGGTCGTGACCGCTGGCGTCGTCCGCATCATGGAATTGCAGGAACAGGGCTGGAGCTATCTCAAGCCGTGAGACGTCGAATATCGCCGGAATATTTCAACGGCCAGGACGTTTTCTGGCCGTCGAGTTTTAAGATAGATATTTTCGCTCACGTGTGGATCACGCGCCCGTAAGCGTCCAGCACGCTTTCGTGCATCATTTCCGAAAGGGTCGGATGCGGGAAGACGGTATGGATCAGCTCTTCCTCGGTGGTCTCGCAATTCATGGCGACAACAAAGCCCTGGATAAGCTCGGTGACTTCCGCGCCGACCATATGCGCCCCCAGCAGTTTACCGGTCTTCGCATCAAAGATGGTCTTGACCATACCTTCAGGTTCTCCCAGTGCGATAGCCTTGCCGTTGCCGGCAAAGGGAAAGCGTCCAACTTTGATGGCGAGGCCCTGCTCTTTCGCCTTTGCTTCGGTGAGGCCGACACTTGCGACCTGCGGAAGGCAATAGGTGCAGCCGGGGATCATGGTCTTTTCCATGGCATGGGGATGCAGCCCCTTGATCGTCTCGACGCAGATGACGCCCTCATGCTCGGCCTTGTGCGCGAGCATCGGCGGGCCTGCAACGTCGCCGATGGCGTAGACGCCGGGCACGTTTGTGCGCCCCAGGCCATCGGTGACAATCGCGCCGCGATCCATCTTTACGCCAAGCTTCTCAAGCCCGAGATTTTCCGTATTGCAGACGACACCGACGGCGGAAATCAGTCTGTCCGCTTTAAGAGTCTGTTGGGCGCCCTTGTCGTCTTCGATGGTGCAGGTGACGTCATTCTTGCCCTTCTCGACCTTCACGACCTTTGTGGACGTCATGATCTTGATGCCCTGTTTCTCGAATTGTTTGCGCGCAAACGCAGAAATCTCCGCATCTTCCACCGGCATGATCTGCGGCAGCACTTCAACAACGGTCACTTCCGCACCCATTGTGCGATAGAAACTCGCAAACTCGATGCCGATAGCGCCGGAGCCCATGACGATGAGCGATTTGGGAAACTCCTTGGGAACCATGGCTTCAAAATAGGTCCAGATGAGATTGCCATCCGGCTCGATGCCCGGCAGCACGCGGGGACGTGCACCCGTAGCTACAATGATGTGCTTGGCAGCATAGGTGCCCGCGCCAAGCGTGCCCTTGGGCGCGGGATGCTGAGGCTCCATGGGCTTTTTCTTCGAAGCAGCGACGCTGACCTCACCTGATTTGGTGATGGTGGCTTCGCCCCAGATGACGTCGACCTTGTTCTTCTTCATCAGAAAGCCGATGCCGCCATTGAGCTTTCCGGACACACCGCGCGAGCGCGCGACAACGGCGGCAGGATCAAAGCTGATCTTGCCTTCAATCGTCAGGCCATAATCCTTCGCATGCGTGGCATAGTGATAAATCTCCGCCGAACGCAGCAGCGCTTTTGTCGGAATACAACCCCAGTTCAGGCAGATGCCGCCCAGATGTTCGCGCTCGACAACAGCTGTCTTGAAGCCCAGCTGTGCCGCGCGGATCGCCGCCACATAGCCGCCGGGACCGCCGCCGATGATGAGAATGTCATATATGTCTGCCATGTCCGTATCCTTCTGCGGCTATCTTGTGGGCGTCACGGAGGCGACGCAGTTTTCGTTGAGTGCATAGAACTTGGTTTCAACAGCTCCGGTGTCTGCCGGCCCGCCCGATTGCGCCGATGTCACCAGCGTCTCGAGATCCCGGGTAATCGCAGTATAGGGTTCGCGCAGTTTCGCAGCATTGAAATTGGCAAGATAGGTTGCCACTGCTGCAAAGCGCATAACCGTGCGGCGGGCATCAAATGCCAATTCGGAAATTTCTTTCTCTCCATAAATGCTGCGGTTTGCCGATGCCAGCCTCCGGATGCGCAGTTCTGCTTCCATGAAATATTCGACGGCTTCGCGGCACGAACGCATGGTCTCGCGATGGGTGACATCGCGCGAAAAAACCCCAACCGCCTGTGTGTTTAGATAGCCCTGATACATGGCTGTGCACAGTGACAGCGCCGCTACGAAGATGGAGACGTGCGTTGCGGTGATGCGGGGTTGAGGGGAAGACCCAGTCATGGCGAATGATTGCGCGTTAATTCCCCTCCCCCTTGTGGGGAGGGGTTAGGGGTGGGGGTCGAACTATCACGCGGGAGAATTGACTGAGACAAAGCCGCAGCAATCGTTTCAATCACGCTGTCGATCTCTTGAAACACGCTCGCATTCGTGAAGCGCAGCACAGAAAACCCTTGGCTCTTCATAAATGCGCTTCGAATTGAACCACGTGTTTCGCCTGTTTTAGTATAGTGCTGTCCGCCATCAACTTCCACGATCAGCCGCGCGCCAAGGCAGCAACAATCCGCAATATATGGACCAATTGCAACCTGCCGCCGGAAATGTGTCGACGCCAGCTGCAGCCTATGGCGCAATTCCCACCAGAGCTTCTTTTCAGCTTCGGTCATGGCCTTCCGCACGGTTTTAGCAAGCGCACGATTACGCGCATCAGGTCTTTGATAATTTGGCCGGCCGGTGCTCATGAAAGCCTTGCCCTTTCGGTCTGCGCGACCCCCACCCCTGACCCCTCCCCACAAGGGGAGGGGAAACCTAGACCAGCATCCCCACGGGATTCTCGATCAATTCCTTGAACGCCGAGATCAGCTCTGCGCCAAGCGCGCCATCAACGGCACGATGATCTGTCGACATGGTCACGCTCATCATCGTCGCAACTTTCATCTGCCCCTTGTCGACGATCACACGTTCTTCACCAGCGCCGACCGCGAGGATGGTTGCATGCGGCGGATTGATGACGGCGGAAAAATTCTTGATGCCGAACATGCCGAGGTTTGAAACCGCTGACGATCCGCCCTGATATTCTTCGGGCTTGAGTTTGCGGGCGCGGGCGCGGGACGCATAGTCCTTCATCTCATTGGAGATCTGCGCAAGGCCCTTGGTCTCCGCCTTGCGCACGATCGGCGTGATCAGCCCGCCGGGGATCGAGACGGCCACGCCGATATCTGAATGCACATGTTTCAGCATGGTGTTTTCGGTATAGGTCACATTGGCCTCCGGCACACGCTGCAACGCCATGGCCAGAGCCTTGATGACGAAATCATTGACGGAGATCTTGTACGCTGGCTGCTTGTCCTTGTTCTTCGGAGCCGCAGCATTGATAGCTTCGCGCGCGGCCAACAGCGCTGTCAGGTTGCAGTCCACGCTGAGATAGAAATGCGGGATCGTCGTCTTGGCTTCTACAAGGCGGCGCGCGATGACCTTGCGCATGGACTCATGCGGCACTTCCTCATAGCTGCCGGGCTCAAAGAGTCTCTTGATCGTCTCGTCTGACATGCCCGGCGCAAGTGCTGGCGCCTTTGGCGCGGACAGAGCGCTCGCCGGAGCAGCTTTCGCACTGCCGCCTGCAATCGCCGCCTTGATGTCGCGTTCCACAATACGGCCATGCGGACCGGAACCCGACACCTTGCTCAGATCAAGGCCAGCTTCCTTGGCGAGTCTTTTGGCCAGAGGCGAAGCAAACAGTTTGGGCCACGGTACTTCACCGCCCTGCACAATTGCAACAGGGCGATTTGCTCCGGGTGAGGCTGTAGCAGGCTGTGCAGCAGGCGCGGAAGCCGTTGGCGCTGCGGCGGCAGGCGCCGCTTTCGGCACAGAATTGCCTGCGGATTTAACGTCCTCACCCTCCCCCGCGATGATCGCGATGACATCGTTCACAGCCACATCCTGCGTACCCTCGGGCACGACGATCCTGGCAAGAATGCCTTCATCGACCGCTTCCACTTCCATCGTGGCCTTGTCGGTCTCGATCTCGGCGATCACATCGCCCGATTTGATCTTGTCGCCTTCCTTCTTGAGCCAGCGCGCAAGATTGCCCTTCTCCATGGTCGGGGAAAGTGCGGGCATGAGGATGTTGGTTGGCATGTTTTGTCCTCTGTGTCGAATTCAGTTAGGTAGCTTGCTGGGGTCGATGGGCTCATCGAACGGCCACAGCATGCCAAGGGAGAAGGGCGCGGCGTCAAACGGTAGAATTTTGACTTCATCCGCGCCGACCAGTGTGGCCTGCAAGAACCATTGTCCCGCCACGAATTGAAAGGCTTCGAGATATTGCTCGACGGGATTGACGAGCCAGAGATAGGCAACCCCGGCTTCTGCATAAATCTGCAGTTCGGCGCCGCGGTCGTAGAATTCGGTTGAAGGCGAGATGACTTCGCAAACCCGATCGGGTGGGGTTTCCATATAGGCCTTGTCCGGCAGGCTTTTCAGTCGCTCGCGCCGCCAGCCGGCGATATCGGGGACCGCAACATTTTGTACCAGATGAAGTTCGGGTTCATCCAGGAAAAACCAACCGCTATCTCCGCGTCCTCGCCGATGCAAAACAATCAGTTCTGCGCCGAGTATGGATGAGGCGGTTGAATGCCTCGGCGAAGGCCGAAGATGCGTCAACTGCGCGCCATGGATAATCTCCGCAACCAGATGCGGGTGAACCGCTTGAAGGTCTGCGTAGGTCGCTTCTCTGGGCGCAGCGTCTGCCATGCAATCACTCTGCCGCTTCAGTTAAGGGCATTGGTCGTGCCAGGATCCGTCGAGCGGTCCAGCTCGGCATTGAACATCAGCCGGATCTCGTTGAGGACCTCTGCCTCGCTTAATTCAGTTTCCTGCGCGAAGATGCGAGCCGCGTGACGGGCGACGTCGACCAGCAGCATGCCCCAGATATTGGGCGTCTCGAATGCGCGTTGCAACGTCACTGACAGACCATTGTCGACGACAAGCGCTCGCAACACCTCCACACCGCCATGTTCGATGGCGTCTGGCGGAACCGGCAATTCATGCACTTCGGGCTTGGCCATAAGACTGATCCTGTCTGCCGCGAGGCGATCTTACCGGTACAAAACGGACTTCACCGCAGCGACAACTTCGGGAATGCTCGGCAGGGCCAGCTTTTCAAGATTGGCGGCATAGGGCATCGGCACATCTTTGCCAGTGACGCGCACTACGGGCGCATCGAGATAATCGAACGCTCCGGTCATCACCTGCGCAGCTATCTCGGCGCCGACGCCGGATTGCGGGTATCCCTCTTCAATCGTGACGCAGCGGCCGGTTTTTTTCACGGACGTGAGGATGGCTTCCAGATCCATTGGGCGGATCGTCCGGAGATCGATGATCTCGACATCAATACCCTCCTTTTCAAGTTCCACTGCCGCGTTCATCGCGTAGCGTACGCCGATAGACCATGTAATGATGCTCACATCCTTGCCAGGACGGACAGTTTTGGCCTTGCCAATCGGCACCAGATAGTCCTCGATCTCGGGTACCTCAAAAGACTGCCCATACATGATTTCGTTTTCGAGGAAGATGATCGGATTGGGATCGCGGATCGCGCTTTTGAGCAGTCCCTTGGCATCGGCTGCGCTGTAGGGCGCGACGACTTTCAGGCCGGGAATGTTGGAATACCAGGAGGTGAAATCCTGACTGTGCTGCGCGCCAACCCGAGCCGCCGCGCCGTTGGGGCCACGGAACACAATCGGGCAGCCCATCTGTCCGCCCGACATATACAAGGTCTTGGCGGCGGAATTCACGATCTGATCGATAGCCTGCATGGCGAAATTGAACGTCATGAATTCGACAATCGGCTTCAGACCAGCCATGCCAGCGCCCACGGCAATACCGGCAAATCCATGTTCCGTGATCGGCGTATCGATGACTCGCTTGGCGCCGAATTCCTGCAACAGGCCTTGCGTGACCTTATAGGCGCCCTGATATTCGGCGACTTCCTCACCCATCACGAAGACGTCGCCGTCGCGGCGCATTTCCTCCGCCATGGCGTCGCGAAGCGCCTCGCGCACAGTCATGGTCATCATTTTAGTCCCCGCGGGGATTTCTGCATCGGGTGGAGCGGCTGCAACAGGCGCCGCGGGGGCAGCCGTGCTCTTTGCGGCGGCTGGCGCGGCGCCCGCCTGCTTCTGCACAGGTGCCGCGCTGGCGTCTTCCCCCTCTGCGGCGATCACTGCGATGGGCGTATTCACCTTCACATTTTCAGTGCCTTCGGGCACAAGAATTTGCGCAATAACGCCCTCGTCGACGGCTTCCACTTCCATGGTTGCCTTGTCGGTTTCGATCTCGGCGAGAACGTCTCCAGATTTGACACGATCGCCGGCCTTCTTGAGCCATTTGGCGAGTTTGCCCTCTTCCATCGTGGGCGACAGCGCGGGCATGAGCACATTGATTGACATGGACTAACCTCGGCAATGCCTCAAAGGAGGCCAAACTTGTTGAATAGTGCGAATGTGACGGCGGCTATGAGAGACAGAATACACAGGACTTGAACTACTCGTAGCCAGAGCGATTCAGCTTTGCCCTGCCCGTTAGCCGTTTCTATGCCCAAGCGCTGCACTTCAGCG
Source organism: Beijerinckiaceae bacterium (assembly GCA_947474545.1). GTDB lineage: Bacteria > Pseudomonadota > Alphaproteobacteria > Rhizobiales > Beijerinckiaceae > Terripilifer. The sequence continues at coordinate 1,852 of CANJJI010000151.1, read as the reverse complement.
CGCCGGTCAGCGATCCTGACGATGGGCGCAGTGAACGTGCGAAACTCCCGTATCAGATGCCATACGAACAGGCCGATAACAGCGAGTACCGCAAGGCCAATCAGAACAGCCTGGGGATCGAACGGCAAAGCCGCCATCTTGCGCCCCTCAGATCAGGATATCTGTGTAGAGTTCGGAAGCGTCAGGCTCCGGATCGTTGGTCGCGAATTCTGCGGCCTCGTTGACGATATTGCGCACATCGCCGTCGATCTTCTTGAGGTCGTCCTCAGTGGCGAACTTTTTATCGAGGATACGGCTGCGCACCATTTCAATTGGATCCGATTCATCCCGAACCTTCTGCACTTCCTCGCGTGTACGATATTTGGCAGGGTCGGACATGGAATGGCCGCGATATCTGTAGGTCTGCATTTCCAGGATATAGGGACCATTGCCCGCGCGGCACCAGGCGATGGCCTTATCAGCCGCCGCCTTGACGGCGCGCACGTCCATGCCATCGACCTGTTCGCCGGGAATATTGAAGGATATGCCACGGCGGGAAAAATCGGTCTGCGCCGAAGCGCGCGTCACCGCAGTGCCCATGGCGTAGCGATTGTTTTCGATAATATAGACGACGGGAAGTTTCCAGAGCTCCGCCATGTTAAAACTCTCGTAGACCTGGCCCTGGTTGGCGGCGCCGTCGCCAAAATAGGTCAGCGAAACATTGTCATTGCCGCGATAGCGATTGGCGAAGGCAAGCCCGGTGCCGAGCGAAACCTGAGCGCCGACAATGCCATTGCCGCCATAAAAATGTTGTTCCCGCGAAAACATGTGCATGGAGCCGCCCTTGCCTTTCGACAGGCCGCCCCTGCGTCCCGTGAGTTCGGCGAGCACACCTTTGGCGTCCATACCCAGAGCCAGCATGTGGCCATGGTCGCGATACCCGGTGATGACAGCGTCGCCATCCTTGGACGCCATCTGCACACCAGTCACGATTGCTTCCTGGCCTATATAGAGATGGCAGAAACCGCCGATCAGCCCCATGCCATACATCTGGCCGGACTTCTCCTCGAACCGGCGGATGAGAAGCATCATGCGATAGGATTCAAGTTCCTCCTCGCGCGAAAAGACAGCGGGCGGAGTTACAGGAAGATTGGGGGTCGCCTCTGCGGCTGGTTTACGTGCGGCCTTTACGGCAGGCGCGGCTCGGGTGGCAGGCATCTACGCTCCCTGAATGGCTTGGCGCCGGGACCACGACTAAAGTCGGCGCAGTATCAGATTACCTGACACGGATCAGGAAAGCGAGAGGCGCGTTACAAGAAAAACCATGCTGCAATGCACTGATAGTAAGGCCTAAATCGAAATAAACTGACTTGTGGTTATTCGATCAAATTAACTTACATGCGGTTATTTATTCCAGTTCATTTCCCTTTATCCAGGAAAATCATGACGTCGTTCTTGTGCACCCGCCCAAGGACCAGGCGCGCTTCCTCCTCGACCAGCTCACGATCCACGGTTTTGCCCCGCAACATAGCGACGCGCCGCTCAAGGCTTGCCTTTTCTTTCAGCAATTGGGAGCGCTCGGCCTGTAGCCCTTCCATCTGGGCGCGATATTCGTCCTTAGCCTTGATTCCCCGCTGACCGTTGACAGCGTGCCAGACGAAATAGCTCGCGACTGTGCCAGAGAGAGCCAGCAGCATAGCCGGAAACAATATCGCACGGACTCGATGGCGGATGATCATGGCGCATCGTTGCGCGGGAAGGTTAATGTAAGGTTACTCGTCTCGATTTTGCTTCGCCGGACGGGAGCAGGCCCTTGTCAGCCGGTAATGGCTGCATGTCCGGATATGGCATACTCGGCGCGGCAGCGGAATGC
>CANJJI010000150.1 GCA_947474545.1 Beijerinckiaceae bacterium | reverse complement strand
GGGAAATTCAGGTCGATGCGGACATGGCAGGCGCCAAACGCGGCCCCCGCCAGGCCCTCCGGGAGCCGACAGGCGCTTGCAACGCGCCCGAACCAGCAAAAACGCGCAGCGGGTCCAAGTCTTTGAATCCAGTCCGACAGGCTGCTAGCGGGGTTTCCTTCCACCGCGCAAGTATGGATTGGCGCTCGCGGGCCGCTGGAAATTTCCGCCACAACAGCTAACATCGCGATGGTCCAAAGCTAAGTGAACCGGGGGGAATATGCCTGCGACAGACAAGATCGACGTTCACGTCCATTTCATTCCTCCCGACTACAAGGCTGCGGCTGAAGCCATGGGCGCCACGCCCGCGCGTGGTGATTTTCCCGATTTTTCGCAGGATACCGCGCTGCAGATGATGGATGCCAATGGCATCGCCACATCTATTCTATCGATGAGCGCGCCGGGTCTGCGCTTCTGCAAGGAGGCTGCCAGCGCCCGCGACCTCGCCCGCCGCGCCAATGATTACGCCGCCGATCTGGTGCGCAAAAGGCCAGACCGTTTTGGCGTTTTTGCTGCTCTGTCATTCTTCGACATAGAGAAAGGCAAGTCAGCCGATGTCTCTGACGCTGTAACCGAAGCGGTGCGTGCGCTGGATGATCTCAAGCTCGATGGTGTCGGTATATTCTCCAGTTACGGACCGAAATATCTTGGCGATCCCGCATTCGAGCCTCTGCTGCAGGTGTTGAACGAGCGCTCTGCCATCGTTCACCTGCACCCCATGTTCCCGCAAGCCATGCAATCACTTGACCTCGACTTCAAGGGAAACGTAGTAGAATTTCCCTTTGACACGACACGCGTTGCGCTCAATCTGGTTTTTTCACGTGCGCTGGAGCGTTATCCCAACATCAAATATATATTGTCTCACGGTGGCGGAACCTTGCCGTTTGTAGCCTGGCGCGTCGCCTATTCGCCGTCCTTTCCTGGCTGGGATCCCGCCGACATTACCAAACTTTTGCAGCGCTTTTACATCGACACGGCGCTGGCCTGCGCGCCCGGACCCGTTCGTTGCTGGAAAGAGTTCACGCCCATGCCGCAGGTGCTGTTCGGCAGCGATTGGCCCTTCGCGCCTGATCGCAAGGTTGCGCATGAGGTCTCTTTGATCGACTCCTCGCCCGCCCTGGATGCAGCAGAACTCGCCATGGTCGCGCGCAACAACGCATTGAATTTGTTTCCACGTCTGAAATAGCGCGCAATGGAACAATAGAACTGCACACGCCTGCGCACATAAGACTGGACGGGAAACGCAGTACCTATGATAGGCTGCCGATTATTGACCGGAGGACACCATGCGCAGGATTTTGATTGCAGCGGCATTGCTCACAATTACTGTGACGCAACCAGCAAGTGCGCAGGAATATCCTTCGCGCGACATAAAGTTGATATGTGGTTTTGTTGCCGGTAGCGGGGCTGATATTATCCACCGCTTTCTGGCCAAACAGATGCAACAGATTGCAGGCAAGCCTGTGCTGGTCGAGAACCGGCCGGGGGCTGCAGGCAACATAGCCAACACATATGTTTCGAAAGCGAAACCTGATGGATATACTGTTTATCCAGTCGGCGGAGCTTCGCTGGCAGCGTCCGTTCATCTGTTCAAGCAGCCGCCGGTCGATCCGCTGAACGATTACGAGCCAGTAGGCACCGTTCTGAAACAGGGCTGGCTGCTTGTCGTAGATGCGAAATCGCCATTTAAGACACTGCCGGAACTAACGGCCTATTTGAGACAGAAAAAAGGCAATGCGTCTTATTCCACAGCCACCACAAATGGCACTGTCATGGGCGAGATGTACAAGGCGATCGCCGGGCTTGAGACGGTGCAGGTCAATTACAAGACCATCGGCGACTCCCTTAACGATCTCCTGAGCGGCACCATAGATTTTGCGATGGCGGACGCCGCTTATTCACTCGGCCAGATCAAGAACGGGCGCATCCGCGCGCTGGCAATCTCGACACCCGAGCGGATGCAATCCATGCCTGATATTCCGACCATGGCGGAAGGGGGCGTGCCCGGGATCAATCTTGTTCTGTGGACAGGCGTGTTCGTGCCGAAGGGGACGCCGCAACCGATCAAGGCGAAATTGGCTGAATGGATTGCGCAACTACTGAAGATGCCGGAAACTGGGCCATTTCTGAGCGCCATCGGCACGGACCCTTTCTACTTGACGCCGGAGGAGACGGGTGAGCTGTTGCGAAGGGAAATTGAGCTCTGGCGCGGGTTCGTGCGGACCGCAAAGATCGAGCCGACATGAACTATAGGAAGCACAGTGTCTGGTGGTCTTAGTTCCAGAAGAGGGAGAACAAGATGCGTAAAGCTTTCTTGATGGCCTCGGTGGTGGCAAGTGTTGCAGCAGCTAACACGCAGGCACAGGAATATCCTTCGCGAGAAATTCGGCTCATCTGTGGTTTCCCGCCCGGCAGCGGCGCGGATATCAACTACAGGCATATCGCAGAAAGACTGAGCGTTCTCGCCGGCAAGCCTGTCCTCGTCGAAAACAGGCCGGGTTTACAGGGACATCTGGCCCATACTCAAACCGCGAAGGCGAAACCTGACGGATACACATTGTCGCTGCAAGGCGGAGGGTCATTATCGTCGATTAACTTCCTTTTTAAAGATCCACCCGTCGATCCGCTCAAGGATTTCGACTACATCGGCATGATCATGAGGCAGGGCTGGTTTCTGTCGGTCGACGCCAAGAGCCCTATCAGGACGGTGGCTGACCTGACCGCCCATCTCAAGACAAAAGGGCCGAATGGCTCCTACGCCGTCTCGACCAGTGTCGGCATTGTTTTCGCTGAATTGTACAAAGCCGCCGCAGGTCTCCAAACCGTTCAGGTGAACTACAAGACGGTCATGGATTCGCTGAACGATCTTGCCGCCGGCAACGTCGACATGTCCATGACGGATGCACCATTCACGCTTGCCAGCATCCGCGCCGGCCGTCTTCGCGCTATCGCAGTCAGCACCCGCCAACGGCGTTCCGCTATGCCAGATATTCCGACCATGGAAGAATCAGGCGTTCCCGGCATCGATGTGGATGTCTGGTGGTCGATGCAGGGACCGGCAGGGATGCCCGCGCCCGTGCGCGCAAAACTCGCGGGCTGGCTCAACCAGATCCTGACATCGGAAGAAACGAAGAAGTTTTATGCCAGCGTCGGCGCGGACCCGCTCATTGGAACCGGTGAGGAAACGCGCGCCCTGATCATCAAGGACATGGAGCGCTGGCGCGATTGGGTAAAACGAGCGAAGATCAATCCTGCCTGATGTTTATGGACAACCCGATTTGAGGAGGAGACCGAGGATGCAAAAACCAACTTTGATTGTGGCACTGCTTGCCGGTATTGCGGCCACGCCTTTGCAGGCGCAAGAATATCCCTCCCGCGAGATCAAGCTGATCTGCGGCTTCGTCGCAGGCAGCGGCGCCGATGTTATGTATCGCTTCATGGCAGAAAAACTTCAGCAGATCGCCGGCAAGCCCGTCGTCGTTGAAAACAGGCCCGGCGCACAGGGCCATATCGCAACTGCATTTGTCGCCAAATCAAAACCGGATGGCTACACCATTCTGCCGGCAGGCGGCAGCAGCCTTGCGTCTATCGGTTATCTTATGAAAACGCCGCTGGCCGATCCACTAAAGGATTTCGATTATATCGGTACTGTACTGAAACAGGGCTGGTACATGACCGTCGACACGAAAAGTCCGATCAAGACTGTCGCCGAAATGACAGCACACCTCAAGCAGAAGGGCTCAAAAGGCTCTTACGCCACCTCGACAAACTTCGGGACGGTCTTTGCCGAATTATACAAGGCTGCAACGGGGCTCGAGACCGTGCAAGTCAACTACAAGACCATCGCCGATTCCGCTAACGATCTCGCTTCAGGAACGATCGACATGGCGATGGCCGATCCCATCTACACGATCTCCAATCTCCGTAACGGGCGCATCCGTGCGCTGGCCGTCTCGACCGGACAGCGCGTAGCGGCAACGCCTGACATCCCGACCATGACTGAACTGGGAATTCCCGGTGTAGACGTCGGCGTCTGGTGGTCCGTTCAGGTCGCCGCAGGCACGCCAAAGCCGATCCGCGACACGATCGGCAAATGGTTCACGCAAATGCTCAGTATGGATGAAACAAAAAAGTTCTTCGCCAATATTGGCACCGACGTTTTCATTTCCTCGCCCGAAGCGACCCGCGATCTCATCGTCAAGGACATGGAGAGCTGGAAGAACTACGTGGCAAGAGCGAAGATCGAACCGCAATAGAGAGCACAATGATGGCCGAACACCAGATTCGCTTCAACGACGGTGCTGCCTATGAGCGTATGATGGGGACTTGGAGCCAACTTGCGGGCGCCACATTCCTTGATTGGCTTGCAGCCCCTGCTCGCATGCGCTGGCTGGACGTAGGCTGCGGCAATGGCGCATTCACGCAAATGATTGTGGACCGTTGCGCGCCCACAGCTGTCGACGGGCTGGACCCATCTGAAGGGCAGCTCGTGTTCGCCCGGGCAAGGCCCGCCGCAAGCCTTGCGCAGTTTCACGCCGGTACCGCGATGGCTCTGCCTTTTGCAGACAAGTCTTTCGATGCTGCTGTCATGGCGCTTGTAATTTTCTTTGTGCCAGATCCCGCCAAAGGCGTTGCGGAAATGACGCGCGTTGTACGCCCCGGCGGCAGCATTTCAGCCTATGCTTGGGATGTTATGCGCGGTGGGTTTCCGCTGGAAGCTTTGCAGGATGAAATGCTGGCGCTTGGGCACAAACCATCGCTGCCGCCAAGCGCTGCCGCATCCCGCATGGAAGTCATGCGATCGCTTTGGTCGGATGCGGGTATCCAGAATATCGAAACGAAGGAAATAACAGTCCAAAGAACTTTCGCAGATTTCGATGATTTCTGGACCACAAGTCAAGGCTCGAATGCAGGTTCACAGATTGCTGCAATGCCTGCCGGGGACGTAGAGATTTTGAAATCGCGCCTCCGGGCGCGACTTCCAAGTGACAGTATTGGCCGCATCACTTATGGAGCGTGCGCCAACGCGATAAAAGGCCGGCTACCCGTGTAAAATTTATTATACGGGCAGCCGCCAACCGTCCTCAATCCTTCATCACGATCAACGCGTCCAGCGCGCTGACGCCCTCGCCTTCCGCATGCGCCACCAGCGGATTAACGTCGATCTCCATGATATCAGGATTGGTGCGCATCAATTGCCCCACGGCGGCGGCAACTTTCGCGATGGCCTTCAGATCCACGGCGGGAGAACCACGGAAGCCTTTGAGCAACTTCGCCGTTTTCAGCTTCTGCAATTCGCCAACAATGGCCTCTTCCGAAAGATCAGGAGGCATCAAGCGCACATCGCCAATCGCTTCGATCAGCACACCGCCTATACCAGCCACGATCACGGGGCCCCAGTTCGCGTCGCGCTTGGCGCCGACCACCATTTCGAGGCCGCGTTTCGACATGACTTCAACCAGCGCCCCATCAAGCGTGATCGACGCGTTGTATTTTTTCACGTTGTCATGCAGTTTCTGCCAGGCCTCGCGTACGCCCGCTTCATCGGCAATGTTGAGCAACACACCGCCCGCTTCCGTCTTGTGCGCGAGTTTGGCGGCTTGCGCTTTCATCGCAACGGGAAAGCCAACACGTTTGGCGATCGCAACTGCCTCATCGGCAGAGCGCGCCAGATCGCCAGCGGGGATCTGCATGCCTGCCGCGGCCAACACTTTCTTGCCGAGCCATTCCGGTTGCGTGCCTTTGCCCAGCGCCGGCAGATTGGCGATGGGCTTGGCGGGAACGGTTTTCTTGGCGCGCTCAAGCGCTACGCCATGCTTGTAGAGTTGCAATAACGCACGCAGCGAACGGTCCGCAGAGCGCGAAAGAATCACGCGGTGCTCCCGCGCCATGTCGACAAAATCCTGCGGAAGCGGATTGCGGTCGCCGAGTACCGAGAAGATCAGCGGCTTGGTGCTGCCTTTCGCCGCTTCCAGGACGAATTTCAGATAGGTCACTGCCGCAGACGGCGTGCCAAGCGGGATAGAGATCAGCAGCGCCCCGATCTTGGGATCGTCGAGCAAGGCCGAACAACCCAGTTTCATCAATTCAGGCTGCCAGACAGGCTGCGTCGTCAGATCGAGCGGATTGCGGGGTGTTGCAAAGCCCGGCAATGCAGCGCGCAAGGCCTTCTCGGCATCAACGGAAAGCGGCGGAATGGGAAGACCGATTTCGTCACAGAAATCCAGCATGATCGCGCAGAAGGCGCCAGAGAAGGTGAGAATGCCCGGACCATAGGGCAGCGGATTGGGAAACCGGGCGAGCACTTCAGCGGCATCCACGAGCTCGTCCACATTGTCGCAGAAAACAATACCGGCATGTTCAACCAGAGTGCGCATCAGCGAATGATCGCCCGCCAGCGCGCCCGTATGCGAACTGACAGCAGCGCCGGCGGCCGCTGTGCGGCCTGGATGCATCATCATCACAGGCTTGCCAGCGGCACGCGCCCGCGCCGCCGCCTGCATAAAGCCCTGGGGATCGCGAACTTCTTCTACATAGACGATGATCAGCTTTGTCGCGGGATCAGCCACGAAGAAGTCAACGAAATCCGGCAGTCCAAGGCCAGCCTCATTACCCGTTGAAATCGTGTAGGAGACCGGCAGATCGCGCAATTCCAGCCCCAGCCGCACATGGGCCATCAACCCGCCGCTCTGCGACAGGATGGCCGTGGCTGGATCACGCCCCGGGATCATTTTAGGAACCTTGCTCGATGAAACGAACCCGGCCGTGAAGCCCTCAATAAAATTGGTATAGCCCAGGCAATTCGGCCCGAGCAGCGCTATACTGCCGTCGCTGGCGATCTTCGCGATTTCGTCCTGCTTCGCCCGCTCACCGATTTCGGCAAAGCCCGAAGCAAATATGACAACCGCTTTCACCTTGCGCCGCACGCAGGCTTCCATCGCATCCTTCACACCCACCACCGGCAGAGTGAAAATCGCGAGATTTACGCCTTCTGGCAATTCGTCGATTTCGGTGAGCACCTTGCGGCCATCCACTTCGCCGCCACTACGTCCGACCAGATAAATTTCTCCGGCATATCCGTTGCCTGTGAGATTTGTCAGCGCGTTCATACCCGCCGAACCTGGCTTTGACGACAGGCCAATGATGGCCACGGACTTGGGCCGCACGAAATATTCAACTGCCGCCGCGCCGCGCGCAACAGTTCCACCCGCCAGATTTGCACCGGACATTCTGCCCTCACCGATTTTGAAGCGTTTCCTCCGGGAAGCGCATACAGTTATTTTTCAGGAGCGCAATGCTGCCGTGCAGGAAATTTACGCACGTGTCCGCCTGCCCCCGGTTGACAAGACAGATTAACAGCTTGTCAGATAGGATTGCAAAACGAATTGCCGGGCCCCAATAATGGACCCAGCCGTGATAACGCAAAAAGCGGGAAAGAGGAGACCCCATGGCCGAAGAAGTGGTGACATACGAGCTTGATGGCGAGATAGCCTTGATCGGGCTTAACCGGCCGGACAAACGCAACAGCATCAGCGATTCGCTGCGCGAAGGCCTTGCGCCGGCCCTGGCAAGGGCCCAGAACGAAGCCAAATGTGGCGTCATCTTCGGACATGGCGATCATTTCTGCGCAGGTCTCGACCTGTCAGAGGCCCTGCAATGGGTCAACTCGCCCCCGGAGGTGCGTCTGCGCCGGCGCGGCAACTTGCATCCAGTCCTCGACGTCATGGCGCGCGGCTATATTCCGTTTGTCGCAGCGCTTAAGGGCGCAACCATCGGCGGCGGGCTTGAAATCGCCTCAGCCGCACATGTGCGCGTCGCAGACGAAGGCACGTTCTTCGCCTTGCCCGAGGGACAGCGCGGCATTTTCGTCGGCGGCGGCGGCTCCGTACGCATCCAGCGCCTGATGGGCTTTGCCCGCATGGCCGATCTGATGCTGACAGGCCGTGTGCTGACGGCACATGAAGGCGAACGCTTCGGCCTCTGCCAATACGTGACACCCAAAGGCGAGTCTCTTGAGCGCGCCAAACAGCTCGCCCGCCGCATTGCCAAGAATGCACCGCTGACGAACTGGGCCGTCGCATCCTGTCTCAACAGGGTCAACGATATGTCCCACAACGACGGCCTGTTCATGGAAACCCTCATCAGCCAGGCGGTCAACAGCCAGCGCAGCTATGATGGATTGAAAGCCTTCGTCGAACATCGCGCTGACAGGCTCGTCGAGCCTGGCAAATCCGGCGACGGCGGTGAAACCATCGCAAAGACCTGAAAAAATCTGCTCTCTGACAGGCACATCAGCCATTCAATAACGAGCCCGCAAAACGCACAGCGCTTTGCGGGTTGATATAACCAAGGGCAATCGCAACAAGGGAGGTCATCATGGCCATGCGCGATACTGCAATCGTCGCTTATTCGGAGGTTAAAACCGTCCAGAAAAGCGACCGCGACGTTTGGGAAATAGGTGCGGAGATTCTCGAAGATCTCCTGAACAAGACTGGCATGGAAAAGGGCGAGATCGATGGTCTTTGCCTTTCATCTTCGACAACGGGCGCCGGCAATTGCTTCTGGTCGCAAACCACGGCAGATCAACTGGCGCTTGAGGTCGACTTTTGTCAGACCGTGGATATCGGAGGTTGCTCACCCACTGGCGCGCTCGCCCGCGCGGCCGTAGCCATCGACGCGGGACTTTGCGAAACGGTGCTCTGCCTGTTCGCAGATACAGCCGTACGGGAATCCGGCCAGCGCCAGCGCCATTATCAACAGGAATGGACAGCCCCGCTGGGCCTGCTTGGACCGCCGACCTCCTTCGGCTTTATTACCAGCCGTTACGAACATCAGTTCGGTCTCGACTATCGCATGCTCGGCAAACTTGCTGTCGCGCAACGCAATGGCGCCGTGCTGAACGATTTGGCCTGCGAGAAACTGCGCACACCCATCACCATCGACGATTATATCAACTCGCGCATGATCGCCGATCCCATTCGCCTCCTCGACAGCGTTATGCCGTGCGATGGCGGCAGTGGCCTCATCGTCACCAGCCGCAAGAACGCGGAGAAGAAGGGCTACAAGAAAGCCGTCTTCCCCATTGGCTATGGCGAAAAAACAAGCTTCCAGTTCTCAGAAAACATCGTCGATGTCACCGACACCGGCCATATGCCGGCGGGCGCGAAGGCCTTTAAACAGGCCGGACTGACCGCCAAAGACATCAACTCCTTCCATCCCTATGACGATTTCATCATCGCCATGATGATCCAGCTGGAAATGCTGGGTTTCTGCAAAAAGGGACAGGGTTGCGATTTCATCCGCGAACACGACTTCAATTTCGGCGGCGATCTGCCGCTGAACACTGGCGGCGGCCAGATTTCCGTCGGCCAGGTCGGCCTTGCAGGCGGGGGCACCAATCTTGTTGAAGCTGTGCGCCAGCTCTTCGGCGAAGGTGGTTCACGTCAGGTCAAGAATACTAAGAACGCACTTGTCACCGGCATTGGCGGCATTCCCTATAATCGCAACTGGAATACATCAGTTGTGATGGTTTTAACGCCGAACGGTTGAGGAGGGACGCATGGTTACGGTCAACGACACACTGAATATCGAACGCGGCGCACCCGCCGCCCGCTCCTTCTCGCAGCCCTATTGGGACGGCACCAAGCAGAAAAAACTGCTGGTGCAATTCGACAAGAGCGTCGGCAAATATCAATGGCTGCCACGCGCGACCAGCCGCTTCACCGGCCGCAAGAGCGTGCTCGAATGGCGCGAAGTGAAGGGCGAAGGCGAAGTCTATTCGCACACGCTCGTCTATCGCGCCCGCCCGCCCTTCCAGGGCAAGGAGCCATTTTTCATCGCCATGGTGACATTGCCCGAGGGCGTGCAGATCATGGGCAATACGGTAGGCATCACTCAGGAAGAAATGAAAATCGGCTTGAAGGTAAAACCCTACTGGCACCCGCTGCCTGATGGCTATCACATGCTCATGTGGCAGAAGGCCTAAATAAAAATGATCCCGGAAAATGTGTAGCATTTTCCGGGATCTCTATTCCTGAAATATTCTAAGTCGCCCTACCCCTTGAGCACCTTGTCCAGCGCTGCGAACAGCGTGTCCACATGCTCCACCCGTGCGCCCTCGCCCATCAAACCGATGCGCCAGACTTTACCGGCCAGAACCCCCAAGCCGGCGCCAATTTCGATGTTGTGATCAAGCAGCAGTGAACGGCGCACCTTGGCGTCATCAACCCCAGCGGGAATCTTGATCGCATTCAATTGCGGCAGACGATAAGCCTCATCCACCAACATCTCCCAACCGCGCTTTTTCACTTCCGCGACGAGATGCAGATGCGCCTTTTTGTGACGCGCAAAGGCAGTGTCGAGACCTTCCACCAGCACGCGACGCAACGCTTCATGCAGGCCGTAGAGCGCATTGATCGGCGCGGTGTGGTGATAAGCGCGAGCGCCCTCCCCGCCCCAATAGGCCATGACCTGCGTGACATCGAGGAACCACGACAGCACCTTGGTCTTGCGGTTCTTGATATGCTCAATGGCGCGTGGCGAGAACGAAACAGGCGACAGGCCCGGCGGGCAGGATATGCATTTCTGCGTGCCTGTATATACGACATCCACGCCCCATTCGTCGATTTTTACGGGCACGCCGCCAACCGATGTCACCGCATCCATGATCACCATGGCGCCATGTTTCGCAGCGGCAGCAGCAATCGCCTTTGCATCCGACAAAACGCCGGTGGACGTTTCGGCGTGCACGAAAGCGACAAACTTGATGTCCTTGTCGGCGGCGAGCGCTGCATCAACGGCCGCAGCCTCGACAGGCTTGCCCCATTCGAAATCGAGCGGCACGACGACCGCACCGCCGCGCGAAGCAACCTCGCTCATGCGCATGCCGAACACGCCATTGCGCGCGATGAGTATCTTGTCGCCCGCTTCCACCATGTTCAAGACGCAGGCGTCCATACCCACGCTGCCAGGCCCCGCGACCGTGAACGTGGCCTCATTCTTTGTGTTGAAACACGTTTGCAACATCGCCTTCAACTCGTCCATCAAGCCGATGAAGGCCGGATCGAGATGGCCGATTGTCGAATGCGCCATCGCCTTGAGAACTTCCGGCGCCACAGGAGATGGGCCAGGTCCCAAAAGCAGGCGTTCCGGCGGCAGAAACGGGTCGGTGAATTTGCGGTTCATCTGGTTGTCTCAACTTCTACTGGGTGGTTCCGATGAGAATGACATTGAGGACCACACGGCCTCCGGTCAAGCCTCGTGACCCCTTGCAAGCGGCAGCATGATTAAAAAATTCGCGTTCCTGCATAAAGGCGCGCTTCGCTTCACGCCGGAATTTTAAAATTATCCAATAAAGAGCCTCTTGCAAAACTCTTCGGGGGATTCGCCAGCTTGGGGCTGATTTTGCCGGATAGCGCTGTTTCCGGGCGTTCGCCATACCGTTCTGGCCTTGCATCAGGGCAATCGCATTTCAAAACAGGGTCAGAAGTCTTGACAGGTATGCGTCATCCCACCCTGCTTTTTTGATCTTGCCGCGCAGGGATACTTTTCCACCGTCTTTTTG
>CANJJI010000149.1 GCA_947474545.1 Beijerinckiaceae bacterium | reverse complement strand
TGGCGGCGACCGATGGCGACGACACCGATGTGACGATCCAGCGGATCAACGAAACCGAGGGCTCCATTGTTTATCAGCGCCCGGCAAAGGCAGCTGCCCGCCAATAAACAGGCGTAGCAATCTGCAAATACAGGGTTCGTTTTGGACGGCGGCAGGACCTGACTTGTCCTGCCGATGGAGCGCGATAGATTGATCGATAAAACGTATTGGCTATAAGATCCTATGAACCTCAAAGATCTCCAGTATGTCGTAGCGATTGCTGACCACGGCCATTTCGGCCGTGCGGCGGAAGCCTGTCATGTCAGCCAGCCGACCCTCAGCGGGCAGATTGCCAAGCTGGAAAGCGAGCTTGGAATAGAGATTTTTCAACGTTCCGGACGAACCATCCGGCCTAGCGAGGCCGGCGCTGAAATCGTTGCCCATGCACGCCGTGCGTTGGCGGCCGCGCAGGATATCACTGACAGCGCCAGAGCCCATCGCGATCCCCTCAGCGGGCGGCTGCGTCTGGGGGTCATTCCCACGCTTGGCCCCTATCTGATGCCGCATGTTCTGCCCATGGCGCGGGAAAAACTGCCGCTCGCCCCGCTGATGCTGGTGGAGGATCTGACGGGAGTGCTTGTACCGCTGGTCGCAGAAGGCAAGCTTGATGCGGCGCTCATCGCCAGCGATCCCGCCATCGCCGAACTGGCTGGCGTCGAACTCTTCGACGAGCCTTTCTGGGTGGTGACGCCCGCCAATCATCCCTATGTAGCCAAAAAGAGCTTGCGGACAAGCGACATCGACCCATCAACGCTGCTTTTGCTGACCGACGGCCATTGCCTGCGCGACCAGGCGCTCGACCTCTGTTCGCATCCCCTCTCCGGCCAGCAAAATATGGCCGACATGCGCGCAACCAGCCTGGAAACTCTGCTCCACCTCACCGCCGCAGGCTATGGCGTCACCCTCGTGCCGCAACTGGCGATCGAAAGTGGCCGCACGTCAACAGACCAACTCGCCTTTCGCCCTCTGGAAGGGCCGGGAACTTTTCGCCGCGTGCGCCTGATCTACCGGCGCAATTCTCCCCGCGCCAAAGCTGCCATTGAGCTGGCAAGGCTTATTCGCGCAGCTTTGCCGGCAAGTGTGAGGGGCTTGGGGAAGTGAATCTGATCCGGTATTTCTTAACGCTTGACAGAACGCAAAGGGAACATATACAGTCCATTCATGCTTTGTTTAGCGATTCAGTTCAGTTTCTGCCACAAGGGGACTGAACGAGTCGCCCCGGCGGGGCCGGTGGATTGGATAACCCGAACAAGCAATGGGCAGGCTTTCTGCCCCAGAGAACGGATAGTTTCATGCTGACGAAAAAGCAGAGCGAATTGTTGCGCTTCATCAACGAAAAATTGAAGGAAACCGGCGTGCCGCCGTCTTTCGATGAAATGAAGGACGCGCTCGATCTGGCGTCCAAATCCGGCATTCACCGGCTGATTATCGCGCTGGAAGAGCGCGGGTTTATCCGCCGCCTGCCCAACAGGGCGCGAGCGCTGGAAGTGCTGAAACTGCCGGAATCCTCGACGCCCTCGGGCCAGCGCGGCGGGCGTTTTGCTCCCTCTGTTATCGAGGGCAATCTGGGAAAGGTGCGGGCCCCTGCTCCTGCCCCGGACGGCCAGGATGGCAATGACAATGTCGCCATTCCCGTGATGGGCCGGATTGCGGCGGGTACGCCGATTTCCGCCATTCAGTCCCATACGCACACGATTTCCCTGCCCGCAGACATGCTGCCTCAGGGCGATCATTTTGCGCTGGAAGTACGCGGCGATTCGATGATCGATTCGGGGATTTTCGATTCCGATATCGTCGTCATTCGCAAACAGGATAATGCCGAGACCGGCGATATCGTGGTGGCGCTGATCGACGATGAGGAAGCGACATTGAAGCGGCTGCGCAAGCGCGGCGCATCCATCGCGCTGGAAGCGGCCAATCCCGCCTATGAGACACGCATTTTCGGGCCTGACCGGGTGCAGATTCAGGGCAAACTGGTGAGCCTCATCCGCAAGTATTGAGACTTGAGGCCTATCTGTACGGATTGAGGATGTCGGCGTTGTCCGGCTCATCTGCCGCACCTGCGGGCGGGCCGGACGCGGCGGTCCAGCCGTTGTTGGCTGGCGTTGCTTGTGCCGGGCGGCGGGGGGCGGGCGACCAGGGGCGGTCGTAGTCCGCATCCCGCGCGTGCTGGGCGTACAGCATCCCATCCGGTTTCAGCCACAACCGCGTTGCGCCCTGCTTTTGCAGATAGCCCGCGTCGATCAGTAATTCGGGCCCGTTACACAGACCATCCGCAAAGATTGGCGTTACGACGATATCGGCCCTGCCACAATCATGCGCGAGAGCTTCGCGGTCCAGAACCAGCGCGATGATGCGGCCATCCCGCAATATCCCCGTACACCCTTTGGGATCGCACAGGCTGTTGCCCGCCAGTCTGGGATCGCCGGGCTTGCGGCTGTCGGCGTCCGCCGTCAACCATTGGCTCACGCCGAATGGATTGGCCTTGCCATTGAGGATTGCAAGTTTGCCATCGTCCTGACGATAGGCAAGACTGCGTCCCTGGCGGTCGGCGACAAAATCAGGCTGCGCCACACTTGCCGCCAGGACGATTCCCGCAGCAAAGACCGGCGCCCCGCCCCAGCGCACAGGCGATTGCCACAGCGCCGTCCAGATGAGACCAAACGACATCAGTAATAAAGCGCCGGGTCCAAAGGCGTGGAGATAGAGCGTCGAGCCATTCAGGCTCGCGACCCAGCGCGCGACCTCCATCATGAACCAGATGCCCTGCCCCATCAGCCACCATACGGGACCATCGAGTCCAAAGGGATGGGCGGCGACACCGAGAACGGCTGCGGGCATCACGATAAATTCGACGAGCGGCAAAGTGAGCATGTTGCCGATCAGGCCGAATGGCGTGATGCGATGAAAATGATAGCTGGAATAAGGATCGGTCGCGAGGGAGGCCACCAGAGTCGTCAGAAACATCGCGGACAACACGATGCGCATGCGCCCAACCCATGTCGCGCGCGGGTCAGCCATCGCACCGGGATCCAACCCTGCTTCGCCGTGCAGGCCCGGTTCAGCGCCCCCTGCCCTTTTTTCGAATGCGGCAATCATCGCCGCCACCGCTGCAAAGGACATCTGAAACGAAGGCCCAAGGATGCTCTGCGGCTCCAGCGCCATCACGGCGAGCGCTGCAATAGCCAGATTGCGCATCGAGAACGCTGGCCGGCCCGCGAGCACCGCGCCGAGCAACACCAGCACCATCACAAGCGAACGCTCTGTCGCTACTTCCGACCCGGAAAAAAGATCGTAGGATATTGCGCCCAGCATGGCGAAACTGGCGGCCCATAATTTGATTGGCCGACGCAGGGCAAGCGCGGGAAACATCGCCAGCACAGCGCGCAGGCTCCACAAAAAGAGACCCGCCGCCAGCACCATGTGCAGACCGGAGATGGACACGACGTGATAAATTCCCGCGCCGCGCAGGGCTTCGTTCGTCTCCTCTGCGATCTGGCCACGCTTGCCGGTTACCAACGCTGCTGCGACCGGGCCGTGCTGACCTCCGACAATCTGGATGATGCGCGCGGTCAGGGCGTTGCGCGCGCGATCGACAGTCGCATTAGTGCGCGCGACAAGTGGCACGGCTGCGTCCGCCGCCATTGCCGGATGCGAAGAAATCGAGCCGACAGCGCCGATCCCGTTGAAATAGGCATCGCGGCTGAAATCATAGCCGCCCGGTTCTGAGGGGCGCGGCGGCGGCAGCAGGCGCATGGTCCCTTCTATGGTAGCGCCCGCTTCAAAATCCGGCCTTGCGCGCATGGTCACCCGGATACGCCGGGGCAATTTTGCGCTTTCGATCCCGGCTATAGCCCCGGGCCGTAACAACAGGCGCGCGCCGTTTTCGCGCAAATCGATTGTTTCCACATAGGCGGTGACACGCGCGGTAATCGTGCGCTCGATGACTGCATTTGCGAGTAAAGATGTCTTCAGGCAGCACGTCGCAAAGCCTGCCATGACGCCAGAAATCGCCAGTGCAAGCCGGAAGCCGGCGATTGCGCCCCGGCGCTGCAAAGCGCGCGTAGCAGCGGAAGAAAGCACAAATCCCAGAACTGGCGCCCAAAGCGAGGGCTCGCGGTCGGCGGCAAAATAGAGCAATATGCCGGCTCCGAAAGCCACGGGCAGCCAGAGGAAAAAACGGCGGTTATCGGTCTCCGCCTGGATCCAGCTGCGCAAAACATCGCCGAGGCCAGCTGCGCGTATGCGCAGAGCCGACAGACGCACGTCCCGTGCGCCCTTGAAAACGCCCGCAACAACTCCTGCAGAGGCGCGTGGTCCCCACCCCGCGTTCATGCCATCCCCGTCTGCGGCATCCGGGCAGCAGCAAGAGGTTTTCCTCAATCCTCTGCACACACCGCCTACCCATGGCCGCCAGCCCTATGCTACACGAAGCGCGCGCGTGGGGAAGCACCCCTGCGCCCCGCCCCTTTTTCCTTTTTGCTCCAGAAATGCAGTCCCGGCACATGCCAGATCAGGTCGTCACACGCTTTGCGCCTTCTCCCACAGGCTTCCTTCATATCGGCGGCGCGCGGACAGCGCTTTTCAACTGGCTCTATGCCCGCCGTTTTGGCGGCAAGATGCTTTTGCGCATCGAAGATACCGACCGGGAGCGATCAACAGACGCGGCGATTGCTGCGATCATCGACGGGCTGCAATGGCTGGGCATCGAATGGGACGGGGAGCCGATCTACCAATACGCCCGTGCGGACAGGCACCGCGAAGCCGTGTTGCAATTGCTGACTGACGGCAAAGCCTACAAATGCTTTGCCTCGCAGCAGGAACTTGAGCAGATGCGCGAACAGGCGCGGGCCGAAAAGCGCTTTCCCCGCTATGATGGCCGCTGGCGCGACCGCAGCGCGGAGGATATTGCTGCTGCAGAGGCCAGCGGCGCCAAACCCGTCATCCGCCTTAAGGCGGTGCAAGAGGGCGACACGGTTATAGACGACAAGGTGCAGGGCCGCGTCGTCATTCCCAACAAGGATCTCGACGATCTTGTTCTGCTGCGCTCGGACGGCAACCCGACCTATATGCTGGCCGTAGTCGTCGATGATCATGACATGGGCGTCACCCATGTCATTCGTGGCGACGATCACCTGACCAATGCCGCCCGGCAAATCCAGATTTATAACGCATTCGGCTGGCATGTGCCTGTGATGGCGCATATTCCGCTGATCCATGGAGCAGACGGCGCAAAGCTTTCCAAACGGCATGGCGCTCTGGGCGTCGACGCCTACAGAGCCATGGGGTTTCTGCCTGCGGCCCTGCGCAATTATCTGGTGCGCCTGGGCTGGAGCCACGGCGACAAGGAAATTTTTTCAACCGAGGAAATGGCAGGTGTATTCGACCTGCCGCAGATCGGCCGTTCGCCCTCACGTTTCGATTTTGCGAAACTTGAAAATCTTGACGGGCACTATATCCGCGCGACGCCGGATGCTGAATTGCTCGCCATGCTGGAGGCGACTTTGCCATTTCTGGAAGGCGCAGAGGCGCTCAAAGGCAAGCTCGATGATGACCTTCGGCAAAAGTTGCTGGCGGCCATGGGCGGGCTGAAGGAACGCGCCAAAACCCTCAAGGATCTGGTCGAAGGCGCGCGCTTTCTGTATGCCGCGCGTCCGCTCGACATTGAAGCCAAAGCCAGGGAAATTCTCGACAATGGCGGTAGCGCTCATCTGAAGGCTCTCTTGCCCGCACTGGAACCGGTTCAGGACTGGACTGCAGCCGCGACAGAGGCTGTAGTTCGTCAGTATGCAGAGGCGAGCGGCGCCAAACTTGGCCAGATCGCCCAACCTTTGCGGGCAGCTCTCACCGGGCGGCTTGCATCCCCAGGCATTTTTGATGTTCTGGCGGTGTTGGGGCGGGAGGAAAGCCTTGCCCGCCTGCGCGACGTGGCAAAATAACAAGCGGAGCCCTGCTCTGGCGATCAGATCCGGCCCTTGCCCGCAATACGGTACGCACTTCGACCCATATGGCGGCATGGTTGTTATGTTCCAGCTGATGGGCTTAATCTACCTTGCGGGAGAGAGCTGATAGCTTCAGGCGGAATAGCGGCGGCTTTTCCCGGGAAGTAACTGAATTTCATTCCATATAAACTCAAGGGACGCACTCCCGGCGCCGCTGCAATTAAACAAAGGGCAGACTTGAACACGTCCAGACAATGGGATAGCACACAGGCGGATTTCGGACCGCTACGAAACGATGTGGCGGGACATCCTGCCCGGATATCGCCAGCAAAAAGGCAACTCAGATGAGCAATAAAACCGCGACGATCAATGTTGGCGACAAAAGCGTTGAAATGCCCATGTACGACGGGACCATCGGCCCGACGGTGATCGACATCGGCAAGCTGCTGGGCCAGACCGGGATGTTCACTTTTGATCCGGGTTTCCTTTCAACAGCAAGCTGCGAATCCAAGATCACCTATATCGATGGCGACGAGGGCATCCTTCTGCATCGTGGCTATCCAATCGAACAACTGGCCGAACACGGGGACTTCCTCGAAACCTGCTATCTCCTGCTTTACGGCGAACTGCCGACAAAAACACAGAAGGCCGATTTCGATTATCGCATCACTCGCCATACGATGATCCACGAACAGATGGCTCAATTCTATCGTGGCTTCCGCCGCGATGCGCATCCGATGGCCGTGGTCGTTGGCTGCGTTGGCGCTTTGTCAGCTTTCTATCATGACTCCACCGACATCAATGATCCGCAGCAGCGTATGATTGCTTCCATGCGCCTGATCGCGAAGATGCCGACGATTGCAGCCATGGCCTACAAGTACAATGTGGGCCAGCCCTTCGTTTATCCGCGCAACGACATGGATTATGCCGCCAACTTCCTGCGTATGTGCTTTGCGGTGCCGTGTGAGGAATACAAGGTCAATCCTGTGCTGGCGCGCGCGCTTGACCGCATCTTCATTCTGCATGCCGATCACGAGCAGAATGCCTCGACATCCACCGTCCGGCTCGCGGGCTCAACAGGGGCTAATCCCTTTGCCTGCATTGCAGCTGGCGTTGCCGCGCTGTGGGGGCCTGCGCATGGCGGCGCGAACGAAATCTGCCTGCGCATGCTCATGGAGATCGGCACGCCCGACCGCATTCCCCATTACATCGCCCGCGCCAAGGACAAGGATGATCCGTTCCGCCTGATGGGCTTTGGCCATCGCGTTTACAAGAATTTCGATCCGCGCGCGAAGATCATGCAGAAGACCTGCCATGAAGTGCTGGCGGAGCTAGGTATTAAGGACGATCCGCTGCTCGATGTCGCCATGGAGCTGGAACGCATTGCCTTGCACGATGAATATTTCATCGCCCGCAAGCTTTATCCGAACGTCGATTTCTATTCCGGCATCACCTTGAAGGCGATGGGCTTCCCGATGACTATGTTCACAGTTCTCTTTGCTGTGGCGCGCACTGTTGGCTGGATCGCGCAATGGAAGGAAATGATCGAGGATCCGAACCAGAAGATCGGCCGTCCGCGTCAGCTCTATACAGGCGAAGTGGCGCGCGATTATGCGCCGATCGGCAAGCGCGGCTGATGGCGGTTGCCGCTGCGCATATTTATGGAAAAGGGCCGCAGATGCGGTCCTTTTTTGTTTCAGGACTGTGCTTTCCCCGCAGCGATGGCTTCGATCACGACGCGCGCGGCGCGTTCACTCGGGCGTTCGCCGTTGTCGAGATACATCAGCTTTTCCATGCGCATCAGAGCCTTTAATTGCCGCCTGCGTGGTTCGCCCTCTTCGATCAGGTCCTGCAAAACTTTGGCCAGCGATTCCGGATTGGCCGCCTCTTGAAGGAACTCGGGACACGCGGCTTCTCCGAGGATGATATTGGGCAGAGACATCCATTTTGTCTTCACAAGACGCCGAGCGATCATCTCTTCCAGTTTCGACACTTTGTAGGCGACAACGACCGGGACATGTGCCAGCGCCAATTCGAGCGTTACTGTGCCTGATGCCGCGAGCGCTGCACGCGCCTGTCTGAAAGCTGCATATTTCTCTGCTTCGCCCACGACAATCCTTGGCCGAAAAGACCAGGATGCCGTCTGTTCACTTATACGCTGGGCCAGATGCGCCACGGCGGGAATGATAACCTCGATTTCCCCAAGATTCTGCTGCACGCGATTGATGGTTTCGCAAAATACAGGCAACAGCCGCGCGACCTCGTTAGGGCGCGAGCCGGGAAGCACGAGCACCACTGGTGGCGCAGTTTCCCGACGGAGAGTTTCCCCGGCGTTGGGGTGCAGATCGGGCAGCCGCTCTATCAGGGGATGGCCAACATAAGTGCAATCGGGACCACCTAGATCGCGATGAGCCTGCGGCTCAAATGGCAATAGCGCCAGGATATGATCGACATAGGGACGCATACGCCTGGCCCGGCCCGGCCGCCAGGCCCATACGGATGGACTGACATAATCAATCACTGGCAGGTTAGGGAGCTGACGCCGAACCTGGCGGGCGACCCTATGCGTAAAATCGGGGCTGTCGATGATGACAAGCGCGTCTGGAGGATTGCTCACGATCGCGTCTACTGTGCGGCCGATGCGGTTCAACAGACGCGGAAGATTGGCGATGACCGGCAATATGCCCATGACAGCGATGTCGGAAGTGGGGAAAAGCCTCTGCAGGCCAGCGGTATCCATGGCGACGCCACCGACCCCGCGAAAGTTCACTCTTGCGCCCAGTTTGTCCGTCAGCGCCAACATAAGTTTACCGCCGAGATCATCCCCGGAGATATCGCCTGCAACAATGAAAAGATCGAGCACACGCTCGCCGCCGCGATTCTGCGCAAGCGTCACACTCACGCAGCCGAATCCTTGCCTTCACGCGGCGTACACAGTGCACGATCGCCGCCAGCGCGAATGAAATCGAGTATTTCATGAACCTGGGGGTGATCGCTGAACTCAGCTGCAACGTCTTCCAGACGCTCTTTCAATGTGCCTTCCGCTGCAAACAGCAAACGATAAGCGCGGCGCAGACTGTGGATCGCCTCGCGCTGAAATCCGCGCCGCCTGAGGCCGACAAGATTAAGCCCCGCAAGATTGGCGCGGTTTCCCAACGCCATGCCATAGGGAATGACATCGTTTTCGACACCAGCCAGTCCGCCGACAAACGCATGGTCGCCGATGCGCACAAACTGGTGTACAGCCGAGCCGCCGCCCATGATGACAAAACTGCCAATGGTGGTGTGACCGGCGAGCATGACGTTGTTTGAAAGAATGACATTGTTGCCCATCTTGCAATCATGGGCGACGTGGGAATTGGCAAGCAATGTACAATTGTCGCCCACGATGGTGCGCAACCCTCCGTGCTCGGTGCCCGGATTCATTGTCACACCTTCACGGATGATGCAATTGGCGCCGACATCAAGCGTGGAAAGTTCGCCGTGAAATTTCAGATCCTGCGGCTGGTGACCGATGGAGGCGAATGGAAAAATACGTGTGCCCGGGCCGATGTTCGTGCGTCCGTGCACGACGACATGAGACAGCAATTCCACGTTGTCTGCCAATTTCACATTGGGACCAACATGGCAAAAGGGGCCTATGCGTACATTGGCGCCAATCTCCGCGCTAATCTCTATGACCGATGAAGGATGAATGGCTGCTGGCGTTTGGGTCATGAATTTAAATCAACCATTCTTTGTTTCGTCGACCAGCATAGCGCTGACTTCGGCTTCGCAGACAAGTATGCCATCGACCTTGGCTTCGCCGCGATACCACCACATGTTCTTGCGCTTGTTGAGTTTGGTCATGTGGAACTCGACGCGATCACCGGGCACGACGGGCTTGCGGAACTTGGCTTTGTCTATTGTCATAAAATAAACGACGCTGGGCCGTTCGGATGTTGATGCATGTACGCATAAAGCGCCCGCAGTCTGCGCCATTCCCTCGATCAGCAACACACCGGGCATGATGGGATTATTGGGAAAATGGCCCTGAAACTGCGGTTCGTTGAACGTGACATTCTTGATGCCGATGCAGGAATCATCGCCCTTACAGTTGATGATCTTGTCGACAAGCAGAAAGGGATAACGATGCGGCAGGAATTGCATCAAATGCTTGATGTCGATGGTTTCGAGCGTCGTTTTCGCGTTGTCGTCCATTCGAATGTCCTGCCTGCTTTTCTTCGTTCTATTGTGGCCTGATCAGGCGCGCGATCTGTGCCGCGCTCCGCGGATGGCGGCTACTCACTTTTTCTGCGAGCCAGTTTTTCTACTGCAGCTTCCTTACGCCAGAAATCACGCAGGGGACGGGCGGGCGAACCTCCCCATTTCTCACCAGACGGCACATCGTTCATGACCCCGGAACAGGCGGCAATCTGCGCGCCCGTGCCGATACGCAAATGTCCTGCAATACCGGTCTGTCCACCGATGACGACGTAATCGCCAATCTCCGTCGAGCCTGAAATACCAACTTGTGAAACGATCACACAATGGCGTCCCAAGGTTGTGTTATGCCCAATCTGGACCAGATTGTCGATCTTCGTGCCCTCGCCCAACACAGTATCGCGATTGGCGCCTCGATCAATCGTTGTATTGGAACCAATGTCACAATCGTTCTGGATGATCACGCGGCCGGTCTGGGGAACCTTGACATGCCCGCCCATGCCCATGGCAAAGCCAAAACCATCCTGCCCGACGCGTACGCCTGCATGGAGGATGACGCGATCGCCGATCAGCGCGTAAACCACAGTAGTGTTGGTGCCGATTGAGCACTTTCGCCCGATGCGCACATCCGGCCCTATGACGCAATTGGCGCCGATGATCGTCCCTTCGCCGATTTCCGCACGCGGCCCGATCACAGCTCCTGGGTCAACGATGACATTGTCTTCAAGCCAGGCGTCGGGATGAACATGTGCGCCCGGCGCAATGCCAGCGACGGCGTAGTTGGAGGATGGACGCATGGCGTCGGGATACAGGTGCGCCACGATCTGCGCGAAAGCGCGATAAGGTTCGGGACTTACCAGCGCGACAGTGCCCGCCGGGATCCTGTCGAGGAAGCGTGGCGCAACCAGACAGGCAGTGGCGCGGCATTGGGCGAGATCGGTTGCGTATTTGGGATTGTCGAGAAACGCCAATGCGCCCGGGCCCGCTTCGTTGATCGGCGCAACAGAATCTATGGTTTGGCTCAGGTCGGCGCCATCGGGCGCCTTGATCGCAGCCCAACACAGAATGTCCGATAAAGTCGGCGTCACGGCGCGCCGGAAGAATATGGGCTCTGCCATGACTTGCTTTCCGTACGATGGCTGAAGTTCGAAGCGCTTTTGTGCGCTGTTGTTGCAGGAGTCAACCTGCAAAGGGGACGCTTGCAGGGCAATCGCATTTCAAAACAGGGTCAGAAGTCTTGACAGGTATGCGTCATCCCACCCTGCTTTTTTGATCTTGCCGCGCAGGGATACTTTTCCACCGTCTTTTTGCGTGACGTTCAACGCCATGTGCCGGAGCACGGCGAGATTGTGGGGAGCGTTACCCAACCGGCTTCGGTCCTGATCCTCGTTCATGATCACGTCGAGCCGCCAATGCAGCCGGTTCTCGACGCCCCAGTGC
>CANJJI010000148.1 GCA_947474545.1 Beijerinckiaceae bacterium | reverse complement strand
CAGCGCGAAGCACAGCGCCGGGTCGCGCGCGGTGAATATGCGATTTACTCGCCGTTTATTCTTTCCGACATCGCCAATCTCAAGGGACTTCCGGTCCGCGCTGTCATTCCGCAGGAAGGCGCGCCCTATGTACTCTATGGCAATGTGATGATGCGCAATGCCCAGCACCCCAATGCCGCACGGCTCTATCTGGATTATTCCATGAGCGATGAAGCACAGCTCATCTGGGCGCGTGGCGCGCACGGCTTCGTGCGCGAAGGACTGGAAGACAAAGTGCCAGCCGAATTGCGCGAGATTGCAAATCCCAAACTGATGGGCACGACTGATCAGGCTCGTCAGGATGAAGGTTTGCGCGAGGCTGGCCGGCTTTATAAATAGCTGGGCAGTTGCAAGCGCCGTCAATTTCGGAAATGATCAAAACACAAGAAGGCTCGTCTGATAGGCAGTCCTGACGGATAGGGGGAATGAATGCTTTTGCCGACCACGCTCGTAGGCTCCTATCCTCAACCCGACTGGCTGATTGACAGGGAGAAATTGAGCCTGCGGGCGCCCCCTCGTATTCGCGCACAGGAATTGTGGCGGGTCGGAGCCGAATGGCTGGAGCAGGCGCAGGATGATGCGACATTGATTGCCATTCGCGATCAGGAGGCCGCCGGTATTGATGTGATTACCGACGGGGAAATGCGCCGGGAAAGTTATTCCAATCGCTTTGCGACAGCTTTGGAAGGTGTGGACCCTGACAATCCCGCTATTGTTCCCAGCCGTTCGGGCAAACCGGATATGGTGCCGCGCGTTATTGGCAAGATCCGGCGCAAACACCCTGTCGAATTGCGCGATGTTCAATTCCTGCGCAAAAGCACCAGCCACAAGATCAAGATCACAGTGCCAGGTCCCTTCACGATGTCCGTGCAGGCCAAGGACTTTTTCTACAATGATGAAGAAAAGGTCGCGATGGAATATGCTGCTGCCGTCAATGAGGAAATCAAGGATCTCTTCGCTGCTGGCGCCGATATCGTGCAGATCGACGAACCCTATATGCAGGCAAGGCCCGATCAGGCCCGCGCCTATGCGGTGAAGGCAATTAATCGCGCACTGGAAGGCATTTCGGGCACAACCGCGGTTCACGTCTGTTTCGGCTATGCGGCGCTGGTGAAGAACAAGCCGGAAGGCTATTCCTTTCTGCCGGAGCTGGAGGCGTGCAAGGCCGACCAGATATCAATTGAGACAGCGCAGCCCGTAATCGATCTCGCGGTTCTGAAACAACTCCCGACCAAAACCATAGTGTTGGGCGTCATCAGCCTTGGCGACAATGCAATAGAAACGCCAGAAATCGTTGCCGGACGCATACGCCGGGTGTTCCCCTACGTGCCTCCCGAACGTCTGGTGATCGCACCTGATTGCGGCATGAAATATCTGCCGCGTGACGTGGCGTTCGCAAAATTATGTGCGATGGTGGCAGGCGTGAAGATTGTCCGCGCAGAACTGCAGAAATAAGAGAAGTACAAACTTGGGAGGAATGCAGATGAGCCGAGAAGGATTGCCGCTGGCCCGGTTCAAAGTACTCGATCTCAGCCGTGTGCGTGCAGGCCCGGCTTGCGTGCGCCAACTGGCGGATTGGGGTGCTGACTGCATCAAGATCGAAATGCCCGGCGACAAGGGCGACGGTTTTTCTGATGGCCGCGACAAGGGCGACTTTCAGAATCTGCATCGCAACAAGCGCAGCATGAAACTCGATCTGAAAAGCCCCGAGGGAAAGAAGATTTTTATGGCGTTGGCGAAGGACGCCGACGTGATTGTGGAAAATTATCGTCCCGACGTGAAACATCGCCTCGGCATAGATTATGAGGCCGTGAGCGCGATCAATCCGCGCATTGTCTACGCCAGCATTTCCGGCTTTGGCCAGGACGGCCCCTATGCCAACAGGCCCGGCGTCGACCAGATTGCGCAGGGCATGAGCGGATTGATGTCCGTCACCGGCGAACCTGGCAAAGGCCCCATGCGCGCAGGTGCTGCTGTCGGCGACATGAGCGCCGGCCTTTTCGCCACCATCGGGATACTGACCGCACTGCTGGAGCGGGAAGCGTCGGGCAAGGGACAGTGGATTCATACCTCGCTGCTCGAAGCTTTGATCACCGTGATGGATTTTCAATCTGCTGCCTGGATTTATGATGGATATGTGCCGGGACAGGCCGGGAATAATCATCCCAAATCCATGCCGACCGGGGCCTATCAGACAATAGACGGCTACGTGAACATCGGCGCAGGCGGCGATGCCGGCTGGAAACGTGTGTGTGAAGCCATCGGCGCAACGCATCTGATGAAGAAACCCGAATATGCCGATGCTGATTTGCGCGTGAAGAACCGTGAAATGCTCAATGCCGATTACGACGAAGTTTTCCGTACCAAGACGACAGCGCAATGGGTGGAAATCATCAACAAGGCGGGCATTCCCTGCGGCCCCATCTACAAGGTAGATCAAACCTTTGCCGATCCGCAGGTCCAGCACCTTGGGATCATCACGCCCATGGTACACCCCGAAAAGGGCGAACGCGCGATTGTCGGGCAGCCCATCCATATGTCGCGTACACAATGGCGTATGCGCAACATAACACCTGATGCCGGCGAACATACCGACGAGATTTTACGCGATCTTGGCTACGACCAGACGGCGATCGACAAACTGCATGCCGAAGGCACGGTATAAAGGCCAAACAAAAAGGCAATGAAATGCAACTTTCCTCCGAAAAAATGATTGCCGAAGTCGATGGCCACATCGGTTGGCTGACTTTCAACAATCCACAAAAACGTAACGCCATTTCCCATGAAATGCGGGCCGCCTGTCTCGAAGCGCTGGATGCGTTCGAGAAGGACGAAAATGTCCGCGTCGTTATCCTGAAGGGGGCGGGCGAACATGCCTTCATTTCCGGGGCAGACATCAATCAATTTGAAAAAGGTGAACGTGGTGAAGAACAACGCCGGTTGCAGGAGGAGACGTCAGAAAAACTTCGCCTTCGATATGATGATTTCTCAAAACCCATCGTCGCGATGATCCATGGCTTTTGTCTCGGCGGAGGTTTGTTGACAGCCATGGCGACGGATATCCGTATCGCCTCTGATGATGCCGTATTCGGTATTCCCGCCGCGCGCCTTGGCGTTGCCTATCCGATGTATGGAACAAAAAAGCTCATCGATCTCGTTGGTCCTGCCAAAGCCAAGGAGATTCTCTTCACCGCTAACCGTCTAGATGCCGCCGAAGCGCACCGCATCGGTCTGTTGAACCAGGTTGTGCCGAGGTCTGAACTCGAAAGCACTGTGAGAAAACTTGCTGCTACGCTGTGTGACAACGCACCCTTGTCAATTCGTGCGGCCAAATTGATGATTGATGAAATCATGAAGGACGAAAGCAATCGCAACAAAGCCGCCTGCGATGCTGTTCTGGCGGCATGTATGAAAAGCGATGATTTCGTCGAGGGACGCCGGGCATTTGCGGAAAAACGCAGACCGGCATTCAAGGGGAAATAGCCCTAATTTGTGCATACGTAGCTTGTCAAAACTCCCTGCGCTGCAGTAACAACGCACTGCCGAGTCCGCCAGCGGCAGCGATGGCGGCAAGTCCCATTGCGCCGCCTTCTTCGCATTGCAATTCATGAAACAGGCGAACTGTCAGAATGGCGCCTGACGCTCCGATGGGATGCCCGCGCGCCAGAGCGCCGCCGCCTCTGTTGATATCAGCAGGGGACAAGCCAAGCGCTGAATTGAACGCCATGGCTTGTGCGGCAAACGCTTCCATAATTTCCACAACCCTTAAATCCGAAGCTTTCAGTGAATGCCGCATAAGCAGACTTCGCGCCGCTTCGATAGGTGCGAGTGCGGGCTGAGTGGGATCGTATCCAATTGTTATACCGCCGCAATATTCCACCGCCTTGACCGGTGATGAGAGCATCTTCAAAACAGACTCATTTACAAGCATGACCGCAGCTGCTGCGTCGGCCTCCACAGCAATCGTCGCAGCCGTCAATCCGTGGGGCGCATCACCCGCAATAACCGGGAGACGTTTGCAGAAAGAACCGTTAATCTCTCTCGTAAACGGGTCGAAGGTGACGCCAGCAACATCAGCGATTTCCTGACATGACGTACGATGCGCCAGCGCCTTGCGATGGCTCTCCATCGCATAGTCTTCCTGCGCATGCCGCTCGATATCGAGTTGCACTGCGAGAGCGGCAGCCGATTCGATCAGATCTGGATCACGATCACGCCACGGCGTGAATGGCGGGCGTGAATAAAACTGCGGTCTATCGTCTTTCGACAAAGGCCTTGAGAATCGAAGCGGCGCACGGCTGTAGCTCTCCACACCGCCAGCAATCACGGCCTCAGCCTCGCCGGAACGAATTCTTGACGCGGCCATGATAATTGCGTCAAGCCCGCTGCAGCATTGGGTATCGATTGTGAGGGCCGGTGTTCTTATAGGCAGGCCCGCAGCCAATGCAGCGACGCGTGCTGGATTTCCGCCGCCATAAAGCGCGTTGCCTAATATAACTTCGATACGGCGATTACCCGGAAGCTGCGCATACTTCAGAAGCGCCGCTATAACATTTCCGGCTAGTTGAGCGGGCTCCACATGTCGGAATGCTCCATCGCGCGGCGCAACAGCCGTTCGCAAAGCGCCCGATATAAACACACGGTTCATTTCAGCGGCTCCAACATTCCGCCGCGCCACATGGCAGCGAGCTTCTGAAAGTCCGTTTTCTCTGACCGTGTGATTGGCCAGTCGCGCGCAATGAAATAGGACCTGGGAATCTTGAACAAGGGCAAATGCTGCCGCGCATGAGCGATGAGCATTGATTGTGAAATATGACTGCCTGGCGCTAGCTTGATGATCCCCAGCACACGCTCCCCGCGTTTGTCGTCAGATGTGCTTATAACAGCAACGGCCTCCACACACTCGAGCATCGCAAGCACTCTCTCGACTTCTTCGGGAAAAAGGTTCTTGCCCGAAGTTACGATCATCCGGTTTTCCCGGCCCGAAAGATAAAGATGGCCGGCAGCATCAAGGAATCCGATATCGCCGGATGCGATGGCGCCATTCTCGTCGCGTTGGATAATGCCATCGGCCGTGGCGTATCCAGTAAATGTCATTGCGCTTGCAACGAAGATGCGGCCGGGCTCTCCAATGGGGAGGAGACGCCCGGATTGATTGCGTATGTTGATGCTGACGCCCTCGAATGCACGCCCGACAGAGTTTGGGGGTGAATCGTCGCCTTCATGGGCGATGGAAATAAAGCTGGTCTCTGAAGCGCCGTAAAATTCAGAAAAGCGCGCCTCTGGGAAGAGCTTGCGCAATCCGCGATTGTCGCGGCCACGCCACTTGGAGCCGGAAGAAATGATCCGGCGAAGACAGTTCGCGGGTGCACAATTTTCTGCTTGCTTCGACAGCAGCGTTAGTTGAGCAGGCACTGAAAATAGAACGGTGGCTCGATGTGCGCGCGCCGCTTCGGCAATGTGATCAGGCCGGAAGGTTCGGCTTAATACGCACGTGGCACCTATGTGCATCGCATAGGCGAGCGCAAAAAGAAACAATGAATGTGTGAGCGTTCCCGGCGCAAGTATAACATCGTTCTCGTCGAGATTGAATTCGCTTTGCGCGGCGAAAAAACTGAGAACCCATGAACGGTGGTTGCGTCTGTAGCCTTTTGGCAATCCCGTCGAGCCAGACGTAAAGCCTGTGTAAAAATCGATTTCAGGATCGACCTCCGGCCATTTTCGAATCGCTGTCGTGAAGTCGATGCGTTTCGACAGGCCGGAAAAACTCAATTGATCGTGTTTGAGAACAATATTCTTATGGCAGACCCATTCACGATCTGAAGTTAGCACCAGAGCAGGCTTCAGATCGGCCAGAAGCTTTTCACTGGCTGTTCGCGGCCATTGGGTGTCGAGGATTTGCGCTTCCCGGCCCATGCGGATGACAGCAAGAAATATTGCAGCAAGTGCAGGAGAGTTCGGCAGATGAATTGCGACAGGTCCGCTGGCCCCGGCATGGCTGGAAATCCAGTTGGCAAGTTTGAGCAACAAGGACTCAAGGTCTCGCCAGCTGATCGTCTCACCATCAAAACAAATGGCGGCTCGCTCTGGCATCTCTGCAGCATGTCTGGCGATCAATCCGCCGGCGATCATGCAGAAAGCCCCGCACGGCGAGCATCGTTAAAATATAGCGTGAGGCCGGCCGCGAGAAACACTTTGATAAGATCGCCTGGAACAAAAATTATTGTTGCTAACGCCGCCGCTTTGAAGCTCATGCCGCTTGTCCAGGCCAGCCATGGAATCCCGAATGCGTAAACTGTGAGAACGCCGCCCGCCAGTGTGCCTGTTATCGCCCGCATGAAGAGGATAGTGCGATCATTTGAACCGCTGGCTGCGGGCCCGCCTATCAATCCCGTTATATACGCGCCGGGTATCCAGCCAAAGAGAAAGCCGGCTGTCGGCGTGGCGAAGACGCCAAGACCGCCACGGCCGCCAGCCAACAGCGGCATCCCCAGCAGGACAACAAATAAAAACAGCAATACGGCCAGCGCTCCGGCGCGAGCGCCGAGTATAAGCCCACAAAGCATGACGCCGAGGCTTTGCGCCGTTATGGGAACACCGGCAGCCAATGGAATATCCAGCCGGGGCAGGAGGCCGAAAGCCCCAATCAGCGCAGCAAACAGACAGATACGCACAAGCTGGCGATTGCCGCTCACGACGTTCATCGCTGATGATCCCTGCTTGCCGGCAAGAGCGGTATACCAAATCCACGCGCATCGAGCGACTCGCCCATGTGATCGGCGATACGAAGCACATTGGCGAGATAGGGCGCGATCATGCGCCAGTTTGCGCGGCGTCCCGTTCGTGCGCGCCAGGCCTCCGCATGCGTCTGCCATGTTTCGAGCAGTAGCGGTACAAAGCGAACAACAAGCGCAATACAAAAAGAAAGCTTCGTAAAATCCAGTCCGATATGTCGCAACGGTTTGAGTAAGCGGGCAAGCGCGTCCATCATCTCCTGCATCGGCGTTGACATAGTGACAAGGTCTGCCAGCAGAATCATAAGCGCGAAACGTGCGATGGAAGCGATGCCAGCAGTCAGGTCCGCGACATACCATTGGGTCAGAAAGATAGCGACGACGACTGGCCAAAGTGGTTTGAGCAATAACAAGCGACGTAAGACCTTCGTACCCAACAAAAAATAAAACACACCGGCGCAGGCCAGCGCTGCAGAAAGATAGATGGCGCTTTCAATTCGAATTACAAGGGTAGATAATATCGCCAGCATGATAAGTTTAAGACCTGCTGGCGCTTTATGCAGCGACGTCGGGGGGTAATGATAAAGCCCCGTCACTGTGCGGCCTGCAACAGTGGGCGCGTACGCGCCGTGCACGCTTCGCGATAAGCGCGCAAGACCTGGGCCGGAGGGCCATCGGCAAATATTGTCCCGCCCTCGAGCCAGATGATGCGGTCAAAATCTGCGAGCAGTTCCAGATCATGGCTCGCCATCAAAATGTGTTGTGGCAACGTATTCAGCCTGTTCATCAGGTCATGGCGCGTTGGCAGATCGAGGCTGGAAAAAGGCTCGTCCAACAATAACAGCCTGGGTGACGTGACGGTCACGGCAAGTATGCAGACCAATTGTTTCTGACCATCCGACAATTCGTGAATGGGCCGCCCAGCCCAATCAGCATGGCCATGCTCTGCAAGCAGCGCCATTGCGGCGTCGCGCGCCTGCTTTGCGTTCTGGCCCTTTTCACGCAGGCCGAAGGCAATTTCTTCGGCGATAGTGGGAAACACAATCTGATGATCCGGATTCTGGAATAAAAAGCCGGCCAGACCCGGTAAGGCTTTGCGATGATCCCGCGTATCAAGCCCGAATAGAGCGATTTTCCCACTATCGGGCAGTAAAAGTCCATTGACGAGCCGGAGCAGTGAGCTTTTGCCCGATCCATTATTGCCGATCAATCCGATGCGTTTTTCCGAAAGCTGAAGCGACAGGCCGGTGAACACCGCCGCGCCGCCCCGTGACAGGCTGACATTTGCAAATGCAATGACTGGCCCGCCGGAACTCATCTCTCTATCCTTCAAAACTCAGTTAAGTCCGAGCATGCGTCGGCCCTTGCGGACCATATATTCAAAATTGACAGTGTGCTGTTCGGGGCGCGCAATCTTGTCATGCAGGCGCATAATGTCCTCGCGTGAAAAGAATTCGGTGACCGGTCCTGTCGCTTCAGCGAGCAGCTGAATTTGACAGGCATTTTCCAGCATCATCGTCAAAATGACGGCTTCATCCACAGAGCGCCCCACCACAGCAACGCCGTGGTTCTTCAAAAATGTAGCCTTGTACGAGCCGAGTGATTTGGCGACGCCAACGCCCATTTCCTTGGAGCGTATAAGATCAATGGTATCTGTATATTCCCCCATACCGTCAGCAAATACAGCTCCGCCCTGACTGACAGCGCGCAGCTTTCTGCCCGTTGCTGAAAGCGCCAGCGCGTGGGTCGGGTGAGCGTGAATCACACTCATCACATCTGGCCGGATACGGAAAATTTCAGAGTGAATATAGACTTCACTGTGCCGGGCCCCGCCGCCGGAAATTTTCTCGCCTTCCAGATTGCAGGTGACGATATTTTCCATGGTCATTTCATCCATGCCGAAACTGTGCGGCTTCATGATGAAATGGGTGGGATCGCCGGGAATTCGCAGGGACACATGCCCGCGTGTGAAATCGCCGAGGCCATAGGCTTCAAGCGCGATGCCGGCGTCGATCAGTCTCTTTTTGGCTTCGTCCAGTGTCATGTTTTCCCCCGGGCCCTGTCGCAAGTTCAGCCCGCTCGTCGCCCATTTGCGGGAAAAGCGCAAGGCGGTTCGTGAACGCGCATATAATCAGATGGATATAGGCTACCGTCCGTTTTGGCTGCTGGCGCAGGGTCCCGCGTATTGATGCCGGTACCAGCCTCCTCTAAGGATAGGCTAAGCAGAGCAGGAGGAAAACAATGGCCCTTACCCTTCACCAGTCATCCGTTCCGGTCTTTGTGCAATCGATCACTGGTGTCATCAATTGCATCGACAAGCTGGCTGCGCATGCGGCGGAACAGAAGTTCGATTCCGCACTCTTCCTGAGCGAGCGGCTCTACCCCAACATGTTCAACTATGCCCGTCAGATTCAGCAATTGTGCTATTGGGCGGCGAATACGACAGCCTGGCTGGCTGGGCAGGAGCCGCCGAAATTCGCTAACGACGAGGCTTCACTCGACGCATTAAAGGCCCGTCTCCAGAAAACCATCGAATTCGTGCAGTCGATTCCGGCCGATGCCGTCAATGCAGGCGAGACCCGCGAGATCGTTTATCCCGCTGCCGGTCAACAACGGCGCATGCGCGGCGATGATTTCCTGCTGCATCAAGCGTTGCCGCAATTCTATTTTCATGTCACCACCGCCTACACTATCGCGCGCGCGAAGGGCGTGAATATGGGCAAACGCGACTTCATGGGGCCCATTCCGCGCATGGTTCAGTTCTGAAACGAGGATAAAATGAGCATCGAACGCATTGGCGCAGGTCCGCGCATGAGCAAGGCCGTGGTTCACGGCAACACGGTCTATCTCGCAGGTCAGGTTGCCGACAAAACCAAGGGTGGCGCAGTCGTTGATCAGACGAAAGAAATCCTGTCGATCATCGACGACCTTCTGAAACAGGCGGGTACGGACAAATCCAAGATTTTGTCCGCGACCATCTGGCTGACGGACATGTCCACGTTTGCCGACATGAACAGCGCCTGGGACGCCTGGGTTTCACAGGGCAATACGCCAGCGCGCGCGACCGTTGAAGCGAAACTGGCTGCGCCGGACTACAAGGTCGAGATTGCGGTTATCGCTGCGAAGTAAGGACGGATTGTGCGGCGAGCCCGTTCAGCGGGTTCGCCGGATCCCATGCGTAATTCATCGTCTCGAACCGCATGGAAAACGCATCGATCAGCAGCAGCCTGCCGGTCAGGCCTTCGCCAAAGCCGGTAATTTCGCGGATCACTTCCATTGCCATCATCGTGCCGACCATCCCGGTCAGCGCGCCAAGAACGCCTGCCTGTGCGCAGGTCGGCACCACCCCGGCCGGTGGCGGCTCGGGAAACAGGCAGCGGTAGGTAGGATTGGGCTTGCCATCCGGCCCCTTTTCGAAGGGGCGCAAGGTTGTCAGCGAGCCGTCAAAGGTGCCGACAGCCCCCGTAATCAGCGGCCTGGCCTCATAAAAGCAGGCGTCGGCGAGGGCATAGCGGGTTTCGAAATTATCCGATCCGTCGGCCACCAAATCGTAGCCCGCTACGAGTTTGCGGGCATTAGCGGCATCAAGCCGCACTTGGTGACCCTTCACCTGGACATGGGGGTTGATCCTGGCGATGGCCTCAGCTGCGCTATCAACCTTGAGGCGGCCGATATCCCCGGTGGCATGAATCACTTGCCGCTGCAGATTGGACAGGGAAACCACATCGTCATCGGCAATACCAAGTGTGCCAATGCCTGCAGCAGCCAGATATTGCAGCAACGGCGCGCCAAGTCCGCCTGCGCCGATGACCAGAACGCGGGCCGCTTTCAGCTTTTGCTGGCCGGGACCGCCGATCCCGTGCAGAACTATATGACGGGCGTAACGCTCGATTTCTTCGGATGATAAATTCATGCGGAGAGAGTATCAGGGCTGCGGCTTGCCCGCAAAAGCGGCGGCTGGTGCATCTCCGGGGGCCCGGTGTCGAACAAATCCATCCTGCTCAATATCGCGCTCTTGTTGCTGGCCGCTATTATCTTCGGCCTCTGGCCGATGCTGGATCTGGCTGCTGCCCGGCATTTTTTTGGCGCGGGAGCATTCGCAGGCAATGGAAACGGCGAGCGAGCTTTGCGCCGTTTTTTTTATTTCGCACCGCTGATTGTGCCGGTGGCGATGACGCTGCTCTGGGCCGCAGCGAAACTGGGATATGCGCCGCCAGCCCGTTTCATCCCAACCGGACGCTCGATGATTTTCGTGTGGCTGTCACTCGCGCTGGCGCCGGGCCTG
Source organism: Beijerinckiaceae bacterium (assembly GCA_947474545.1). GTDB lineage: Bacteria > Pseudomonadota > Alphaproteobacteria > Rhizobiales > Beijerinckiaceae > Terripilifer. Next base: position 710 of record CANJJI010000148.1, on the reverse strand, counting down.
TTCGTCAACAGTCTCCTCAAGGAACATTCTGGCCGTCCCCGGCCAGTTCACGTTAAGGAATTCGGCGGGCCGTCCAGTTTTCGTCCCTGGTACAGTTTTGATGGGGACTGCCGCAATAATTGTTCCTTCGTCTCCGGAGAAGTTGCAGCCTCCACGTGGCTGATCGCCCCTGCCAGCCTCGCCCCTGAACCGTACCGCACGCCCCTGATGGCAGGCGCGCTCGTCTTTGCAGCGATGACCGCTTATCTGCGCATGGCCTTCGGCGGGCATTTCTTATCCGACGTGATCATGGCCATGCTGCTGACCCTGTTAGCCTTGCAGGTTCTGTATCGATGGATGATCGCGCCGCGTGTTCGAGCCGGTTGAGGTCATCCGGATGGGTGGTGACCTGTCCCGCACAGTAAAGCCTATCCGGGATCGTTGACCGCATACTCCAAAAACGATTCCGGCTTTTCGCCCGGTTGTAATCGGGATGATTTGACGAGACGACGTGCAAATGCCACCCGCATTGCGTTCGCACCCGGGTTGATCTTTCGTTTTCGCATCAATTTTGCGGATCGACGCGCCGTAGGCGGAGAAGGTCAGGACGTATCAGGCGGCAGAGCATTGCGGGCGAGCCAGTCGCATTCGCGCAGTACGTGATCGATCTCGAGACGCGGTTTGACTCGGAAGCCGGGCGCGCGGCCTGGCCGGACGGGCATTCTGAGTTT
>CANJJI010000147.1 GCA_947474545.1 Beijerinckiaceae bacterium | reverse complement strand
TTGGTGCCGCTGTCGCCCACAAGTGTGTCATTGCCGCCATTGCCATTCAGCGTGTCGTTGCCAAGGCTGCCGTAGATATTGTCATCGCCCGCGCCGCCGGAGACGATGTCGTTGCCGGACGAACCATTCAACGTATCGTTGCCGCCGCCGCCATCCAGATTGTCATCGCCCGTGAGGCCATTGATGACCTGTCCGAGATCGCTGCCGACGATGGTGAGACCGGTCGCGGTCTGCACGCCGATGAATTCAACTTCCGACGAGGCCGCCAGCGCAAAGCTCGCATAGGCATAGATGGCGTCAGCGCCTTCGCCTGCAAGCTCGGTCACGATGTCGTTTGTACCCTGCACGTAATATGAATCATTGCCTGTGCCGCCGATCAGCGTGTTGGTGCCGGTCTGGCCCAGCAATGTGTCATCGCCCGCATTGCCAGACACTGTGTCATTGCCGCCTGCCCCATGCAGCACGTCATTGCCATCGCCGCCATTGATGACATCGTTACCATTGCCGCCGTTGATGACGTCGATACCGCCAGCGCCGTTGATCGTATCATCGCCCGCGCCGCCCACAATGAACTGCTGGGTATCGCTGCCGGTAACTGAAATGCCAGTTGCTGATTGAATATCGATATATTCGATTTCTGACGTCGCCGAGAGCGCAAACGACGCATAGGCATAGACAGCGTCATAACCTTCGCCTGCCGCTTCCGTCACCACATCGTTGACGCCCTGCACGTAATAGAGATCATCGCCCGTGCCGCCCGCCATCGTGTTGGTGCCGGACTGGCCCGCGAGAATATCGGCGCCGCCGCCGCCGTTGAGCGTGTCGTTGCCGCCAAAGCCGTTGAGCGTGTCTGAGCCATTGCCGCCATTCAATGTGTCATTGCCCGCATTGCCTTCCATGCGCTGGGCGAGCTCGTTGCCTGTTACAGTCAGATTCGCAGCAGAGGCAATGCCGAGATATTCAACTTCGGATCCTGCGGCCAATACAAAATCTGAATAAATATAAGCGGTATCATTTCCTCCTCCCGCTAATTCAGTCACTATGTCATTTACGCCCTGGACATAGAAAATGTCGTCCCCTGCGCCGCCTGCCATAATCTTCGTACCTGTCTGGCCGAACAGCGAGTCATTGCCCGCGCCGCCGGTCAAGTTGTCGTTGCCGCCGCCGCCTGCAAGCACGTTGTCCTGATCGTTGCCCGTCAAGACATCATTTCCACTGCCGCCGGTGATATTCTCGATATCAATCAGCGTGTCGTTGCCGGCGGCGCCCGTCGACGAACCTCCTGTGTGGCCGGCGGACAGGTCTGTGAGCGTGACAGTGACAGTGCTTACGGTCTCCGAATAATTGGCCGTGTCAATTCCAGCACCGCCATCCAACGTGTCGTTGGCGAGAAGACCCTGCAGATTGTCGTTGCCGCCCAAGCCATGAATCAGATCGTTTCCGGCGGTGCCGGCCAGCGTATTGTCACCTGCATCTCCATCAATGGATGCACTGGCGGCGAACATAAAATCGCCTGTGACAAGGCTTGCGAATGTAATGCCGTTCAAGGTCAGCTGATTGCCGCCGCCAAAATTCAAAATAGTATTGGCGCCATTTTGGGTCGCCAGAGGGCTCAAATCTGCAAGCGTGTGAACGCTCGTGATTGCAGTCAGGTCGATCTGGTCGCTTTGAGCGTGGAGGAAGTCTGTGACGATATCTGCGCCAGTTGTGAATATGAAGCGGTCATTGCCCGAGCCGCCTGTTAATGTGTCGTTGCCAGCCCCACCGTTCAGCGTATCATTGCCGAGGCCAGCGGAAATGTTGTCGTTCCCGCCATTTCCGTTCAGGATATTATCGGCCTGATTGCCGGTGATAATGTCATTGCCTGAACCGCCGTTGGCATTTTCGATGAGCGAACGCAGATCACCTTGATATTGGAGCGCATTATAAACATTGCCGTGTGCGACATTGCCGCCGCCGACGTTGGCTTGCTGCACATTTGACATCAACGAATAGCCGCCCGGCGTGAGATCTATGCTCTCGTTCGTTGTGTAGTTTGAGAAATCGTAGGTATCGATGCCGCCGCCGTCCCAGATCGTGAGGAAAACGCGATTGCCACCCGGGGCGCCCTGGCCAACGCCATTGATAAACATCTCGCCGGTCGTAGTCGAAAATGTATAGATGCTTGCTGTGGCGTTTGTTGTGAAATTGGCCCCATACATCTGCTGGATGGCGGCTATATCACCCATCATGAGGGTTTGTGCAAAACCCCAATCTTCCGGTCCGAATGGCGAATTCAGCGGCTGGCTTTGGTAATACCGGTAAGTCATCACCGTGTATTCCATGGCGTCGTATTGCACGGGCAATACGGGGAAGGTCACGCCACTGAAATTTTCGATTTCATGACCATGCTTGAGGCCCATGGCGTGGCCGAGTTCATGTAGATAGGTTGCGTATTCGTAATTGCCGCGTACCGGATTGTCGTACCCTTCCATCTGGTTTGTGATGGGATTGAAAACGGGCTTCGACAGCCAGACATCGCCGCCTATTCCGGCGGACGAATCGTCGGGGTACCAAGCATAGGCCGTTGGCGCAGCCGCATCGCTTAATCCCAGGCGAATGGTTGCAGTTCCGGGATTGACGGTGACCTCGGTGAAGGTCAGGCCAGATACGGCCTGGTAATTGGCCAGTATGGCGCGGGTGGCTATCTGCGCCTGTGCCGATATTGGCGCAAAGGAAGCTGTTTCATTGAACCCGGTCGAACTTCCATAGTTGGACGCGTATTGTGACGCCAAAGTGGGAAAGCTGTAGGTCAGCGCAGGCGATACCCATTTGAAGCCGGACAAAAGACCATCAATGATGGGAGTTCCCGTGAGACCATAGGTTGTCGAGAGGGGCATTCAAGTTCTCCGGTGCTCTCAGGTTCTGCTGATTCATGCGGAATTTTACGCCGGCTCCCGAAGGCCGGGAAATGGGGGCAATCAACGCGAGTTTTGTGCTGCTATCCGGTCCCGGGCGGCGCGGGCCAGCGCGGCATAGGGGCTGTTAGGATGACGGGCTAGAAAGAGGTCCCATGCGGCCAGCGTGTTTTTCTTTTTTGCTGCTTCATATTCCTGAAGAACTGCAAGACCCGGATCGCGCCGGGGTGCGGCCTGGACCGAATGCTGGGCAGTTGCGGGCAATCTGGGAATATCGCAGGCCATATCGACCTCAGTTGCTGTGACGTCGTCTGTGAGGCAGTTCAAGTATCCGGTAAAACAGATTCCAGATACTTCGTTAATTGAGAAGATCCAATTTTCATTCGGTAAAAGCGCATCACTGCGTGATTCACTTTCCTCCGGTGGTGGATATTAGCCGCCGCCCGTTTATCTTCCGTTACGTGATTTATTCCAAACTGCGGCGGATTGAAGTCACTGTGGATCTTTGGTCGAATTTGGCGGTGAAAAGCTACAAAATTCAGACCAACTGCCCGCCGAACGGGTATTTTGCAATTTGTAGCGGCGGTATTTTAGAATCAGATCATGCACCTTGCGGGCAAAGCAAGCTTAGAGCGTTAACGACCGGCTATGATTGATTCGTATTACGGTCACATACGGCCCATTTTGAGATCCTGACGAATCCGTTGCCAAACGACAATTCATTCCTGCCGCTGTTTCATGTAATACGGCCAAGCTCATGCTCCCCGTCAATCAAGTCACACTGGTGCGCATTGCGGTTATTTTGAATGGCAATGCTGCTCTGGACGATTGAATACAGAAAGCCTGACCTTATTTTCACAGCAAATGTATCAGTAACGTATTTGAAATACGGCGGAGGGCAGCCAAGGGAATGGAATTTTGGCCCGGAACTGCTTCTGCCGCCGGAATTCAATGTTCACTCACGCCACGATTTTGATATCTCCGATGAGAGGGGCTGTGACGCTGTCGAAGAACACCAGTTTGACAGCGGCGTTGGCGGCGTTGTTGCCGTCGGAATCGTAGAAGAGTTCCTTGCTGTTCGTATTGAACACAAAGCGCTCGCTGGAGGTTGTGAAAGCGCCTGTCCCATTGGCGGTGAACTGGCCCGCCGTCAGAAGATTGCCCGCGACTAGCCCGCCGCCAAATTGCGCGGCGGAGACTTCGAGGACATCTGTGCCGCTGACAAAATCTTCCAGAATGTCAAAATGTCCGGTGACATTCGACAGCACAAACGTGTCGGCGCCACCTGCGCCATAGATCGTGTCGATACCAAGCCCGCCGCCGCCTTCAAGCCGGTCATCGCCAGCATTGCCAATAATGAGCTGTGCTGTGCGGCTGCCTTTCACGCTGACACCGCTGGTGGTGATGACCCCGATATATTCAACCTGAGAATTCACATCCAGCGACACATTCGCGGTCGTATAGATCCGGTCAAAGCCGCCGCCTGCGCCTTCGCTCACCACATCGTTGAGGCCGCTGACATAGTAGATGTCATCGCCCGCGCCGCCGTTCATCGTGTTTGTGCCGTCTTCGCCGATCAGCGTATCATTGTCCGCGCCGCCATTCAGCGTGTCATTGCCCAGCCCGCCGTAGAGAAGATCATCGCCTGCGCCGCCCGACAGAATGTCGTTGCCGCCAAAGCCGTTCACAACATCATCGCCGCCGGATCCATCGAGCGTGTCATCGCCCGCTGCGCCCAGCAGCGTCTGCGCGCTGTTGCTGCCGGTGATGTTTTGTCCGGCCGCTGTCTGCACCGCGATATATTCAACCTCCGATGATGCCGTGAGCGCAAAGCCCGCATAGGCATAGACAGTGTCATAGCCGTCGCCCGCAAGCTCCGTCACAATGTCGTTCACGCCCTCGACATAATAAACATCGTTGCCAGCGCCGCCCGCCAGCGTGTTGGTTCCAGCCCGGCCCGCCAATATGTCATTACCGCCTGCGCCATTGATGGTATCGGCGCCCGTATTGCCGGTAATATATTGCGCGCTGTCGCTGCCGGTGACGGTGACGCCGGAGGCCGATTGAATATCGATGATCTCGACTTCCGACGTGGCAGACAGCGTAACGCTGGCAAAGGCATAGATAGTGTCCGTGCCTTCGCCTGCAAGCTCGGTCACCACATCATTGACGCCGTTGACGTAATAGACATCATTGCCCGCGCCGCCTGCCATCGTGTTTGTGCCGGTCTGGCCGTTGAGCACATCATCGCCCAGGCCGCCATTGAGCGTGTCGTTACCCGCGCCGCCATTGAGCGTATCATTGCCCAGGCCGCCCTGCATCACCTGCGCCAGCTCATTGCCGCTGAATGTCATGCCCAGATGCTGGCCATTGCCGATATATTCGACCTCCGATCCTGCCGCCAAAGTGAAGGCTGAATAGATATAGACCGTATCGTAACCGTTGCCTGGCGCCTCGATTACCTGATCGTTGAGATCCTGCACGAAATACACGTCGTTTCCTGCAAAAAGCCTGCGGATATAAGCCCCATCAATCTCCTGCGCCGGCTTGAAGCGGCGATCGGCGCTCTCGAAGATCTTCCGCATCAGGCCAAACGCCTTGTGCGCGCGGTGGCCCGGCGTCAGAAATTCCCCCATCTGCAACTGAGAAAGCCAATGCGCCCCGGCCGCGCGCCCGGCTTCCGCGTCAAACCGCGTTTCGAGATCGATCACGTGCTGCGCGAATGCGACTGGCTCGCCCGCAATGCGCTGCCGCCTGATACGTCCTGACAAATAACCTAAGGCTGTGGGTCTTATCCCCTCGCGTGCAACACACGGCGGGGCTGTTGGCGCTGGGAGCGGTGGAGCTCCAGTTCCGTCCCTGTTAAACGGCCGGAGGTCCGCGCTCCAGATTGCGCAAACACATTTTCCGCACCGCACTAGCCATGGCCGGAAATCCGGTGTATGAGCGCGCCGACGAATTCACGGCATGGGTGGATGAAACGACGGGCGGTCACGCGCCCGGGTGAAGGTTTTGTTCCCGGCCTTCGGACATTGAACGGAGTTTAAAATGGCAGTTCCCAGACGTAAAACATCTCCCTCGCGCCGCGGCATGCGCCGTTCCGCTGATGCCCTCGCCAAGCCTACCTATGTGGAAGACAAGGATTCCGGGGAATTGCGCCGTCCCCACCATGTCGATCTGAAGACCGGCATGTACCGTGGCCGCCAGATTTTGAAGCCCAAAAAGGCTGTCGTAGAATAAGCTCCGGTTCTAACGGGATATCAAGGCGAGCCAGCGGCTCGCCTTTTTTTGAGCCTTTTTCAAAGATTCTCGCGGGCGCTTTTCTGGCCTGACCCAAAATAGTCCGGCTTGTTGTCCCAGGCGCCTTCGGATTGGCCGAAATTGACATCGCCCAGATAGCGGGCGGACAAGAGGCCGGAAGCGCCCGCAAACTTCGTCCCGCGAAAGTCAGCCAGGCCGTGAAAATCCACGCCGGCGAAGCCAGCATATCCCGTAAAGGCGCAGCCATTGAAATGGGCCGGTCCGAGAAAAACCGCGCCCATAAAGCTCACCGCATTGGTGAATATTGCATTCTTTATATTGAAGACGGTCGGAAAAACGAAACCTTCGAATGAGACAGGTTCTTCAAAGAAGGTGCGGCTGAAATCCACGCCCATATCAGGCCCCGGCAATTCCCGGCAGCCCAGTGGCAGGCGGGCCTCCAACAAGTCGATAAAGGCCTGCAATTCAACTTCCTGATAAGGTTGTAATTCCTCCATTGCGATGCCCCGGGCAAGCAGGGCGTCAAATTTTGGAGCGGCCACAAGCCCGGTCATCCAGCGGTTCCATGCGGCGCGATTCCGCGCAGCCATAACTGCGTCATAGCCAGCTCCCGTTTGCTCCCCGAACAGGGTGGCAAGGCAATACCAGGGGTTCTGGTTTGCTGATCTGAGGCCGCCTTGTTGTTCACTCATCTCGTTTCGTCCGCCAATTCGCGCCCAATAGTTTTCACAAGCGTCAGCTCCGTGACTCCGGTCATTCAGCCAGTACGGAAAAACGCTCATTGGCTTAGACAGCACCTGCGGACGATCCGGCGTGCGCCATGGCACAGGAACGTCTGGCGCGGGGTTTGCGCTAACGGCACGGCGTGGCTGGATTTGTTTCGATTCCGGCAAATTGCGTTACGAAATGGCGCAGAACGCGCTTTGCCGGAGGCAGGCGATGGACCTGTACAGATCGAGGGAATGTGCCGGTTCGCACCTGCGCCGGCCGCTGTTCGCCGGCATGGCCGGGCTGATCCTCCTCGGGCCGGGGCTGGGCGGGGCGCATGCCGGAACGGCTAGCCGGCCGTTTCAGGTCCAGGTCACGGTCCTGCCGTCAGGGCAAACAGCTTCGGTCCCGGCCCCGACTGCCGGTGGCGCAAACACCCGTCTTTCAGCCAGTCAAAAGCAGCGCCTGTTGCAATCCACACCGGCACCCAGCGTGACGATTATCTGGCAATAGGCCGGAATCAGCCTATTCGGCGGCTTTTCGCCCGCCGAATTTCTTGTCGATATAATCAGCCACAATGGCTTGGAATTCCTGCGCGATACCCGTTCCGCGCAAGGTCATGGCCTTTTTGCCGTCGATAAAGACGGGCGCGGCGGGAGCTTCGCCGGTTCCGGGCAGGGAGATGCCGATATCGGCGTGTTTGCTCTCCCCGGGACCGTTGACGATGCAACCCATCACGGCGACTTTCAGCGCTTCCACACCGGGATATTTTTGCTTCCATCCCGGCATTTCGTCGCGAATATAGCCCTGGATCTGCTGCGCCAGTTCCTGGAAGGTTGTCGATGTCGTGCGCCCGCAGCCAGGGCAAGCCGCCACAAGCGGAATAAAGGTGCGAAACCCCATGGTTTGCAGAAGTTCCTGCGCCACCTTCACTTCCAGCGTGCGGTCGCCGCCGGGCTCGGGTGTGAGGGAAACACGGATCGTATCTCCAATGCCTTCCTGCAGCAGAATTCCCATCGCAGCTGAAGATGCCACGATACCCTTTGAACCCATCCCGGCTTCCGTAAGCCCAAGATGCAGGGCGTAATCGCAGCGCTGCGCGAGCATTCGGTAAACGGCGATCAGATCTTGCACGGCGGACACTTTCGCCGAGAGAATAATGCGATCCTTGGCAAGGCCCAGTTCTTCGGCCCGCTCTGCCGACCAGATTGCAGACCGTACCAGGGCTTCACGCGTGACCGCGCGCGCATCCAGCGGCCGGGCCGAGCGGGCATTGATATCCATCATGCCCGTCAGCAAGTCCTGATCGAGAGAGCCCCAATTGGCCCCGATGCGAACGGATTTGCCGTGTTCTATGGCTTTTTCGACAATGGCCGAAAACTGGCGATCTTTCTTGTCCTTGAAGCCGACATTGCCGGGATTGATGCGGTATTTGTCCAGCGCCTGTGCACAAGCGGGATGATCGGCCAGCAGCTTGTGTCCAATATAATGGAAATCCCCGACTAATGGCGCGTGCACGCCCATCTTCAGAAGCTGTTCCTTGATATGCGGGACCGCAGCCGCCGCTTCGTCCCGATCCACGGTGATGCGGACGATTTCCGATCCGGCGCGCGCAAGATCCGCGCACTGCTTCACTGTCGCAGCGATGTCCGCGGTGTCCGTATTGGTCATGGATTGAACGGCGACGGGCGCGCCGCCCCCAACCAAGATAGCGCCCAAGCCTTCGCCGACGCGCACACCAATACTGCGATGCCGGGGCAAAGGCTCGGCTCGCACGATGAGCTTTTCGTCCAGAGACTTTTCCGGCGCTGTTGCGTCGTTGGTCATGAATCTGTTCCGTTCATAAAAATTCAGGCCGCGCGGCAGCCGGAACATAAGCCTGTAACTTCCACGACCTGGCTACGGCGGGCGAAATGGGATTCTTCGGCCAGGTTGTCGAGATCATGGCCCAGAGTTTCCGACGCGCGCTCGCTGACATTGCCGCAGGAATCGCAGATCAGAAACACCAGCGGCTCGTTGGCTTCATGCCGGTGTCCGCAGGCCAGATAGGCGTTACGGGACGAGAGCCTGTGCACAAGCCCGTTCTCCAGCAGAAAATCCAGGGCGCGATAAACAGAAATAGGCGCGAGCCGCTTTCCGCCCTGCGCCGCCAGCTTGTCGATCATGTCGTAGGCGCCAAGCGGCCTGGCTTCCGCGCACAACAGGTCCAGAATAGCACGCCGTCCTGCAGTCAAGCGAAGCCCGCGCGCATGCTCTCCATGACCTTCGCAATGCGAATGGTCATGTGTCACCGGCGGGGTCATGGATTTCGATTCCATGTGTGAACCATACAGGTTCGCGTACAAAAGAGCGACCCCTTGCTGAACCAAAGATGGGCTCGCCATCACGCACGCCTCAATCAAAATTGTGCGTTGCAATATAAATTGAGCCAGTGCATGTTTGACCGATCGCCAGTCTGACCTGAATAGCCGCCAGATAAGGAGTTCCCATGAGCCTGAAATCCCGCAACGCCCTCATAACCGGCTCCACCAGCGGCATCGGCCTTGCCTATGCTCGCGCGCTGGCCAAGGAAGGTGCGAACATTTGCATCAACGGATTTGGCGAGGCTGCGGCGATTGAAACGGAACGCGCGGGGATCGAAGCGGACTTTGGCGTCACCTGCATTTACAATGGCGCCGACATGACCAAGGGCGATCAGATCGCAGCCATGGTACAGGATGCGGAGGCCCGGCTCGGTTCCGTCGATATCCTCATCAACAATGCCGGCATCCAGTTTGTTTCGCCAATCGAAGATTTTCCCGTCGAAAAGTGGGATCAGATCATCGCCATCAATCTCACATCAGCCTTTCACGGGATGCGGGCAGCTGTGCCAGGCATGAAAGCCCGCAAATGGGGACGCATCATCAACACAGCGTCGGCGCATTCGCTTGTCGCCTCGCCTTTCAAGGCAGCCTATGTCGCCGCCAAACACGGCATCATGGGATTGACGAAAACTGTCGCCCTTGAAGTTGCCACATCCGGCATAACTGTCAATTCGATTTCCCCCGGCTATGTCTGGACGCCTCTGGTTGAAAAGCAGATTCCCGATACGATGAAAGCCCGCAACATGACCAAGGAGCAGGTCATCAACGATGTCCTGTTGTCCGCCCAGCCGACGAAACAATTCGTCACTGTGGAGCAGGTGGCTGCCACCGCAGTGTTCCTGTGTTCTGACGGCGCAATTAATATAACGGGTTCGAATATTGTGATGGACGGCGGCTGGACAGCAGCTTGAGGCGCGCCGCATGTGCGCGAAATCAATCGACTGGAACGGCAAGAAGAAAATAAATCTTGCACTGCAAGGCGGCGGCTCGCATGGCGCCTTCACTTGGGGCGTTCTGGATGAAATCCTGCAGGACGAGCGCCTGGATATTGAGGCGATAACTGGCACGAGCGCTGGCGCAATGAATGCTGTCGCGCTGGTGCAAGGCTATCTTGAAGGCGGACGTGCCGGCGCCCGCAAAAAGCTGGAAGAGTTCGGGTCTTCAATTTGTGAAGAAAACGCGCTGACGATCGGCCAGCGTGAATTCGTCGATACTTTTTTTGGCTCCTGGAAACTCGACGATTCTCCATTCAGCATGTGGACCGATTACCTGGCCAGTTTTACCAGCCCCTATTCGCTGAACCCGCTGAACATCAATCCGCTGCGCGAGCTGCTGGAGAAGATTATTGATTTCAAAAAAGTACGCGCCTGCGAGGAAGTAAAAGTCTTCGTAGCCGCCACCAATGTCCATTCCGGCCATATAGCCATTTTCCCGCGTGAAAAGCTGACAGCGAATCATGTCATGGCCTCGGCTTGCCTGCCAACCGTGTTTCAGGCAGTCGAGATTGACGGCGTTCCCTATTGGGATGGGGGCTATATGGGAAATCCCGCGCTGTTTCCCCTCTTCTATGAAAGTGCTACGCCAGATATTCTCATCGTGCAGATCAACCCGGTCGAACGCAAGGCAACACCCCGAACGCAGCGGGAGATTCAGAACCGTCTTAATGAAATTACATTCAACGGCGCGCTGCTGAGCGAATTGCGGTCCATCGATTTTGTGAACCGGCTCATCGACACCGGCAAGCTGAAACGTGCAACCAGTATTATAGGGCGCATGACAAACCGTGGCCGGCATACGCATGAGGCCTATATGCGGCCATTCGTTCATCGCATTGATGGCGCTGAGGAAGTCGCGTCCTTTTCCGCAGATTCAAAGATGGATACGCGCTGGGCATTTCTCACTCAGCTTCGTGATATTGGCCGGGCTTCAGCCAAAGCGTGGCTGGCCAAAAACTACGATTCGATCGGCGTGGACAACACGCTCGACCTGGGCATGGCCTTCAACTGAAGTGTCGATCACAAATAATTGCTATAAATCAAAGAGGAAACACCTTTGAGTGTGCGAATTCGCACATTCAAAGCCCACCGGCTGGTTTAGAAGATCAGCAATGCTGGCTGTGCGTATGGAGTAAGGACATGTTCCGCTTGGTTGCGATGATTCTGATCACTCTTTCCGGTGCTGTCATCGGTGGAATAATCGGACTCGTTGGCGGAGCTGCATTCCTTGAATCAGGCCGCACAGCTTGTGAAGCGGCATCCTGTGCCGACACGATTGTGCGAAGCTTTGTTCCCGCCGGAATATTTTTGGGCGCCTTGATGGGGCTTGCAAAGGCGCTGACCATACGCACAGGACAGGTCTGAGCAAAACGCCTCCTCCCCGCCCGGAATTCCAAATATCAAATTCCAAGAGCCAATTGCAAAACCGCGATTGCGCGCTGATTTTTCGCCCTGAAAGGGAATAAATCGAGGCATCCGGGTCCGAACCTGGCATGGTGTTTCCACGACAAATCACCAACAGGCGAGTGCCTCGAAATGCCTCTGCGCGAGACGCTA
>CANJJI010000146.1 GCA_947474545.1 Beijerinckiaceae bacterium | reverse complement strand
TCGACGATTCCGCTGAGATCACCCATAAGCAACACCCCGGGATGATAGGTGAAGTAGAACGGCACTACGAGCCCGGCGATAGAAATCTTGCAGGATTCCCAGCCGGTTTCCATGAGATTGGCGCCTGCAATGCCCGCCGCTGCAAAGGCCGCAAAACACACAGGCGGCGTTACCATCGACATCATCCCGAAATAGATGATGAAGAGATGCGCGCCAGCAACTGTGACACCCATCTTCACAATGGCAGGCGCTACAAGCACAGCGAGCGTGAGATAGATGATCTGCGTCGGCAGGCCCATGCCGAGGATCAAGCAGACGATGGCGCAGAGGATAAGCGCGATCCACAATTGACCCATCGACGCATCGATGACCAATGCCGAGATCTTAAGGCCGAAGGCTGTTTGCACAACAACGCCGATGATGATGCCCGCACTGGCGGCAGATGTCAGCAGCGAGATGGAATCCTGAAAGCCTTCACGCAGCGAGGCAATCAATGCTGAGGGCGTGACGCTGGCGCGGGATTTCTTGTGAATGAGGGCGCAGACCAGTGCTACGACAATCGCGATCAACACGGTGATTGCCATGGAATAGCCGATGCTCATCATCACGACGATGGTGAGAATGGAGATGAAATGCAGGCCGCCCTCGCGCATCACCTTGCCTGTTGGCGGCAGCTGGTCTTTCGGCAGGCCTTGCATGCCAAGCCGCACGGCTTCCCAATGCACAGCGTACCAGATTGCGAAATAAAACAGCAGGCCCGGTACAAGCGCGTAGATGATGATCTGGCTATACGATGTGCGCGTGAATTCAGCCATCAGGAACGCTGCCGCCCCCATGACAGGCGGCATGATCTGTCCGCCTGTGGACGAGGCCGCTTCAATGGCCGCGGCTTTTGCCGGCGAAAAACCTTCGCGGCGCATCATGGGAATGGTGAAAACACCCTGACTCACAACATTTGCGACGGCGCTGCCGGATGCAAGGCCCATGAACAGCGATGAGATCGTTGCGATCTTGCCTGAGCCGCCGCGCGATGCGCCGCACAAAGCCTTGGACAGATCATCCATAAACTCGATGGCGCCGATGCGATTGAGGATGGCGCCATAAATCACGAAAAGATAGACGAATTCGATGGTGACGCCGAGCGCCGAGCCGAGAATGCCCTCGGGTGACAGGAATTGCAGCGTCAGCACGCGTTGCGTGGAATAAAGCCCGGTTTTCATGAGTCCGGGCATGTAGGGCCCATAGACCAGCGGATAGAGCAGAAAGATCAGGGACAGCAGCGGCAGCGCGAGCCCCGCTGTGCGCCGCGTGGCTTCCAGCACAAGAATGATGGCGCAGGCGGCTACAAGATAATCCAGTGTTGTGATCGCGCCAGCGCGCGCAAATACGTTTTCGAAATCGAAAACGATGTAAAAACATACGCCGAGACCAACAAGGCCTGCTGCCAAATCCATCGCCCAGGCGAATGTCGAACGCTCGCCTTTGCCGCCAGCGTAAAACGCAAATGTATAAAGCAGCGAAAACCCGAGAAAGATGCCACGGATAACCGCGTCATCGAGATCGTTGATCAAGATATCATAGAGCGAAACGAGAAAAAGCCCCAGCGCCACAGCCGTCTTTAAAAGCTCGACAGACGTGAACGCGAAAGGCGCAGAGGGCGAAGCGGTATCGGACATTTTGTTTTTCTTGTTGCTGGAGAGCGAGCCTCGAGGCTGCGGGCCCTGAGGCCCGCTTTCACTTTATTTCACGATGCCTGCTTCCTTGAAGGCGCGCAGCGAGCCTGGATGCAGCGGCCCGCCCATTTCAAGCACTTTGCTGCCCTGCGTTTTGGCCTTTTCGAACAGCTCGCGCACGGACACATATTGCGGCGATTTCTCGGCCATGGAGTCGATATTCTCGATCATCGATTTGGCGATGATATAGGCGGTTTCCTCCGGCAGGGTCGGCAGGCCAATCCAGCCGTTGAGAATGTCGATCACCGGCAGGTCAGCGTCATGCCCCTTGATTGCGCCTTTTTTCAACATGCCGGGCGCATAGACGCCCGATGTGCCGACGATCTTGTTCAGCATATCCGGTGGCGTGGCGATGACGCGTGTGCGTGAAAGCTCGGTCAGTTCGGTGAGCCCCGCATTGGGAATACAGCATTGCAATTGCGCATCGGCCTTGCCTTCGCGCACAGACGCCGCGCCCGGCCCGAAGGCTTGATAGACGGGGCGGATATCGTCAAACGTCCAGCCGATGGAACCCAGCATCTGCCGCGCATGGGCCTCCATGCCGCTGCCCTTTGCGCCAACCGCGATGCGTTTGCCCTTTAATTGTTCCAGTGATTTGAGGTCGGAGCCTTCCAGCGCGATGAAGAACATGCCCCATACGCCGATGGGTGCGACGGTGACGAGATTGATTTTCTCTTTAAACGGCGCTTCGCCCTTGATGCCGGCCACCACCCAATTGGCGTCCATGCCGCCGATGGTGATCTCGCCCGACATCAGCAGCCGTGAAGATTCAATCGCGCCGCTGGACGCTTCCGCTGTCGCGGTATTCACTTTGCCCGAGCGCGTGAGCACATCGGCGAGCACTGCTCCCATGGCGTAATAAGCGCCGCCCGGTGTGCCCGTGGCAATGCGCACGTCGGGCTTCTTGCCCTGTGCGAAAGCGGAGGAAGCCGCGAGGCTCAGCGTGGCGGCGATGGCGATGGAGCGAATGAAACGCGGCATGGTGTTCTCCCTGGAGGCTTGGCTTGCGTCGTTGATAATTGTGCGGCTTTAAGAGGGCCGCCATCTTGAGCGGCTGTCATCCCGGACGCCGAAGGCGAACCGGGATCGTCCGCAGCTAATAACCAGAGGATACCGGCTCTGCGCTTCGCTGGGCCGGAATGACGATCATGCAGCCTTTAATATATTAAGGCACTGGCAGAATGTTCTTCTCGCCTTCATCAAGCTGCATGTCGAACACGGTCAGCAGCGCAGCAGTAGCGGCATAATTGCCCATCAGCGCGACGAGGTCGATCAGCCCCTTGGTGCCGAATTGCTTATGCGCTCTGGCATAGGTCTCAGGCGTCACCTTGCGGTCGCCAAAGGCCTCGCGGCCGAGCTGGATGATGATCTGATCGACAGGCTCAAGCCCGTCCAGCGGTTTGCGATATTTGATGACGTCGATGACATTCTGCGGCACTCCGACACTGAGCCCCTCAGGCTCATGCGCTGCCCACTCGAACTGGCTGTTGGACATGCGCGCTGAAATCAGGATCGCGGTTTCGCGCACGCGCGGCGAATGCCCGCTCTCAAATCGCAGATAACGCCCTGCTGGACGGCTGGCATGGGAAAATCCGGGGGAATGGAGGCCAATGCCGCCGGGGCCCTTCAAGCCACGGATCGTGCCGCCCTTGGGGTCAGTGTGCATGTCATAGAGCTTCTGGCTCTCCGCATCGAGGTCCTCGCGCTTGACGAACGGCAGGCGGCAACGGGATTGCGGATCGATATCTGGCGGTAACATGAAGCCTCCCTCGGGCGATGTTTTTGGATATTTGACAGGGAGATTTTGCATGTTTGCGACCGGGGGGCAATCGCCAACTCACGCCGCCGCCAGTCTCATCCTTGCAGCCCGGCGGGGCGGGGATTTGCGGATGACGATCTCGACATCATGGCCAAGGATCGTGAGAAACTTCAACAGCCGTTCCAGCGTGAATTTGGTGAGACTGCCATTCATTATGGCACAAACGTCAGGCTGCCGGATGCCAAGCAAACCGGCTGCTCCACCTGGTTACGTTTACACGTCTGAATGATGGCGCGTATCCGGCCAACTGCCTCGGCCCGCAGTCTGTGACTAGCGCCAATCCACGCCGCCTCTCAAATCGCCACCTATAATCATCCCTGTTTTGTTATTAACAATTTTTCCTATATATGTAAATAAGCCTAAATCCCGTCTGCAAGGGGCTGATCTCGAGCGGTCGTTTTCGGCGGATGGGTACGGCGTCTGCGACTTGTCTCTAGCGAAGACAAACCTCCCGGACCGGCCTGCCAGTACGAAGAGGGACGCAAGGCCCTTTTTGAATTCCCTTCGCTCCAGCAATACGACTGTGGCGTCAAGTGGTTTGGCAGGAACCGAAAAAGCCGGACTACGGGGCGCTGGCAAGCCAGCACCTATTACCCATTTCACGGCGAACCAGCGTCCCGTGGCCCTTGCTTGATCTTCCGCGTTCAGCAGAACGGCGGAGCCAAAAGTGTTGGAGTATTTTCCCATAAAAAAAATGAACGAGATTATTGAGGAACGGCGTCAATCCAAACAAGCCCGGCTCAAGGCCCGGTCCGGTGGGTTCACCCCGCAACATCACGAACATCTGGCCCGCCATCGCCACGCCAGCCTGAAGCAGATGAGCCCCGAGGCAGAGGCCGCCGCCGTGGCGCTGGGCGTTCATGCGATGAACACGATCACCCTTACACCCATGCAATATTCCTTCCTTCGCATTCTGGTGCAGGAAATGGGCGTCCCCGCCCAATGTGACCACAGCTCCTGCCGGGCCCGAAACGCTTGCACGCAAGAAAAAGTAGAATGCTACTGGCGCAATCGCGAACACGTTCGCGCCTCTTTTCCCCCTGTCGATGACGCCTTGTTGCGGGACGCGCTGCAACCTCTCTCAACTTGAGCGGTGCACAGGGCGGGTATCGAAGGACGCTCTCCTATCCCTCCAGCCCTTCCAGCTCCACGATAAACCCTTCGATCATCTTCAGCCCGATCTGCCAGAAGGCGGGATCACGGGCGTCGAGGCCGAAGGGTTTTAATACTTCAGAATGATGCTTAGTCCCGCCAGCTGACAGCAGCGCAAAGTATTTTTCGACAAAGCCCGGCGCTGCATTTTGATAAACGCCATAGAGCGAATTCACGAGGCAATCGCCGAACGCATAAGCATAGACATAAAATGGCGAGTGAATGAAATGCGGGATATAGGCCCACCAGGTCTCATAACCCGCGCCAAAGCGGATGGCTGGGCCAAGGCTCTCGGCCTGCACGCTCATCCAGATCGCGTTGATTGCATCGGGTGTCAGTTCGCCTTCGCGGCGCGCGATATGTATCTTGCGTTCGAACGAATAGAACGCGATCTGCCGCACCACCGTGTTGAGCATGTCGCTGACTTTCGCAGCCAGAAGGGCCTTGCGATCAGCCTTGTCTTTGGCGTTGTCGAGCATTTTGCGGAAGGTCAGCATCTCGCCGAAGACGGACGCTGTTTCTGCCAGGGTCAGCGGCGTTGAGGACATCAGCGCGCCCTGCGGGCCAGCCAGAACCTGATGCACGCCATGGCCCAGCTCATGCGCCAGGGTCATCACATCGCGCGACTTGCCCATGAAGTTCACGAGCAGATAGGGATGCACAGAAGGCACTGTGGGGTGCGCAAAAGCGCCCGGTGATTTGCCCGGACGTACCGGCGCATCAATCCAGGGATTGTCAAAAAAGCGCTTGCCAATATCGGCCATCGGCTTTGCAAAATCGCCATAGGCATCCAGGATAATGTCGCGCGCCTCATCCCAGCGATAGATACGGGAATCGGAATGGGGCAGGGGCGCGTTGCGGTCCCAATAATCCATGACCTCAACGCCATGCTGCCTAGCCTTCCACTTATAGAAGCGGTGGGACAGCCTGGGATAAGCGCCTTCCACCGCACTCACCAATGCTTCGACAACCTCACGTTCGATTCGATTGGCCAGATGCCGGGAATCGGCGACATCCTTAAACCCGCGCCAGCGATCGGAGATCTCCTTGTCCTTGGCCAGCGTGTTGGTGATATGGGCGAACGTGGTCTGGCGGGATTTCAGCACATCGCCCAGCGCCAGCGCCGCCGCCTTGCGCTGATCGCCATCATTGCCCTGCAAAAGATTCAGGGTTTCTGCAATGCCGAGGTCCTTGCCATCCACCTTGAAGCGCAGCGAAGCAATGGTTTCATCAAACAGCCGGTTCCAGGCCGAGTAAGATGTCACCGATTTTTCGTGGAACAATTGTTCCAGCTTGTCGTCGAGCTGATAAGGCTTTTCCTTGCGCAGATCTTCCAGCCAGGGCTTGTAATGGGCCAGCGGCCCGGCGCTCATCACCTTGTCGAGCAACCCATCATCAATGCGGTTGAGCTCCAGGGTGAAGAACAGCATTTCGGACGAAGCGGCGGTCACCTTGTCCTGCGCATCGCCGTAGAATTTTGTGCGGGCTGTGTCGGTGGTGTCGCCCGCGTGAAGCAGGCCGGCATAGGACATGATGCGTCCCAGCAATTCCTCGATCTCTTCGTATTCGCGCACGGCAGCGCACAGCTTCTCGCTCGCCTCCGGCGACCCGGCGATGTCAGCAAGCTTGCCGCGCCAGCGCTCTGCAAAGCTGCAGCATAGGGGCAGGGCGCGCGTCAGATCGGTCTTGAACAACGCGGAATCCATGCCGGGATAGAGATCGTCAAGCTTCCATTCGGGCAAGCTCCCGATACTGTTGTCTCCCGCCGCGTTTGCGGCCGCTGTGGCGAAATTGAGGTTTGAACTGACAGTGCGGGACATGAACGGCAATCTCTTGAGAATCATGGAGTAAAGGTTGCTGCATTGCACATGGAAACAAATGGCGCGTCAATGCTGACAATGTTCAAATATCATGGCTTGCGCCACCCCGAACGTGACAGTATTGTAACGCTATGCCAGGGGTGCCGGCCAGTCGATGTAAAATCACTGGCGGCTGAGATTAGACCCTTTGAACCTGATCTGGGTGATGCCAGCGAAGGGAGGCGGTTGCTGGAATCAGCTGCCAGTTCCTCCCTGGATTTATCAATATGGCCGCGCCATCTGCGGCAGGGAGAACGCTATGAGTGAACAATCATTGCCTAACCGCCGCGCCTTTATAGCCGCCGCCGCTACAGGCATTGTTGCCGCGCCGTCGATCGTGTCTGCGCAGGAAGCCATCAACTGGCGTATGGTGACATCGTGGCAGAAAAACCTCCCGGGCCCCGGCGTATCTGCAGAGCGTCTCGCCCAGCGCATCAACAGCATGAGCAACGGACGCCTTAACGTCACGGTTTTTCCCGCCGGCGCCATCGCGCCTGCCTTCGGAGTGATGGAAGCCATTTCCACCGGTACGGTCGAAATGGGCCATACGGCTTCTTTATTCTGGGATGGTTCATTGCCGGGCGCAGCGTTTTTTACCACGGCGCCTTTCGGCATGGGCCCGCTCGCGCATCAGACCTGGATCGAACATCGCGGCGGGCAGGCGCTTTGGGATGAGCTTTACAAGCCGCGCGGGGTGCGCGGATTGCTCGCTGGCAACACCGGCCCATCCATGGGCGGCTGGTTCCGCAAACCCATCAATTCGGTTGAAGATCTCAAGGGCCTGCGCATCCGTGTCGCCGGCATGGGCGGAGAAGTCTATGCAGCCTTGGGCGCCGTGCCGCAGAATATTCCGCCCGGAGACATATTTTCTTCGCTGGAACGGGGAACTATCGACGCCGTTGAATTGCTTGCGCCGGTGAATGATCTCCCGATGGGTTTCGAACGTCACGCGCCCTATTATTACATGCCCGGTTTCAACAAACCCAATGGCGCGGGGGAAGCGCTGATCTCGCTGGCGGCATTCGCAAAGCTCCCGCCGGATCTTCAGCGCGTCATCGAAAATGCCTGTCAGGCAGAGCATTCCGCAGCACTGGCGGAAGCCGAGCACATGAATGCGGCTGCTATTCTCGAGCTGATCGGAAAGGGCGCGAAAGTCACGGCTTTTCCGGCCGATGTGATGAAAGCCGCGCAAGCCAAAACATTCGAAATCGTGGAAACCAAGGCGCAGAAGTCCCCGATCACCGCGCGCATCGTCGCCTCCTGGCGCGAGGCGCTGAAGGCGGGCGGCGCATGGTCGCGGATCGAGAGTTACAGCGAGCAGGCGATGCGCAGCCTTTGAGCGGAAAAATAAATTTGAAGATTCATCAATGCGTGTAGAATTGGCTATGTGGTAACGCCCATATATTACCTGCAGGAATGTATGTCTGTGACCGGATATGGATCATTCTGATGAAGTATTCAATTCTCATTCCAACCCATAATCGGTCGTCCTATCTGGGACGCGCCCTCCAGTCGCTTGCAAATATGCGCATCCCCGCTGACGCTGATTTCGAAGTTCTTGTCGTTCTCAGCGGCTGTTCAGATAACAGCCGGGAGATAGCCACCGCGTTCGCCGGGCGTCTGCCTATACGCATCTTTGAAGTCAGCGAGCCTGGTGTTGCGCGGGCAAGGAATTGCGGCCTTGACGCGTTTCACGGCGACAATCTGATTTTTCTCGACGATGATGTTACAGTTTGCTCAGGATTTCTTGAGGCCTATCACGACGCTTTTTCGCAAAACAGGGAATATGGCTGTTTTGCCGGCGCCATTCTAGCCCGGTTGGAGGGCGAACCTGCCGCTGTTGTTCTTGATGTCCTGCGGAATATGCCAACAACATATTCGCAACTCTGGTTGGGACCAGACTCGCGGCCGCTGGATCCGAACGCCTTCGAATCCCCGTTCGGCGCCAATATGGGGGTCAGGCGGGCGGCTCTTGGCGGAAGGCGCTTTGACGAGACTCTCGGCCGCAAAGGCCATGGAAATCTCGAAGGCGGTGAAGAAACGCTGCTCTTCGAACTAATGAGCCGCGCCGGTGTCAAAGCTTTCTGGCTGCCGCAGGCGCAGGTGGATCACTGGATCAGTCCCGCACGGCACACGATGAAATATGTCGCCGATTACTGGCGGCAAACCGGCGTTATGCAAGTGCGCCTTGGCTACGTATCTGCGCAAGAAGCTGAAGCCAGCAAACCGACTGGATGGCGGCGGCAGCTGAATTACTGGCAGAAACGGTTTTCCAGACCTGCCGCCGTCTGGATTCCTGTCTTCCGCGAAATGATGTTGCAGGATGGCCGGCGTGCAGCATTCGAAGCAGGAGAATCTGCACGGCAGACCTTACCCGCAGCAATGCCTTTTGACGTGACGGCGCCGAAATTCTTGTTCCTTGACGTCAACCAGCAGTGCAATCTGAAATGCACGACCTGTATGTATTGGACGCGTGAGGAAAAAGCGCTGCCGGGCCTTATCACAGTCGATCAACGCAGCGCGATTATAGAAGAATTCTCTACACTTAACCCAGCAGGAACCATCGTGATCTGCGGTGGCGAAGCGCTTATGAATCCGGAACGATACTGGCCGGTCACGAAAAAATGCAGGGAACTTGGCCTCAAATGTTTCTCCGTAATGAATGGTACCATGGTCACGGATGCCGCCACTGCCGAACGGCTGATCGCGGAAGGACCAAGTGAAATAACCATCTCTCTCAACAGTCATATTGCCAGGGTGCATGACTATACGCGCGGTGTGGCCGGCTCATTTGATCTGGCGGTCAACGCGATCAGGCTTCTGCTGGCTGCGCGCCAGCGTCTGGGCGCGAGCACACGCATATACGCCATGGCCATCATCTGCGAACAGAATTACCGTGATCTGGAAGATTTCTATTGTTTTGTTCTGAACGATTTGAAAGCGGACAAACTCAAGCTGAATTTTCTCCAGCCTATGTTTGGACCGCTCAAAGACAACGCCAGCAACGACAGGGACGACAAGTTTTACAATCGCAATATCATTCGGGATGACAAGGAACTCACGGCCATACTTGAACTCTGCAATGCGCGATTTGCTCTACATCTGGATCCCGAATGGATCGAAACAGTGAAAATGTATCATCGCAGTGTGCACGCCAATGGCGACGCCCTGCTTGGCTGGCAGGGCAAGGGCACGGAAAAGCTGATTTGCAATTCCTTCGAACGGAATATCATGCTAGATATGTTCGGCGTGGCCCGCTTGTGTTTTTCCACAAATTTCCCGGGCACAAAAATCCAGAACAGCGGCGACCTGAAAAACTTCTGGTACGGCAATGACGCCCTGCGCCGGAAGATGGCGCAATGCCATCAATATTGCGGCATCAGCCATAGCGTTCGCCGCGTGAACGCAACATTAAAAACAGAATCGCGAGCTTCCCGGCCGGAAATGGCGGGTACGTGACAGCGCCTATGGGCCGGCGTAAACTTCACCCATGCCGCACCAGACCAAATATTTCCTCGCAGGCGTGATGGGTCATCCTGTCATGCATTCGCGCTCGCCAAAACTTCATAATTACTGGCTCGCCCTGCATGGGATCGAAGGTCATTATGCGCCCATTGAAGTTCGCCGGGAGGCGCTGGAAAGAGCCCTGCGTGCGCTTTCCTCACTTGGCTACAGCGGCGTCAATCTCACCATTCCTCTCAAGGAAGAAGCGCTGAAAATTGTCGACCGGATTGATCCCGCTGCGCGGCAAATCGGAGCCATCAATTGCGTTGTTGTCGCTGAAGATGGGTCGCTCGACGGCTATAATTACGACGCCTTTGGGTTCACCGCATCGATCCTCGAAGCGGAACCACATTGGCGTGCAGATGCCGGTCCTGTTGTTGTTCTGGGCGCTGGCGGCGCTTCGCGGGCCGTTCTGGCCGGCCTGATCAAGGCAGGCGTACACGAAATCCGCCTGACCAATCGCACTCAAGAACGCGCAATCGCGCTGGCGCAGGAATTCGGCCCACCGGTCTCAGTTCACGATTGGGCAGACAGAGCGGAGCTTCTGGCGGGTGCGGCGATGCTGGTCAACACAACCAGCATGGGCATGACAGGGCAACCGCCGCTGGATATTGCACTGGACCGGCTTGAAGCCCAGGCGCTCGTCGCTGACATCGTTTACGTTCCACTCGAAACGGATTTGTTGCGCAGGGCGAAATTGCGCCGCAATCGCACGGTGGATGGTCTGGGCATGTTGCTGCATCAGGCGCGCCCGGCGTTTCGACATTTTTTCGGACTTACACCGGAGGTGACGCCTGCGGTGCGGGCGCTAATTGAAGCGACGCTGGGGACCACGTGAGAGCGGCAATAGCAAGGGTGGTTTTGATTGACCCATAATACCAAAGCGATGAGTCAATCTTGATCGCCGCTGGTATCAAGCCTCCTCGCCATTGGTATAAAATCCCTGGAGCCTGCCACGGACGGAATGATGCTTTGAAAGCTGCCTCAGGCAGGCAGCGCTTTAGTCATCTCTGCCAGCCATGATGCGTCAACCCCTTCCAGTGACTGCAACTCGCTGGCGGCTTCTTCTCTTGTTTGTGCAATCATGGGAATGACGATGGGATTTTCGCCTTCGCTTGGCTGGCATGCAAATTCGAGCCTGATGCCATTGGGATCGAAAAAATAGATGCCGTCGAGACCTGGCAATTGCGGCAAGGGTCCGACATAGGGGACGTTATTGGCCTTCAGCCGCTCTTCAAGTGCGCGGAATTTTTCCACTGTCACGACGAAGGCGCAATGTTGCATGGCGCCGATGGCGTTGCGGTTGCCAGCGGGTTCCCTGCCTTTGGGAATTTCAAAGAACGCGATGACGCTGTCATTGCCCATGTCGAAAAAATAGTGGCGAACAGATTCATAGGGCGGATTGCCCCGGTTGGCAGGGCCCGTGCCAAGTCCGGCGGGTACTTTCATCGCGTGCACCAATGGCATGCCGAGCACGCGCGTGTAGAATTCGGTCGTCTTCTTTATGTCATCGGTACAGAGTGCGAGATGATGTATGCCGCGTGTCGCGGGCTGAACGAGCGTCGCATTGCGCTGCAGGGCGGTCGCAGTCATGGGCTTTCCCCTGGTTGAAGGTTGGCGCAGAAGCTAACGGTCACTGTCCATACTTGCAACTCCCCCGGCCCGGACGCATCTTATCAAAAAAATACACTGCCGGACGGTGTTTTCTGGCTCGCGTCTTGTCCGAACTAGAGCATCGTACGTTTAATCGGATGCATACCTCATCGCTTTGAAGAAGTTCCAGCATTCATTTTCCTTGAACAGGAGGCATATGTCGCCAAGCGTTCTCCATAGGGCGTCGAAAGTTCGCGCTTGGGCCTTTCGCAGATGGGCCT
>CANJJI010000145.1 GCA_947474545.1 Beijerinckiaceae bacterium | reverse complement strand
GTATCGCCTGCAACGTAGGCCGGCTTCGTGGTATCTTTGTTCATGGCGTGGTCTCCAGTCTGGCGCTTCAACGCCAGAATCAATTGGGTTGGACAACCCGGAGACTACGCCAACCTAATTCCAACCACTCCCGCGACGGCACCGCGTGGATCGAAGGTTAAGGACTGTAGTTGCGTCCGTATATTTTCAAGCACCGCGAATTGCGAGTCGAGGGTTCCCCTGTTGTGGCGGAGCGTAATACGGCCGGGATTATCCTCTTGCGAGTAGATACCCAAACCAGTGGGGCAGGCAACAAGGACGGCCCCCCGCATCATGGCGCGGAAGATGAGATCACCATCCTGGTTCTTCTTCAGTGCTTCGTTCCAGCCATTGAGCTGCCGGACAAAGCCACTACGCCAGACAACCGCACAAGGCGGCGTGTATCCACCGATAAGCCAGAGTTGCATGACAGTTGCTGGTTCCAGTGGCACATAACGCTGAACATTGTCCACAAACTTGCTCACGCCATCAGGCATTTCAAAACAGAACGGCCCGAATACGACATCCGCATTAGATTTCTCGGCGGCATCGCAAGATTTTTGCAAAAGGCCACCTTCAACATAGTCATCCGCGTCAAGAAACATCACGTATTTCGTTTTGACGAGAGCGAATCCGGCATTTCGGCAGGCTGGCGCGCCACTTCCTTTTGGCAGTATGAGGACTTGGACGCCCTCAGCGGAATTCTTCGCTATACGCTCAAGTTCTTCGTCCTGGCCATCCAACACCACTACTATGTTTTGTGCGGATATTTCTCGAAGGCAGCTGTCTAAGGTCCGGCCAAGCGTCGATGCGGCCTGAAAGGCCGGCACGACAACACTGACGTCAAGATCGCTCACGAGAGGCGCATCTCCGAAAGCCGCTGCCCCCTGGACAGCCGCAGGCCCTAGACCGGGAATGCCGGTCTAATCGCTTAAACCATCATTATTTTCTTAGGATTTGATGAAGATAGGCGGGATCCAAAGGATCCGGCCTCCTGCGCCGGTAAAGGTTCATGGCTTGTTTAGTATATTTCAACCTCATCCACCTATGAATCAACTGATATGTTGGCCGCAGGCGTCCTGCGCAGAGAAATGACAGCCATGGCGACGGCCGGTACTCCAGGAATTGCTATAACCGGATGCGGGTATGTAGCAGACATGTACAGGCAATGCCTTGCCTTGCATGAGCAGGAGCTGCGCCTGTGCGGGGTCTATGATCGCGATCCTGCCAGGCTGACAGCCTTTACCGCCTGCTGGGGCGACAGGACTTATCGCTCTCTGGCCGAATTGCTGGACGACCCGCAGATCTCGATTCTCGTCAACCTGACCGATCCCGAAAGCCATTTCGACGTAACATCGGCAGCTGTTGCTGCAGGCAAGCATGTCTATACTGAAAAGCCCCTGGCGATGACTGCAGTTCAAGCCATCGAATTGCGGGATCACGCCCGGCAAGCCGGAGTTCGCATGGCGGCAGCGCCCTGCAATATCCTCGGCGAAGCGGCGCAGACCATGTGGCAGTCCCTGCGCGCCGGGGCAATCGGGCGACCGGTGCTGGCCTATGCGGAGCTCGACGATGGCATGGTCCATCGCGCCAATTATCGCCAATGGGTCAGCCGCAGTGGACGCATCTGGCCAGCGCGCGGCGAATTCGAGACAGGCTGTACATTAGAGCACGCCGGTTATGCGATAACACCGCTGGTTGCGATGTTTGGCCCTGTGCGGCGCGTCACAGCCTTCAGCGCGCTTCTCATTCCCGGCAAGCAGACTGACCCTGCACTAGATCATCCGGCTCCCGATTTCTCGACGGGCATGCTCGAATTTGACAAAGGCGTCGTCGCACGGATCACCAATTCCATTGTTGCGCCTTATGACCACCGGTTCCGCATTGTCGGGGAAGGTGGGAGCCTCGAGCTTCGCGAGCCCTGGGATTATGCGTGTCCGGTGATGTTGCGGCATCCCGCTAATTCGCGGCTGACGCGCTTTATGGAGCGGCGCTTCAACGGCTGGGGCGGCGCAAAACGGGTCAAACCTGCCCGTGCGCCGCAATTTCGCGCGGGAAAGAATTATCCAACCATGGATTTTATGCGCGGGGTGGCCGAGCTGGCGCGCGCCATCGGTGAGGGCCGCCGAAGCCGCCTCGATGAAGATCTCGCAGTCCACGTCACCGAAGTGACGGAGATGCTGCAATATCCTGAACGCTTTGAGCGGCCGGCGGTGGTTCGTTCGACCCTTGAGCCTCTGGAGCCGATGGATTGGGCGCCATGAACACCAATTCACCCTCCCCTGGCGGAGACGGCGATCTCAAGGCAGACCTCGTAACCTGTTCGTTCAGTGGCGATTTCGAAATCTGCAAATTGCTTTGCGAGAGCATTGACCGGTTTGTCCCGCAGTCCATTGGTCACACGCTTTATGTGCCGGAAAGGGATGTGGCTTTGTTTGCACCACTTGCAAACACGCGCCGGCGCATCCTCACACAGGAATCCTTGCTGCCGCGCTGGTTCTGGAACGTGCCTATGCCGGGCCCGCGCTGGCGCAAGCTCTTGTTCCTGCCGCGCCGGAATATCTATCTGACACCCTACAGCCTGCCAGTGCGCGGCTGGATCGCTCAACAGATCATGAAAATTGCCGCCACCGAGGCATCGGACAGACAAATTGTTGTCCATGTCGATAGCGACAACGCCTTTGTGCGTCCTTTGAAATACGCTGACCTCGTCCGGGATGGCCGCGTCCGGATTTATAGGAAGCCCGAGAAAGTTGAATCTAACTTCCACCGGCGCTGGCATGAGGCCGCGGGCCGGCTCCTCGGTCTGCCGCCGAGCGACTTCTATGATGCAGAATACATTGACCAGCTCGTTGTCTGGCGGCGTTCGGTTTTGATCGCGATGATTGCGCGCATCGGCGAGCTGGCCGGCACAGACTGGCGAGTGGCCCTGGCGCGCACTCCGCAATTTGCTGAATATATATTGTATGGCGTTTTCGCAGATCAGGCGCTTGGTCTGGAAAATGCCGGACTATTTGCTGAACCGCAGACGCTCTGTCTGTCGCGCTGGTCCGGCGATATCGCGAGCGAACAGGAAGAAAATGCATTTGTTGAAAGCCTGCTTCCTGAGCACGCCGCCTGCCTGATCCAGTCGACGATTTCCGTGACATTGGAAGGGCGCCGCCGGTTATTTGAAAAGGCCACGGCCAAAGCGGCAAGGCAGGACGAAGGATCGCCTCATCATTAAAAAAGCGGCCTACCCGCTCAGGCCAGCATTTGCCGAGCCCGCTCCAGATCTTCCTGCGTATCTACCCCCAGCGGTACGGTATCGACGACTTCCACGTCAATGCGCATGCCGTCTTCCAGTGCGCGCAATTGTTCCAGCTTTTCGCGCAATTCTAATGGAGAGGGGGGCAGCTTGACGAACCGTTCCAGCGCAGCGCGGCGATAGGCATAGAGTCCGATGTGATGGTAGAGCGGACCATCGCCCCAGGGAGCAGTCGCCCGGGTAAAATAAAGCGCCCGCCGCCGCCGGTCGCCAATTTCAGTGCTGACCACTTTCACCACGTTCGGGTTACTCCGCTCTTCATCGCGCACGATGACCGCAGCCAGCGTCGCGATATCCACAGCCTCCTCATTGAGCGGCGCGAGCGCGGCACGCACCGCTGCGGCCTCGATTGTGGGCAGGTCACCCTGCACATTGACGATGACGTCATGGCGGCCTTGAGGATCGATTTCGGTGATCGCCTCATAGATGCGATCTGACCCCGAGGCATGGTCTGGCCGGGTGAGAACGGCTCTTCCTCCCGCTTTTTCGACAGCAGCAACAATTTCAGGCGCATCGGCACAAATGACGACCGGCCCGACACCGGCCTCCATCGCCCGGCGCCAGACATGGACGATCATCGGCGCGCCTTGAATGTCGGCCAGGGGCTTGTTCGGCAGGCGGGTAGAGCCGAGCCGGGCGGGGACAAGGACGATCGGGTTAGACATGAGAGGCGCTCTGGGTTTCGGCGTCAAAAAGTAGCGCCTTATACGTGTTGCCAAGCACCGGGCAAAGCGGTTAAGCAACCCGGCAACCCTGCGCCAGACCGGCGCAAATGGCCCCATTGGCCGCCTCCCCTGACGCCTGGCAGAAAGCGCCTGGCGGAAAAAGAGGCGCGGAGTCTGTTCGATATGGAATCGCTTGAATTCAACAAGATCGCTTTCGCCGTCCTGAGCACATGCTTGTTCGTGATGGGAATCGGAATCTTTTCAGACACGATTTTTGCTTCCCACGCACCCGCCAAGCCGGGCTATGCCCTGCCGGATGCTGCCCCTGCTGGTGATCACGGTGGACCAGCGGCCGCAGCAGCCCCTGCGATGCCGCTTGGTGAGATGATGGCGAAGGCGGACATCAAGCGTGGTGAAACCACGATGTCTCAATGCAAGGCCTGCCATACACTCGAAAAGGGTGGCAAAGCTGGCATTGGTCCAAATCTTTATGGTGTTGTTGACCGTCCGATAGCTTCAATTGAGGGCTTTGCCTATTCGCCGGCCCTTCAAGCCAAAGCCAAGTCCGATGGCAAATGGTCATTCGAACATCTGGTCGCTTTCGTTGGTAATCCGCGCGGCTACGCGAATGGGACGAAAATGGCATTTGCCGGTCTGAAAGACCCGCTGCAGCTGGCAAATGTCCTGGCCTATCTTCGCACGCTTTCCGACAATCCCGTGCCCATGCCGAAGTAAGCCGCCGGGGACGTAAAGCTGGCGTCGACCCTCTAGGGCCGGGCTTTTGCCCGGCCTTTTTATTGCCGCCTATCATCAGTCATAAAAAACGACATAATCGGCCCGAATCACTGCAAGCCCTCGCATGGACGGATGGACCGCGCGCTAATGCCTCTCAGCCGCAGACGGATGCTTAAACTGACAGCTGCACTGACAGCGAGCGGCGTGCTGCCATTGCCATGGCCCACCTTCGCGCAGGGCGGCGAATTTGAGAGCCACGGCCTTTCCACCTTTGGCGACCTCGACCTGCCGGAAGATTTCAAGTTTTATCCCTATGTGAACGCAAATGCGCCCAAGGGCGGGCGGCTCGTCCAGGACGTGACCAACACCAGCGCCATCAATGGTTCGTTTGAAACTTTCGACAGTTTCAACACTTTCGTTCTGCGCGGGGCCGGCGCCGCCGGTGTAGATTCCATCTACGACACGTTGATGAGTGGCAGCGGCGACGAGCCGACATCCCTTTACGGACTCGTGGCTCGCAAGGTGCGGTGGAGCGCCGACAGGCTGAGCTATCGCTTTTTTCTGCGCCCCGAGGCGCGCTTTCATGATGGCAGCAGACTGACGGCTCATGACGCAGCCTTCAGTTTTAATATTCTCAAAGCCAAGGGGCATCCGAGCTACAAGCTGATATTGCGTGAATTCGACAAGGCCGAAGCCGAAAGCGATGATGAGCTTTTTGTTCGATTTCTGCCCAAACGCAGCCGCGACGCCCATTTGACTGTGGCCGGGCTACCCATATTGCCTCAGGCCTTCTGGAAGGATCGTGATTTCGAGGCGCCAACCCTCGACATCCCCCTGGGGTCCGGGCCCTATCGCCTGTCGCGGTTTGAACAGGGCCGTTATGTCGAATTCGCCCGTGTTCCGGACTATTGGGGCCGCAATCTGCCCGTCAATATAGGCCAGAACAATTTCGAATTCATACGCTATGAATATTTCCGTGACCGGCAGATTGCCTTCGAAGCCTTCAAATCGGGAGCCTTGAATTACCGCGAGGAATTTACAGCGCGCATCTGGAACACCGGGTACAAATTTCCGGCGATCGAACAGGGGCGCGTGAAAAAGGAAGAACTTTATCAGGGCCGCGCGGCGCCCATACAGGGTTGGTATTTTAACCTGCGCCGGAAGCCGTTCCAGGATTCTCGCGTGCGGGAAGCTATCGCCCTGGTTTTCGATTTCGAGTGGACCAATCGCAACATTATGTACTCTGCCTACAAGCGCACGTCGTCCTTCTTTCAGAATACAGATATGGCGGCGGCGGGAGTACCCGATAGCGAAGAAATGAAATTGCTTGAACCCTGGCGCGGCAAGATATCCGAAGAGGTATTTCAGCCGCCCTGGGAGCCGCCGGTAAGCGATAGTTCCGGCTCTGACCGCGAGCTCCTGCGCCGCGCGGACGATCTGTTGAAAGCTGCCGGCTGCAAGCGCAACGGACGTGCACTCATTTTGCCGGATGGCAAGCCGCTGGAAATCGAGTTTCTCGAAAACGACACGACATTTACGCCGCATACGCAGCCGTTTCAGGCAAATCTGCGGCGCTTAGGCATCAATACGAGCATCCGTGTTGTTGATGCTGCGCAATTCAAACGGCGGGTAGACAATTTCGATTTCGACATGGTGGTGGCGGCCCGTGGCGGCTCGACAACTCCGGGCGATGGGCTGCGCAATTTTTATTCGTCACAAGCAGCCAAGATGAATGGCTCGCGTAATTATATCGGGTTGGCTGATCCCGTCGTCGACGAAATGGTCGAGCGGATAGCCAACGCCAAAACACGCGAAGAACTCACGATTGCGGCGCGTGTTCTTGACCGCTTGTTACGCGCTGGCCGCTACTGGATACCTATGTGGTACAATGATACATCGCGTGTTGCATATTGGGATGTGTTTTCCCGCCCTGCGCAGTCGCCCAGATACAGCAGCGGCGCGCCGGGCACCTGGTGGTGGGATGAAGAAAAAGCACGCCGCATTGGGATAGCCATGAAAGATGCCGCTGCGGCGCCAGGCAACAAAGGGCAGGACCGCTGAATGCTAGCCTATGTCACCCGCCGAATTCTGCTGATGATTCCGACTCTCCTCGGCATTCTCTGCATATCCTTCCTCATTGCGCAGCTGTCTCCGGGCGGTCCGGTCGAACGTTTGATGGCGCAGATTCAGGGCGTGGATTCCGGCTCCAATCGCGTCAGCGGCGGTGGCGGGGATCTGGGCGCGGCACAACAACAAAGCGCGGCCGATCAGCTCTATCGCGGCGCTCAGGGGCTCGATCAGCAATTGGTGGAAGAGCTCAATAAACAGTTTGGCTTTGACAAGCCCTGGTATGAACGCCTTGGCAAAATGCTTTGGGATTATGCGCGCTTTGATTTCGGCAGCTCGTTTTTTCGTGGCCGCCCGGTGCTTGAGATCATCATCGAGAAAATGCCCGTATCCATTACACTGGGATTGTGGATGACTATTTTGTCATACCTGATCTCGATTCCTCTTGGTATTCGCAAGGCCGTGCGCGATGGTTCATCCTTCGACACATGGACTTCGGCAGTGGTCATCGTCGGCTATGCTATACCCAGCTTTCTGTTCGCAATTCTCCTGGTTGTTCTGTTTGCAGGCGGATCTTTCGTACAAATTTTTCCCTTGCGCGGATTAACGTCTGAGAACTTCGCTGACTTGTCATTTCCCGCGAAAATTGCCGATTATCTCTGGCATATTGTGCTGCCTATCACCGCGATGGCGATCGGCGCATTTGCCACCACGACATTCCTCACCAAGAATTCGTTTCTCGATGAAATCCGCAAGCAATATGTGATGACAGCGCGCATGAAAGGTCTGGGCGAACGGCAGGTGCTTTATGGCCATGTCTTCCGAAATGCCATGTTGATCGTGATTGCCGGCTTTCCAGGCGCATTCGTGCACGCTTTCTTCACAGGATCTCTGCTGATCGAAACGATCTTCAACCTCGATGGACTCGGGCTGCTTTCTTATGAAAGCATCGTCAATCGAGATTATCCCGTCGTATTCGCTTCGCTTTATATATTCGCGCTACTGGGCCTGGTGGTGAACCTGTTGTCTGACCTGACCTACACCTGGATCGATCCGCGTATCGATTTTGAAACGCGGGAGGTGTGAGATGGACACCATCGTCGCAATGCCAGTAGCAATACCTGAAGCGCCCAAACGGTCTTCGCGCCTGTCGCCGATCAATCAGCGCCGCCTTGCCAACTTCCGCGCCAACCGGCGCGGATACTGGTCGTTCTGGATTTTCATTTCCCTATTCGTGCTTTCGCTCTTTGCCGAGTTTATCGCCAACGACAAGCCGATCATCGCCTCCTACAAGGGCGAAATCATGTTGCCTATCTTCAACTATTATCCCGAAGACAGGTTTGGCGGCTTTCTGGCTGAGACCGATTATGATCATCCCGAAATTGCCAGCGAGATCAACAAGCATGGTTGGGCCATCTGGCCGCCGATCCGCTTTTCCTTTGATACCGTGAATTACAATCTGCCAACGCCTGCTCCCGCTCCTCCTACATGGTTGCAGCAGGATTCCTCTTGTGCGCCCGTTGCCAAGGCACGCTACAAAATTGAGGGCGGAACCTGCAAAAATCTGCACTGGAACTGGCTGGGAACAGACGATGGCGGCCGGGATGTTGTTGCGCGTCTGATCTATGGTTTCCGGATTTCGGTGTTGTTCGGCCTGTTGCTGGCGGGCATATCGTCAGTCGTGGGCGTGACAGCAGGCGCAATTCAGGGATATTTCGGCGGCTGGACCGATCTCATTTTCCAGCGCTTCATCGAAATATGGTCATCGCTACCGCATCTTTATCTTTTGCTGATCATCACGACGATCTTCGCACCGAGCTTTTTTATTCTCCTCTTCGTCTTGCTGCTGTTTTCATGGGTTTCGCTTGTACATGTTGTGCGCGCCGAATTTCTGCGCGCGCGCAACTTTGAATATGTGAATGCGGCCCGGGCGCTGGGGCTGTCCAACGCCAAGATCATGTATCGCCACGTGCTGCCCAATGCCATGGTCGCGACCTTGACGTTCTTGCCCTTTGTGGTGAATTCGTCGATCACTTCGCTTACATCGCTGGATTTTCTGGGGTACGGTCTGCCGCCTGGCTCGCCCTCCCTTGGCGAATTGTTGCTGCAGGGCAAGAAGCATTTGCAGGCGCCATGGTTGGGGCTATCGGGATTTTGCATCATCGCGCTGATGCTCTCGTTGCTGATCTTTATTGGTGAAGCCGTGCGTGACGCTTTCGATCCGCGTAAGACATTCGCGTGAGGATGATATGAGCGATCAGAATTCACCTCTCCTCGAAATCCGCGATCTCTCCATCGCCTTTCACCAGGGCGGCAAGGAAACGCTTGCCGTTAAAAACGTCTCGTTCAGCTTGCAGCGCGGGCGCACCCTAGCGCTGGTTGGAGAATCCGGTTCGGGCAAATCGATCACGGCGCTGTCAGTTGTGCGTCTTCTTGGCTTGACTTCGGCAAGTTATCCCACAGGTGAAATCCTCTGGAAAGGCGAACCCATCCTGCATGCTGATGAGCCCCGGTTGCGCGCGGTGCGCGGTAATGAAATCACTATGGTGTTTCAGGAGCCGATGACGTCGCTCAATCCGCTGCATCCCATTGAAAAGCAGATCGGCGAAATCCTTCGGCTGCACGGCTTGAATGAAACTGAAATGGTGCGCCAGCGCATTATAGAATTGCTGACTGAAGTTGGCATTCCTGAGCCGGAGACGCGGCTTGGCTCCTATCCGCATCAGCTCTCGGGCGGCCAACGCCAGCGCGTGATGATCGCGATGGCGCTGGCCAACAGGCCCGATCTCTTCATCGCCGATGAACCCACCACGGCGCTGGATGTGACGGTACAGGCGCAGATTCTGAAATTGCTGAAAGAGCTGCAGGACAGGCTCGGCATGGCCATGCTATTCATCACCCATGATCTCGGCATCGTCCGGAAGATTGCCGAAGATGTTTGTGTGATGCAAAAGGGACGGATTGTCGAAGCTGGTCCCGTGGAACACGTTTTCTCTGCGCCGCAGCATGAATATACAAAAATGCTTCTAGCTGCCGAGCCGCGGGGCGAGCCCCCCAAGCCAGACACAGACGCAACGACTGTCGTCACGGGCGATGACATCAAGGTCTGGTTCCCGATCAAACGCGGGTTGATGCGCAAGACCATCGGCCATATCAAAGCGGTCGATGGCATCACTCTCGCGGTTCGTGAAGGAGAAACCCTTGGCGTTGTGGGCGAATCCGGCTCGGGTAAAACGACACTGGGGCTCGCCCTTTTGCGCCTTATTCGCTCGGAAGGGCCGATTACCTATCTAGGCAAACGAATCGACGGATTGAACTCGTACGAGATGCGTCCGCTCCGGCGCGATATGCAGGTTGTGTTTCAGGACCCATATGGCTCCCTGTCGCCGCGCATGTCGGTCGCAGATATTGTGGCGGAAGGCCTGACGATCCAGTTTCCTGAAATGAACCTTGCCAAACGCCGCGACGTGGTTGCGCGCGCCTTGTTTGATACCGGGCTCGATCCGGCGGCGATGGATCGCTACCCGCACGAATTTTCCGGCGGTCAGCGCCAGCGCATCGCTATTGCCCGCGCCATGGCGCTGGAGCCGCGCTTTGTGGTGCTGGATGAGCCGACATCAGCCCTTGATATGTCGGTGCAGGCGCAGATTGTCGATCTCTTGCGCG
This sequence comes from Beijerinckiaceae bacterium, assembly GCA_947474545.1. Taxonomy (GTDB): domain Bacteria; phylum Pseudomonadota; class Alphaproteobacteria; order Rhizobiales; family Beijerinckiaceae; genus Terripilifer. The sequence continues at coordinate 1,496 of CANJJI010000145.1, read as the reverse complement.
ATCTGCAAACGCGGCGGAAGCTGGCATATATGTTCATTAGTCATGATCTGAAAGTCGTGCGCGCACTGGCGTCTGAACTCATCGTGATGCGCCATGGCAAGGTTGTCGAAACCGGTCCGGCAGCTGAAGTTTTCGCTCATCCGAAATCTAACTATACGCGCGCTCTGTTCGCCGCCGCATTCAATATTGAAGCGGACGCCAGCGGCGTGGTGGCGCAATAAATGGCGCGCGCCATTTTCATTGTGCTGGATTCACTGGGGTGCGGCAGCGCGCATGATTCCGCGTCTTTCGGCGACGAGGGTGCAGACACGCTCGGGCACATTGCGGAAGCTATTGCGCTGCGCATGCCGGTGCTGGATTCTCTTGGTCTCGGACGAGCTGCCGCGCTGTCTCGGGGCAGGCCTTTGCCGGGTTTCAATGCGCCGTTGCATCCGCATGCCTTGTTTGGCTACGCGGTCGAAACTTCGCAAGGAAAAGATACACCTTCGGGCCATTGGGAACTCGCCGGGGCACCTGCCGATTTTTCGTTTGGCTATTTTTCTCCGGGTTCACCGGCCTTTCCACCTGCGCTTGTTGCAGCGATTGTTGAGGCAGGCAATCTGCCGGGAATTATCGGCAATTGCCATGCCGCCGGTGTCGCGCTGATCGAGAGTTTTGGCGAAGAACACCTGCGCACGGGCAAGCCGATCGTCTACACATCAGTGGATTCTGTCCTGCAAATTGCGGCGCATGAAGAAGCTTTCGGCCGCGAACGGCTCTATAAATTATGCCGGAGCGTTCGCACGATTGTTGACCCCCTGCATATTGGCCGAGTCATCGCGCGGCCATTTGTGGGAACGCATGCTGGAAATTTCAAACGGACCCCATACCGCAAGGACTTTTCGATCCCGCCACCCTATGGCAATATTCTTGATCGTGCGGCCGAAGCGAAACGCGACATCGTAAGCATCGGCAAGATTGGCGATATTTTCGATCATCGTAATACTGGCGAGGAGATCAAGGGCGCCGATGACATGGATCTGTTTGATCGCATGTTGCCGGCCTTGCAACAACTGCCGGACGGCGGTCTGTTGTTCGCCAATTTCGTCGATCTCGACACGGATTTCGGACATCGCCGGAACGTCGCGGGTTATGCAGCGGGCCTTGAAAAATTCGACGCTCGCATGGCCGAGGTATTGCCGCTTCTGCGCGATGGCGATCTCCTGCTCGTCAGCGCTGATCACAGCAATGATCCCACATGGCCAGGCACGGATCACACGCGCGAACATGTCCCGATCATCGGCATGCTGACAGGCGCATTGAGCCGTTCGATCGGAAGGCGCGAGATCTTTGCAGATGCGGGGGCAAGTATCGCCGATCATCTGGGACTTAGAGCATCGTACGTTTAATCGGATGCATACCTCATCGCTTTGAAGAAGTTCCAGCATTCATTTTCCTTGAACAGGAGGCATATGTCGCCAAGCGTTCTCCATAGGGCGTCGAAAGTTCGCGCTTGG
>CANJJI010000144.1 GCA_947474545.1 Beijerinckiaceae bacterium | reverse complement strand
GGACAACCTTCTTACTGGCTGATTTGGCGGCCACCTTTTTTGACAGTTTCTTCTTTGTGGCTTTCTTCGCGCCCTTTTTTGCAGGGGTATTTTTCTTCGCCATGCTCAACCCGCCATTTCCAAGCAAAGCCCGATCATTCCAGAGGTTCCAGTTTAGCCAGTAAATCCTGCCAGTTCCAGTGCCGGCGGCAGTGGCCCACCGTGCGCCCAATCGATGAGTTCAATTGTGTGAACAATAGGGATCTGCGTTCCCCCTGCAATCTGCGTGATACAGCCGATATTCCCCGTTGCTATAATGTCGGGTTTTACCCGTTCGATATTTCCGATTTTACGCGCGCGCAAGCGGCCGGCGATCTCGGGCTGGAGAATGTTGTAGGTGCCCGCGGAGCCGCAGCAGATATGGCCTTCTGGTACATCCTTCACGGTGAAGCCGGCATCGCGAAGCAGGCGCTTGGGCTCAACGCTAATTTGTTGTCCGTGTTGCATCGAACAGGCCGAATGATAGGCGATAGTGATGTTCTTGCGTTGCAGCACAGCGCCAAGATCAAGTGTTGTCACATATTCACTTATATCCTTTGTGAGCGAGGACACACGTGCAGCTTTCTGCGCATAGGCTGGATTGTTACGCAGCATATAGCCGTAGTCCTTCACGCTGGTCCCGCAGCCGGAGGCTGTGATGAGAATAGCGTCGAGGCCCTTGCCCTCAATTTCCGCTGTCCAAGCGTCAATGTTGCGCTTGGCGAAGACCAGCGCGTCATGCTCGCGGCCCATGTGATGAACGAGTGCGCCGCAACAGCCCTCACCCTGCGCTGCAATGGTTTCTATACCGGCACGCGCGAGAAGACGGCGCGCGGCCACGTTGATGGATGGCTGCAACACCGGCTGCGCGCAGCCCTCCATGATGACGACCCGCTTGCCGGATCCTGGCGTATCGAAGACCTCAGTTTCCAACGCACGCGAAGGCGCGCTCGACGGTGCAAGCGCCACCATCGCCGCGAGCCTGCTGCCAATAAACGGCAAACGCGCGAGTAACGGCGCAAAAGGTTTAGCGAACCAAGCTCCGATCAATGCGAGCCGGAATAGATTTCTGTTCGGCAATATATTTGCGAGCATCGCCCGCAGTAGTCTGTCACTGAGCGGGCGCTTGTATGTGTCTTCAATGTAAGCGCGCGCGTGATCGACCAGATGCTGGTAATGTACACCCGACGGACAGGTCGTCATGCAGGAGAGGCAAGAGAGGCAGCGGTCGACGTGCTTTACAACCTGCTCTGTCGCCGGCTTTTCGTTCTCCAGCATGTCCTTGATGAGATAGATTCTGCCACGCGGAGAATCCAGTTCGTCCCCCATCAATAGATAAGTCGGGCAGGTGGCCGTGCAAAACCCGCAATGGACGCAGGTGCGCAGGATCTTTTCAGAAGCTGCGATCTGCGGGTCGGCAAGCTTTTCCGGTGCGAAGGTGGTTTGCATTTTAGTGAACTATCTCCGCAACCGGTTCATACGCCTGCATACATGCGGCCGGGATTGAAAATTCCTGCGCTATCCATGCTTGCCTTGACGCCCTGTATCAGCTTCATCATTGCAATACTCTGTGGCTGGAATACTTCAACGCTCTGGCGCAATTCCAGGGGGGCGCGGACCAGTGTTGCATGCCCGCTTGTGCCGGAAAGCGCAGCGCGGATTTGAACAGCGCTTGCATCACCAGAAGCAGGAAGCGAAAGCCATATCAATCCCCCACCCCAGTCAAAAAAATATTCGAAGGTGAGGCCCTTGTCGCTTAACGTTGTGATGACTTGAGGCGCTTGCGAGGGAGCAACCGAAATGCGCCATAGTGCCTTGCTGCGATCTTCATTCAGTGACGCGGCATCGCGAATGTTGCGCCAGAGGGCTTGAGAAGCCTGCCGATCGAGCCTTCGCGGTCTTCCAAATTTCGACAACAATTTTTCGAGTTCGCCAAGTCTATAATCTACCGACGACGAAAAATGTTCGATGCGTAAAATAGTGCGTGCGGGAGCGCCTGGCTCGTGCGCTGCACCGCTCACTTCGAACGGCGAGCCCAACGCCGCCGACATCGCTGCAATAGCTGTTGTATCGTCCAGACCTTCAAGCACCAGAGCGCCCTCGGTTTCGGATGCCGGGATGACCTTGAAGGTGACTTCCGTCAGCAGGCCCAGCGTTCCCCATGCGCCGCATTGCAATTTAACAAGGTCGAGACCAGTGACATTTTTCATAACCCGGCCGCCGGAATTAATCGCCTCGCCTGCGCTATTAATGAAGCGCACACCGATCAGACTGTCACGCGCCGCGCCATTGCGTATGCGGCGCGGGCCGCTAATGTTGCAAGCAGCGACCGCGCCAATGGTGGGCTCGGCTTCGGACCCAAAGATACCGCGATGATCCATGGGTTCAAAGGGCAGCACCTGGCCTTTCGATGCCAACGCGGCCTCTACTTGAGCGAGCGGCGTGCCGGCACGCGCGCGGATCACCATTTCAGCAGGCTCATGAAAGATGATGCCGCTCAAGGCTTGTGTGGACAAGATCGCCGCTGTCTGCATCGGGCGGCCTAGACCTGCGCGTGTACCTCCGCCTTCGATGGCCAGCGGCTGGCGCCGCGCTTTCGCATCCTTCACAATTTCGATGGCCTGATTTTCGTTTTCCGGAACAAGAGTGCTCACGCCGCATTTCTCCCCTCGAGCGGAAAGACCTTGGAGGGATTGAGCAACCAGTCCTTGTCAAACACCGCACGCACACTCATCTGTTGGGCAAGATCAGCTTCTGTGAACTGGTGGCGCATCAGGTCGCGCTTTTCGATGCCAACGCCGTGCTCGCCAGTGAGACATCCGCCCACATCAACACAGAGTTTCAGGATATCCATCCCGGCAGCTTCCGCTTGTTCCTGCTCGGCTGGATCGTTGACGTTATAGAGGATCAGAGGGTGCATATTGCCGTCACCCGCATGAAAGACGTTTGCCACGCGCAGTCCGTAACTTTCCACAATCTCACCGGTGCGCTTGAGTACATGGGACAATTGCCCGGTTGGCACCGTGCCGTCCATACAGATGTAATCGGCGACACGACCGGTCGCACCAAAGGCAGACTTGCGTCCTTTCCAGATCAGCGCGGTTTCCATCGCAGAACGGGATTCCTTCACAACCTGTACATCGTGTTTGCCAGCAATTTCGATGATGCGCGCCAGTTGCGTCTCCATCTCGATTTCAGAACCCTCTACTTCGATAATCAACATCGCCTCGACATCAAGGGGATAACCAGCCTTGGCAAAGGCTTCGCAGATAGCGATGGCAGGTTTGTCCATGAACTCCATCGCAACAGGCACGATGCCCGCGCCGATAATTGCGGCAACACAAGCACCCGCAGATTCGCTCGAAGGAAACCCGAACAAAACCGGGCGCGCGCCTTCGGCCATACGCAAAATACGCAAAGTGGCTTCGGTCACAATGCCAAGCTGGCCTTCGGAGCCTACAATTAATCCCAGCAGATCATAGCCCGGTGCCTCCAGCGCATCGCCACCGATGTCGACGATTGTGCCATCCATCAGCACCATCCTGACACCCAGAACATTGTTTGTGGTGACGCCGTATTTCAGGCAATGAGCGCCGCCGCTGTTCATGCCGATATTGCCTGCGATCGTGCAGGCAAGCTGCGAAGAGGGATCCGGCGCATAAAAAAATCCGTCCGGCATTACAGACTCGGAAATCGACAGATTAGTGACGCCCGCCTGCACGCGCACGGTACGGTTGGGATAATTCACGTCCAGGATTTTGTTGAGCTTGGTCACCGCGATCACGAGGGCGTCTTCCTGGGGAATAGCGCCTCCAGCCAGCGACGTGCCCGCCCCTCGCGGCACCACCTTCACACCCTCGGCTGCACAGAAGGCCAGAAGGGCCGAAACTTCCTCAGTCGAGCGCGGCAGCGCCACGGCGAGCGGCATGCGGCGATAAGCTGTCAGAGCGTCGGTCTCGAAGGCCCGGCGCTCATCCTCGCTGGTGATCAAGCACTCAGAAGGCAGCAGTCTAGTCAGGCCGGCGATGATTTCGTCGCGGCGGGCGAGTATGCCGGGGTCCGGTTTTGGGAACAATATCGAACTCATGATCGTCCTTCGTCGGAGGCTCAATAATCTACATATTGACGTTGCTACCCGATCATTGCCATCACTATTTTGCAGGGGGACAGATACACAACCGGCAACTGCCTAACTCAGGCTGCTGCATTTGACCAGATAGACGCAAGGCCAAGGCGTGTGCAAAGCAGGCCGATCGCCTTTTGCTCTTGCCCTGCAGATAAATAAGCATGCACGAGTGTCTCCATCACGCCATCGCGCTGGGCGTGACTGCCACCGATGCGCGGCAAATCCGGTAGGGCTTTTTCAAGATCGTGGATCGCTTCATCAAATCTTCCTTCGGCATGGCTGCCTATGCCCTTGCAGATCAAGTGCACAACCTCTGCAGACGGGTGCACGACTGCCCGGGCGAACGATGCAACTCTGGTAATGTGCTTCTTCAGGGAATTAATATCACCGGCGGCTGCATAGGCGTAAGCAATGTGCACATTCGCAAAGCCTCCTGCTCCCTGCGGAAAATGTTGGCCCGCAAATGCCGCCACCTCCCTGGCGTCGCCGCTGCTGCGCGGCACATTGCGTAACAGGCAACGCCAGTTGAACGCGGCGGTATCCACAATAGTGAAAAAGGGCGGCTGCTTGCCAAGCGAGGGCCTGAACCGCCTGTCAAAGAGTTCAACGGCCTTTTCCGTACCGCCATTGCGCAGGGCGAAAATAGCCAGATGCCAGCACAGATGCGGAAAAAGCGAGCCCGCCTCCTCGTAACCGGGTAGCCAAAGATCGAGAAATTTTTCGCCTTCTGCTGTGCTCCCTAATTCGTAATACGCATGGGCGCGGCCATGGGCTGCATTGCCGTTCGCGCCATGGAGTTGGAGCGAGGCGTCGAGCATCGGCGCCCCAAACGAGGGGTTGCCATTTTCCGTATGCGCCCAACCGCGATAACCAAGAAACCACCAATCTTCGCCCCAATGTGGCGCTAGCGAGTCCAGCCAGTCACATTGCTGACGGTGATGATCGACAGCTCCGCTGAAACCCAGAAGGCCGTAGACGCCGAGAGCCAGCGACAATACAAAGCCATCGCGCGGATAGGTCTGCATATGGTTTCGCAACGCATCCAGCGCAGCGGAGGAGTCTCCGCCCAGAAAAGACGCACTTATCGCGATATGCGAGCGCTCACGATCATCCGCCTTTGACGCCAGCGCACACGCGGTGTCGCAGGCCTGCTTCATTTCAGCGAGGCGGCCTTGAGGCTGCAGCGCGCGGGCGCGGGCAATATGCCCGAGGGCAAACTCAGGATCGGCAGCTACAGCCTCCGCGAAACATGGCTCGGCACCAGGGCGTGCTGCCAGCATCAGGTCGATACCGCTGATATAGGCATCGCGCGCAGTATCGCTCCTTGTGGAGAGACTTTGTCCAAACCTGTCTTCCATTTTGCCCGCCTGATTGGCCGCCCGCTATCACAAGGAGTTTAGCCTGACAACACAAGCCCCCGATAGTCCCGCCAGTTCAAACTAGCGTCCGCGCCGCTGCTATGCTTATTACGTCCGGCTTTAACCCGGGCGCATGCCGCGCCAAGCCTGAAGGTGGAACATGCGCATAGTCGCTCTCGAAGAACATTTTGCCTTTCCTGCCCTGCAATCGCGGATTGATCCGGCGTTGGTCATCAAGCGTGGTTATCCGCCGCCGCACCTGCCCTCGGTGCGTCCCGATGTCGATGCCAAGCTCGAAGATTTTGGCGACGGACGGCTCAAAAGCCTGGATGCCAACGGAATCAGTCTGCAAGTCATGGGTCCATCCGGCCCCGGAGCTGATTTGCTGCCGCCATCCGAGGGCCCGGCTTTTGCCCGTGAATTGAACGACGCACTCGCCGCGCAGATCGCTAAACAACCCAAGCGCTATGCGGGCTATGCCCACTTGCCATTGACTGCGCCGGACGCCGCCGCCGACGAACTTGAGCGCTGTGTCACAAAGCTCGGCTTCCACGGCTGCATGGTCAATGGCTCGACAGACGACGTGTTCCTTGATGATCCCCGCTTTGAGCCGGTTTTGGCCCGGGCAGAAGCGCTGGATGTTCCGATCTACGTCCATCCCGGCATTCCCCAGAAGGCGGTTCGCGACGCCTATTACAGCGGATTGCCTGGGCCAATCCCCACTGTTTTTGCGCGGGCAGGCTACGGCTGGCACGCGGAAACGGCTGTCCATATCCTGCGCATGGCGCTCTCCGGCACGCTCGACAAGCACCCCAAGCTGAAACTGATCATCGGCCATCAGGGCGAGGGGCTGCCCGCCATGATGGAGCGGTTCCAGGAATCTTATGCGGCAGTTGTGCCCAAGTTCCTGCAGCGTCACCCGGCCCAGGCCATATTCGATCAGGTCCACATCACCTGTGCCGGTTTCTACAGCCTGCCGTCATTCAAAATGCTGCTGGAAGTGTTCGGCGTCGATAAGATCATGTTCTCGGTGGACTATCCGTTCAGCGCCAATGAACCGGCGCGCAAATTTCTCGACGCGCTGCCGATCTCTGCCGAAGACAAGGCAAAGATTGCTCACGGCAATGCCGAGAAATTGCTGAAGGTGCGGCCCGAACAGATCTAACGGATCGGGTCCATGCCCTTGGAGGGCCGTCATCCCGGATCGCTTTTGGCGTCCGGGATGACGGCCCCTTCTGTTCGACTTTATGCGCTCGCTGCTTGCCTCCGGACGGCAGCTTTGCCAATGTCGTGACGTGAGAGTTTTTGCTGCCTTGGGGCGGCGGGGGAGTTGGTTTTGAGTGTCACTGCAGGCCCGCCCGGTACAATACGCGTCGGGCTTTTCGTTACGTGTCTGGTCGACCTTTTTCGGCCTTCCGTCGGCTTTGCTGCGGTGAAGCTACTGGAAGAGGCGGGCTGTGAAGTCGTCGTTCCTGTTCAGACCTGCTGTGGCCAGCCCGCTTATAATTCCGGCGACAGGCCGGACGCCCGCGCTTTGGCCCTAAATGTTATGAAGGCGTTTTCCGGCGTCGATTATATCGTTGCGCCCTCGGGCTCATGCGCCGGAATGATCAGGCATCATTATCCCGAATTATTTGCTGACGATCCCGGCCTTTCGGCGCGGGCGCGTGCCTTCGCAGAAAAAACGCATGAACTGATCAGCTTTCTGACAGATGTGATGAAATATGATCACGTCACGGTCAGCTATCCGCGCCGCGTCACCTATCACGATTCATGTTCGGGGCTGCGCGAAATGGGCGTCAAGGATCAGCCGCGTGGATTGCTGAAAACTGTCAATGGCCTCGAACTTGTCGAGTTGAAGGACGCAGATGTGTGCTGCGGCTTTGGCGGCACTTTCGCTGTGAAATACGGCGAGATCTCCGATGCTATCGTCAGCGAAAAGGCCAAAAACATCTCCGCCGCTGGCGCACCTGTCCTGCTGGCGGGCGATCTTGGATGCCTGATGAATATGGCTGGCAAGCTTTCACGCAATGGCAGCCAAATAGAAGTGCGGCATGTGGCAGAAGTGCTGGCGGGGATGACAACCGAGCCGCCCATTGGCGCGCCCATACGCCGCATGTAACGCACCGCGCAAATTGAATTTTCCGGAAACCGGGGGAATGCAAATATGAATTCGCGAACCGTTATTGCCGCTGCCTATGCCACGACCATGGCGCTGGCGGGTTTTCTTTTGTTCCAGGTGCAGCCGGTTCTTGCCAAATTCATCCTGCCCTGGTTCGGCGGCAGCGCGACGACGTGGATCGTCTGCATGTTGTTCTTTCAAGTGGCGCTCCTGGCAGGCTACGCCCATGCCTATGCAGTGACCTTGCCGTTCAAAGTACCGACACAGGCCAAAGTGCAGGTAGCGATTCTTGCGCTCAGTCTGGTGTTGTTGCCGATCACGCCGTCGGATGTGTGGAAGCCCGCAGACGCTTCTGACCCAACCTGGCGCATCGTGCTGTTGCTCGCGGTCTGCGTGGGAATTCCCTATATGGCGCTGGCGACTACATCGCCGCTGCTGTCGCGCTGGCTGGCGCGTATCGCGCCTGATCTTGATCCCGCGCGTTTTTTTGCTGCATCCAATCTCGGCTCTTTCGTTGGCCTGCTCTCCTATCCCTTCCTGTTCGAGCGGGTGATGTCGAGTGAACAGCAGACAGTGATGTGGTCCTGGGCGTATGTGGTCTATGCAATTCTGTTTGCAAGCTGCGCCTGGTTTGCGATCAGCCACAAAGGCGAAGAGGCGTCGCCGGCTGTGAATCCAGCCACAAGCCAACCGGGTAAAAGTGACCATCTGACGTTGTGGGTTGTCTATTCGATGCTCGGCTCCGTACTGCTGCTCGCGACGACAAACGCCATCACACAATGGTCGGCGGTGATACCGTTCCTGTGGATTGCGCCACTCAGCCTTTATCTCCTGACCTTCGTGATCGCCTTTGGTCATCAACGCTTTTACAATCGCATATGGTTTTCTGCGATTTTTCTTGCCCTGTCGGTAGCAGCCACTTGGTCGTCCTCGCCCGACAGCGGACGGGAGATGATTATTCAGCTGACCTTGCAATGCGCGACCATGTTTTTTGGCTGCATGATCTGCCATGCTGAAATGGTGCGTTTGCAGCCGGAACCCGCACGCTTGCCGAAATTCTACCTTGCGATTTCTTTTGGCGGCGCCCTGGGTGGCATATTCGTGGCGCTCATCGCACCTGTTGCCTTGCGGGATTATTTCGAACACCCGCTGGTGCTCTTGTTGATCGGTATTCTTGCCGTCGCATTGATCGCGCGTGCTTCCGAAATTTCGAGCGCACAACGTCCAATCGTGGCTGGAATTGCGTTGCTTCTACTGGGCGGCGCCACTGCGGGGTCCATCAACAGCGAACTCGATCCCGAATACGAGCTCATCGAGCGCATACGTAACTTTTATGGTGTCGTAAAAATCTCGCAGGAAGACGAAGACCAGCCGAAAAAACACCAAATACTTATTACACAGGCGGGCGTTGAACAGGGTTCGCAATGGCAGGACAAATCCATCAAGATGAGACCGCTTTGCGCGTTCGACGAGGAAAGCGGCGCAGGCATCGCGATGATGAACCATGCCAAGCGCCGGTCAGGCAATCCCGGCGCGCCATTGCGTGTGGGCATCATCGGCCTGGGCGCTGGCATGTTGGCGGCGATGGGCAAGGACGGCGACGTCATCCGCTATTACGAAATCAACCCTGCTGTAGAAACGTTGACACGCCGCTATTTCACCTTCTTGCAAGACGGCAAGGCCAAAGCCGATGTGTTGCTTGGCGATGGCCGCCTTGTCCTGGAACGTCAGCTCAAGGACAAGCAGCCTCAGCAGTTTGACGTGCTCGTGATCGACGCCTTCCGTGGCGCATCGCCCCCCATGCATCTGATGACAAAAGAGGCCTTCGATATCTATCTGCAACATCTTGCGCCCAATGGCATCATCGCTATCAACTTCGAGATTAGTACGTTCGAGATGGCGCCGCTGCATCGCGGCATGGCCAAAATTCTGGATTTGGATGTACGCTGGTTCGAGACGCGCGAGCGCGACGAGGATGGGTGCCGCGAACCGATTTCCTGGGCGCTCTACACGAAAGACAAGGGCCTGTTCGAATTGCCCAACGTGAAGAAGCTGGCGTCCGAATGGCGCGACCGGGACACGTCTTCGGGCATTGTATGGACCGACGCCAGCAGCAATCTCATGAGCATTCTCAACTGGTCATCAAAATAAAGCAGGCAGGATGAGCGTCCAATCCACATCGCCGCAGTTCAGGCAAAATGCGCATCAGGCGTTGCACGATGTGCAATTGCAGAAGGCTCTCGGCAACGTCCGGCTGAATTTTATCGAACGCCGTGCTGCCGCCGCCGGAAATCTTCCGGAGTTCGAAGCTCTGCGCGACCAGGCGCGCGACCTTCGCGATCATGTGCTCGTCCATCTCGACCTTTATCTGGAAGCCTATGAAAATAAGGTTCTTGCGGCCGGCGGGCATGTGCATTTTGCGCGAACCTCCGAAGAGGCCTGCCAGATCATTGTCGATCTTGCCAAAGAGCGCAGCGCCAAAACCGTCACCAAAGGCAAGTCCATGGTATCGGAGGAAATCGGTCTGAATGCTGCGCTTGAACGCAATGGCATGAACGCGATCGAAACCGATCTGGGCGAATATATCATCCAGCTGCGCGGCGAAGCGCCCTCGCATATCATCGCGCCCGCCGTACATCTCAATCAGGAAGATGTAGAGGCCGAGTTTCGCCGCGTTCACACGCATCTGCCCAGGGACCGCAATCTCGAAGAACCCGAGACTCTGCTCGCTGAAGCTCGGGCCATTCTGCGCAGCAAGTTTCTGGCTTCCGACATCGGCGTGACCGGCGCAAATTTTCTGGTGGCTGAGACAGGCACATCGATCATCGTCACCAATGAGGGCAATGGCGACCTCACGCAATTGCTGCCCAAAGTACACATCGTCGTGGCGTCAATTGAAAAAATCATTCCGACACTCGAAGACGCATCAGCCATGCTGCGTGTTCTCGCGCGTTCGGCGACCGGACAGGATATGTCGGTTTACACAACGCTTTCGACCGGACCTCGCAGGCCTGGCGATGTTGATGGACCCGAAGAATATCACGTGGTGCTGGTCGATAATGGCCGCTCTAACATGCTGGGCACGCAATTCCAGGACATGTTGCGTTGCATCCGCTGCGGCGCCTGCATGAACCATTGCCCCGTATATCACGCTGTCGGCGGCCACGCTTATGGCTGGGTTTATCCCGGCCCGATGGGGGCAGTGTTGACGCCATCTCTCATTGGAGTTGATAAGGCCGGCCATCTTCCGAATGCCTCGACATTCTGCGGGCGATGCGAGAGCGTTTGCCCGGTGCGCATTCCCTTACCCAAGCTGATGCGCCATTGGCGCGAGCGGGAATTCGAACGGCACCTTGCGCCGGCAAGCGCGCGATACGGGCTGGGCCTCTGGGCGTTTTTCGCCAAACGCCCACGTTTGTATGGACTCGCCACATCGCTGGCCATGCGGCTTCTTGCTTTGGCCGGTAGATCGAAAGGCCGCTTCAAATGGCTTCCGCTGGCTGGAGGCTGGACTGATTATCGCGACATGCCCGCACCGCAGGGCGGCACGTTTCAGGCGCAATGGAAGAAGCAGGAAGGCGGCAAATGAGCGCCCGCGACGAAATCTTCTCCAACATCCGCCGCTCTCTGGGCGTACGCGCCGAAGACACAGCGCGCGGCGCAATTGTGCGCAATCGCATCGAACAGGCCCGCGCCGGCATCAGGCCGAAACGCGGCGAAGGCGATAGCGTCAAACGTTGCAACACGTTCAAGATGCAGGCAGAAAGCGTTTCGGCCACGGTTACGTTTGTCGATGGGACTGCAAATATCCCGCAGGAAATTGCGCGCTTTCTTCGCGATCAAAATCTCCCGCCGACATTACGCATGGGCGAAGACAACAGATTGACCGCCCTGCCATGGGCCGGGACTCAACTGACGATTTCGCATGGACCTTCAAATGGCGATGATCTCAACGCGGTGAGTCACGCAGAGGCGGGCGTCGCGGAAACAGGAACGCTGGTTATTGTCTCGGGCCCACACAATCCATCGACGCTGAATTTTCTTCCCGACAATCATATCGTTATTTTAAGAGCTGCTGGCGTTGTCGCGACGTACGAGGATGCTCTGGCGGCCATCCGCAAGGCTTATGGCAAAGGCGAGATGCCCCGGACAGTCAACCTGATCACGGGTCCGTCACGTTCTGCTGATATTGAACAGAAGCTGCTGCTGGGCGCCCATGGACCACGGCGACTGCATATCATCATTGTGCGCGAGTGATATGACCTTGGGCATATGACCCAGGGGAATCGCATTTGAAATAGCGTGCTGTTTCGGGCGCTGATTTTACGTTTTGCTTGAGATGGATTCTACCGGGCCGTGAACGAATCACGGCGCGGGAGAATATTTTGGACAAATTTATTGAATGCTGGGAGGGATTGGACGAT
>CANJJI010000143.1 GCA_947474545.1 Beijerinckiaceae bacterium | reverse complement strand
CGCGCCGGGCTCAGGCGCTGCGCAACATGAAAAGCTCCGCGCCAGAGCCCGGCGCTCAACCCGCCCAAATGGGCAAACCAAACGCCAGATACGAACTCACAACTGGATAAAACTTGGGGGCAAGGTCACCTTCGGTAGATTCAACGACCGGCGAAGTTTGCGTGAAGACGACCATGGCCGTCAAAACGACGCTGATGAGCATCGCAGGCGTCAAAACAATCACCGTAGGCGCCAATTCCTGCGCCCAAGTGGCAGCGGGTACGTTCGAGATCGCGCTCGTGCTGGATACCACGGGCTCTATGGGTTCTGCCGACAACGGCGGCCAATCCAAGCTGACGTCCATGAAGAACGCAGCCAACAGCTTTATCGATTCAATGTATGATTCTGCTGCGACGGGTCCCAGAACCAAAATGTCCGTTGTGCCATTTGCGCCGTCTGTGAACGTCGGTACGACCTATGCCACGGCGAGCTGGATGGATACGACAGCGCAATCGTCTTGGCACTGGAAGAGCCCAATGTTTGCGGCCGACAGCACAATCGCCAGCAACAGGTTCGCGCTGTACACGTTGATGAGTGCACAGAATTCCGGCTGGGCCTGGGGGGGCTGCGTTGAGTCCCTGCCATATCCGCTGAACGTTTCCGACGCGGCTCCCACGGCCTCCAATGCTGATAGCAAGTTTGTGCCGATGCTGGCGCCGGACGAGCCTGCCAACCCCACGCATACAGTGACCTCGACGAAGAATGGCAAGACCACGACGACGACGGTGACGGACGCGACCTATAACAACAGCTATCTCGACGATAAAGGCTTCTGCTCCACCACGCCGGCGAATGACAATACGACGGCGACGCAGACGACGGCACAATCGCGTCTGTGCAAATACAAGCAGGCGAAGGGCAAGGTTACATCTTCTGGATATGGCCCGAATGCCTATTGCGTATCCAAGCCACTCGTTCGTCTGCAAACGACGAAGACTGCGCTTAAGACCACTGTCACCAGCCTGACGGCAGGCGGCACAACCAACATCCACGAAGGCTTCATGTGGGGCTGGCGTACGATTTCGCCAAATGCGCCCTTCGGCGATGGCCGTCCTTATGGAACGGCCAACAACTACAAGGTCATCGTGCTCATGACAGACGGTCAGAACACCTGGTACAGCGCCGCCAACGCGTTGAACGGTTCGGACTATTCGGCACTTGGCTATTACAAGAGCGCCAATGGCAAGCTGCCGCCGACGAACCAGAACGTTACGACAGACGCGCAGGCCCGTGACGCCATGGATAAGCTTGTGAAGTTGTCATGCGATGCGGCCAAGGCGCAAAACGTCAAGATCTACACCATCGCCTTCTCGGTCAACAGTGATCCGATGGATGCTCAGGCCCTGGCGCTGCTGCAATACTGTGCCTCCAAGCCGGAATATTACTACGCTCCGAATAGCCAGGCGACTTTGAACACCGCCTTCGCTTCTATCGGATCTTCCATCGGCACACTCCGTGTCACCAAGTAATCAGCGCAAGAAATCCAACCTTCAAATCAAAACACAGGACTTAAGGAGACTAGCCATGAAAACACTCAGCAAGATTTGTGCAGCGTTTCTTTTGATCGCCAGCCCGTCCATCGCTTTTGCGGATGATTGCACCGGCACTACAGACGTCAGCGACCTCGACGTTGGTTGCGGCGATGAAGCCAGCCGGGTTGTATCCATCGCCAAATGCGATTTTCGTTCCGGCAAAACACCCACAATCACGATCACCAGCGTAACTGACGGTAGGGGCAGTGCGGTTGATGCGGTGGTTGTCGGTGATGCAGTTGCGGGCAATTTCAATGTCACGATCCGGCCCAAGCCAGCGAACGGTTGGTACAATGGCTGGAACAACAGCAACAACAACAACAATGACAACAACAACGATGGCCAATTCTGTAAGGTGCAAAACTTCAGCTGGGTGGCTGAATGAACTAACCTGTACTTGCAAGTTGGGTAACAAATACGATGCAGGCCCCGGGGAACTGGAGCCTGCATTTGTTTTGAGGCTACGAACTATTCCGCCGCTTTCATTGCGCGCAATTCGCTGGTGCCGGTAAGATGCCTGATGCGCGGATAGACTTCTTTTGCGAATAGATTGATGTTGGCAACGGTGCGCTTGTGATCGAGGAACCCGGCCTGCATCATCATGATGAGATGATCGAAGCCGCCGACGCGCTCATATTCCAGCTCGATCTGCTTCACAACCTGATCCGGGGTGCCGTACATGACGACGCCCAGATCGCGTTGCTGTTCCAGCGTAACCTGACGCAAGCTGTCGTTGGTGCGCGAACGGACGTCAGCGCCGCGCAATCCTGTGACATTAGCCGCAACCGGCGCGTATCCCGGGGGATTGCGGAATTGCGGCTCGACTTTTGCCTTGAGATACCAGGTGAGTTCGCGCGCGCCTGCTTCTGCATCCGCCTCGTTATCGGCCACATACATCAGCGGCATGAAGGCGACGCCGCCGCCGCCCGGCTGCCCGTTGGGCTTGTAGGCGCCGCGATAGGCGTCGAACAATTCGCGCACCTTCGCATAGGGCTGCAGGAAGGTCGCGAAGACGAAGCCTTTTGAGGCGGCGGTGCGCACCGAGCCCACATCGCTTGATCCGGTCACCCAGACCGGCATGTGCGGGCTCTGATAGGGGCGGGGCCAGAGATTGACAGCGCGCTTGTGGGTGAATTTTCCCTCAAAGTTGAAAGGGCCATCGGTGGTGGTCCAGGCCTTCACGCAGAGATCGACACCCTCCCACAGGCGTTCAAGCGTCTGCGCAGGAATCGTGTTGGCGGCAAAGACCTCATAGGGCACTCCGCGGACAAAACCTGCTTCCACCCGGCCATGGCTGATGCAGTCGATCATCGCCATTTCCTCGGCAATGCGGATGGGATCGCCGCGATTGGCAATGGGATTGCCGAGAATCAGGAGCCGCGCCTGCTTTGTCTGCCGCGCCAGAATGGCGAGCGACAAGGTGGCCGCCGCGTTGATGCAGGTGGCGGTCTGGTGATGCTCGTTGACCATCAGATCGAGTCCGGCTTCATCGGCGATGATGTGCTCGTCGAGGTAGCGGTTATAGAGATCAGCGCCGATGCGCGGATCAAAATGCTTGCTGGGCAGGTTCACGCGGATGGAGGATACGTCCTCGAACGGCGGCAGGTAAGGATAGGGAAATTCGGTAAAATACCAGGCGCGCATCGGCTGAATGCTCCGTTTATTAGTTCTCTTGGGATCGTAGGGCGCGGGCAGGCGAAAGCAAGGCGGGTTAACCGAGCATAATGACGCGGCATGCCTCGCCTTTTTTCGCAGGATCAGCGAACGGCGCACGGATAATCAGTCCCTGCGCTTCGGCCAATACGCCTAGCATGGAGGAATCCTGTTTGCTGAAGGCGGTAGCGACGGGAATTCCGAGGTTGCGGCCGGTCACGCGCGCGCGCACATAATCCTGGCGCGTATCGTTCTTGCCCATGTCGGCGCCGAGGATGGCGGGAATTGAGGGATCAGCGCCAGCTTGCGGATCGCCCGTGAGCTTTCCGATTAGCGGCTCAAGAAACAGCTTTGCGCACACAATCGCCGACACCGGATTACCGGGCAGGCCCAGCACACGCATTTCGCCAATGCGTCCATGCATCAGCGGTTTTCCCGGCCGCATGGCGATGCGCCAGAAGCCCAAGTCCATGCCCTCGTTTTTGAGCGCCGCCTGAACCAGATCGTGATCGCCAACCGAAGCGCCGCCCAAGGTCACGAGAATGTCTGCGCCCATATCGCGGGCGCGGCGGATTGCGCTTTCGATGGCGGGGTAATTGTCACCGGCGATGCCGAGATCCACGGGTTCCCCGCCCGCATTCACGACCTGTGCAGCCACAGCGAAATTATTGGACGCGACGATCTGATCCGGACCGGGCTCTACCCCTGGAGGCACGAGTTCATCGCCCGTGGCGAGAATGGCGACACGGGGTTTACGGACAACAGGCACTTGCGCATGGTTCATGGCGGCAGCGAGCGCCAGCTCATTCGGACCAAAGCGGCGGCCGCGCGGGAGCAGAGCGTCACCGGTTTTGAAATCGAGCCCGGCCACGCGCACATGGCGGCCCAATGGCTCGGATTCCTTCATGGTTATGGCGCTGCCCGCCACTTCCGTATCCTCCTGGATGACGATGGTGTCGGAGCCAGCTGGCAAAGGCGCGCCCGTAAAAATGCGGACGGTTTCGCCCGGCTTGAGCGTGCCGGCAAAACCATGGCCGGCGGCGCTGGAGCCGATCAAGGTGAGGTCGACAGGCACATTTTCGATATCGGCGCGGCGCACCGCATAGCCGTCCATTGCGGAAATGGGGCAGGGCGGCTGAGTGCGCAGGGCGCGGAGGTCTTCGGCCAGCCTGCGCCCGAGCGCCTGCGCCAGCGGCACATATTCGGTTTCGAGAGGTTGCTGCGCGCTGTCGAGAACGCGTTGCAGGGCTTCAGCGACGGGCAGCATGGGCGAGGGGGCCATTACTCCTCCCGTTTCCAATCGCCGGATTTGCCGCCGGATTTTTCCACCATGCCAATGCCCTCAATACGCATGAACCGGTCGGCGGCCTTGACCATGTCATAGATCGTCAGGCAGGCAACGCTGACGGCGGTGAGTGCTTCCATCTCCACACCCGTCTTGCCGCTGACTTTCGCTGTTGCGCGCACGCGCACACCGGGCAGTGACTTGTCCGGAACGAGATCAACCACGACCTGACTGAGTGCCAGAGGGTGGCAGAGCGGGATCAGCTCATGGGTGCGCTTGGCCGCCATAATGCCCGCAATGCGCGCAGTGCCGAGCACGTCGCCCTTTTTTGCGTCTCCCGCGATGATGAGATCAAGCGTTTCCGGTTTCATCACCACGCAACCCTCCGCCAGCGCGATGCGCGTGGTGATGTCCTTGTCGCCGACATCCACCATATGCGCTTCACCGGAGGCAGAAATATGCGTCAGGCCGGTCATGTGGCGGCCTTGACCGGCTTGCGCTTCTCCACCGGATGGCCATGCAACAGATCATGCGTGGCGGCGCGCACATCGTCCTGACGCATCAGGCTTTCACCGACGAGAAAGCTGTAAATGCCGGTACGGGCAAGACGGATGCAATCTTCATGGCCGCCGATGCCGCTTTCGCCAACGATGATGCGGTCTTTTGGAACCAGCGGTGCGAGCTTCTCGCTGACCTCGAGGGAGGTCTTGAACGTATGGAGATCGCGGTTGTTGATGCCGATGAGTCTGGTTTCCAGACGCAGGCCGCGTTTGAGTTCTTCCTCGTTGTGGACCTCGACCAGCACATCCATTTTCAGATCATGGGCGGCCTTGTTAAGTTCGCGCGCGGTGTCATCGTCAATGCCAGCCATGATGATGAGGATGCAATCGCCGCCCCAGGCTCTGGCTTCATAGACCTGGTAGGGGTCATACATGAAGTCCTTACGCAGCGCAGGCAGATGAACAGCCGCGCGCGCCTGTGTCAGAAATTCGGGCTTGCCCTGAAACGAAGGCTCGTCGGTGAGAACGGACAGGCAGGTGGCGCCACCTTTTTCATAGGCCTGTGCCAATTTCGGCGGATCGAAATCAGCGCGGATCAGACCTTTTGACGGGCTGGCCTTCTTCACTTCCGCAATCAGCGCAAGATCACCGCCGGCAATCTTTTCGTCGATGGCATGGGCAAAACCGCGCGGCGGCGTTTGATCACGGATCTGCCGCTCCAGAGCGTGGAGGGGCATGCGCACTTTCGCTTCGGAGATTTCGCGCCGTTTGTAGGTTTCGATCTTGTGCAGAATGTCAGCCATGAGGTGAGCTTGCCCGATCCTGTTGCGCTTACTTGCGATTTGAAACTTCGGCGAGCTTCGCCAAAGTCGCTTTGGCCTTGCCGCTGGCGATTGCCTCAGCGCCCTGCGCAACGCCTTGCTTGAGATTAGCAGCTTTGCCCGCAACAACCAGCGCGCCCGCCGCATTCAGCAGGGCAATATCGCGGTAAGCCGATTGAACGCCATCCAGCACATCGCGAAGCGCCTGCGCATTATGCGCGGGATCGCCGCCTTTCAGATCGGCCGCGCTGGCGCGTTTCAGGCCGGCATCTTCCGGCGTCACTTCGAACGTTTCGATTTTGCCGGCGTCAAGTTGCGCCACGAATGTCGGGCCGGTGGTAGTGATTTCGTCCAGTCCGTCAGAACCATGGACGACCCAGACTTTTTCCGAGCCGAGATTGCGCAGCACCTCGGCCATCGGCACACACCATTCGCGCGAGAACACGCCGGCCAGCTGCCTCTTTACGGAAGCAGGGTTCGACAGCGGACCGAGAATATTGAAAATAGTCCGTGTGCCAAACTCGATGCGTACTGGCGCCACATGGCGGGTCGCTGCGTGATGGGTTGGCGCCATCATGAAACCGATATTCGCCTCTTTCAAGCACGCCTCGATGGCAGGCGGCTGCAGGCCGATGGTGACGCCAAGGGCGGTTAGAACGTCGCTTGCACCGGATTTGGAAGAAGCCGCGCGATTGCCATGTTTGGCGACCGGGACGCCTGCCGCCGCCGTGATCAACGCAGCCAGCGTTGAAACATTCCAGGAGCCCGAACCATCGCCGCCTGTGCCGACGATGTCGATTGTACCAGCGGGCGCGTTGACGCGCAGCATCTTCGCGCGCATGGCGCTGACAGCGCCCGTGATTTCATCGACTGTTTCGCCGCGCACACGCAGCGCCATCAGGAAGCCGCCCATTTGTGCGGGCGTGACTTCGCCCGAAAGCAGCGCCTCGAATGCCGCCTCGGCCTCGGCGCGCGAAAGGCTGGCGCCGGCAGCAACCTTGGCGATCACGGGCTTGAAGGATTCCATTACTCTCTCCGGAAATACAGGTTCTGCAACTCTCAGGCGGGGACAGGTGCGGTTCGGCCCGTCTTCTGGTTCCATTCTTGCGCCAAGTCGAGGAAATTGCGCAACATCAGATGGCCGTGTTCGGACAAAATGCTTTCGGGGTGAAATTGTACGCCGAAAACAGGCGCCGTCCTGTGCTGGAGGGCCATAACGAGGCTGTCATCGGTTTCAGCGGTGATTTCCAGTTCAGCGGGCATGGTTTCGCGTTTGACGACCAGCGAATGATAACGCGTGGCCTGGAAAGATCCATTGATCCCGCGAAACAGGCCTTTGGCTGAGTGGGTTACTGTGGCGAGTTTGCCATGAATGGGCAGAGGCGCGCGGATAACGTCGCCGCCATAGGCCTGCCCGATGGATTGATGACCGAGACAAACGCCCAGAAGCGGGACCTTGCTTGCCGCCTTCTCGATGATCTCGAGACAAATCCCCGCTTCATTGGGCGTGCAGGGGCCGGGAGAAAGTACGATGGCGTCAGGCCGCGCCGCAAGGACATCGTCCGCGGAAATCTGGTCATTGCGCCAGACCGTCATTTCCGCACCCAGCTCGCCCAGATAATGGACCAGATTCCAGGTGAAGCTGTCGTAATTGTCGATCAGGGTGACGCGAGGTTTTGATGACGGCATGACGATCACGTTTTGAGTGCAACTGCCTTTTCGGACTTGAGGGCAGTAAGGTCAAGACTGCAGGCACGTGTTAACCATCGCCGCTGCTGTCGTGAAATTGTCAAGGCAACGTCAAAGCGGTGTCCGGGACTCAGCGCATTGCCATTGGGCGATGAAAGCACAGCAGCAATCCAGTTCCATCGCGACCCCCACCCGCAGGGACGCACTGAAGTTTGGTTCGGCCGCAATTGCTTCCGGTCTGGCGCCTGGCTGGGCGCTGGCAGCAACTGATGAATACATTTCCGGAATCGTGTTTGAAGATCACGCAGGCGACGGTCTGCGCCGGGACAATGCACGCGGCATACCCGGAGTGCTGATTTCGAATGGCGTCGATGTGGTGCGTTCCGGCGAAGGCGGACACTATCGGCTACCGCTACGCAACGGACACCAGTCATTTGTCGTCAAGCCCGCTGGATATGATGTAAGGCTCGCACCGGGCACAAATCTGCCTTTGCATTATCTGGCGCAATTACAAGCGAGCCACGAGCAGCAGGACTTCGCGCTGGTTCCCAACGAAGTCACGAAACAATTTGACGCCATACTCATGGCTGATCCGCAACCTGGAAATCACCGCCATCTGGATCACATACGCGATGCCGCCGTGCCGCTTTTTGCGAAATCCAAAGTGGCCCTTGGATTGACACTCGGCGATATCGTCGGTGATGAGCTGTCTCTTTTGAGACGTTACAATTCACTGATAGGGCAGGCGGGAACGCCATGGTGGAATGCGGGCGGAAATCACGATCTCGATTACAAGGGACCCGACCATTTTCATGCCAGAGCCCCATTTCGTGAAGCGTTTGGCCCCGCTACATTTGCTTTCGAACAAGGGCAGGCGTTGTTTATCGTGCTCGACAATGTTGAGTATACGGGCTGCACGCCTGACGGTGGGATTGGCAGATATCGCGGCGCCATCGGCCCTAGACAGCTAACTTTTGTACGCAACCTCCTCGCGCATATTCCCATGGACAAGCTGATTGTTCTGGCCATGCACATCCCCCTGCGGACCGATTGGAATCCGTTGAGCACGCGGGACAATACAGCAGATGCCGATGCGCTGCTCCGATTGCTGTCGGGACGGCGCGCCGTCAGTTTTTCTGGCCATATGCATGCGACCGAACATCAATATCTGCAATACGGGGAAACGGACCAATCGTTCCATCATCATCAGGTGCTGGCGGCGCTGTCAGGTTCATGGTGGAGCGGGCCCTATGATCATCGCGGGCGGCCGCTGGCTCTGGGCGTTGATGGTTGCCCGCCGGGATTCCACGTATTGCAAGTGGACGGGGTGGATTATTCAACCCGATTTGTGCCGCTTACCAGTCAGGAAGCCAAGATGCGTATCGTGCTGTCGCGATGCTCGCCGTGTTCCAGTGCGGGCAATTATGTAATTGATGGCCCGGCTGAAAAGAAAGATATGCCCTGCGAAATCATCGCGAATGTCTTTGATGGCGGGCCCAGGACAAAAGTGCGAATGAGGCTGCCCGGCGGCGAATGGCGCGATTTGCAGCGTGTGCGCCGCGTGGACCCTTTCATGATCGATTATTTCGCTGAGGCCGGTGCTATACGTCATGACTGGGTGAAGGCCGAGCCCTGCGAACATTTGTGGTCAGCTGCCATGCCGCTGCTGCGATCCGGCATACACCGCGTGGAAATCGAGGTGCGTGACGAATATGCGCGGCTGTCGCAGCACATCAAGATCATTGAGATCGCGGACGCAGCGATTTAACTCACCACAAGTTTAAAGCCTACTGCAGCCAGGACGCAGGCTAACAAAATGCGTAACGTCAACTCCGGCGCGCGCGGGGCTAGCTGGCTGCCGATGATGATTCCAGGAATGGAACCCAGCAACAAGGCTGCCAGCATTTCCCAATCAACAAACCCAGCATAGGCGTGTCCCAGCCCTGCCACTAGGGTCAGTGGCACGGCATGAGCGATGTCGGTGCCGACAATTCCAGCAATGCGCAATCGCGGATATAGCAGCAACAAGGCTGTCACCCCCAACGCGCCTGCGCCGACGGAAGAAACGGTGACGAACAGGCCCAGAATTGCGCCGGTCAGGACAGTGAGAAATCCGCGTGCACGAAGATTGTTCGTATCTGCCGCCAGGGCAAAAGCGTGCACTGCCTTGTGAAAAAACAGCGACAAGCTGGTGAGCAATAGAGCACAGCCCAGCGTGATCGAAATCAGTTTTGCGACTTGGGATATGTTGCTTTTTGAAGCCGACAGCAGCGCAATCGTCAGCAGCGCAGTAGGTACGCTGCCTGCAGCAAGCCGCATGACTACGCCCCAATTCACAGTGCCGTTGAAGCCGCGCATGGCCGTCCCCGCGGTTTTTGTGACAGCAGCGAATAACAGATCGGTTCCCACGGCGACCGCCGGATTAATGCCAAATAACAGCACCAAGATTGGCGTCATCAACGAGCCTCCCCCAACCCCTGTCAACCCGACGATTAGGCCAACCCCAAACCCCGAGGCGGCATACACGGGCTTTATCAACTCGAGGAATTCCACGCGGACTCCGTAAATGGAAGCAATTCAATTTATACAGGACGGGGACCTTTATTGTCCACGCCTCGCGCTCGTCGCGAAACGTACAGCCTCTTCAGCAGCCTTGAACAGCGCCATCGCCTTGTTCACGCATTCGCGATGCTCGCTGGCTGGGACCGAATCGTAGACGATGCCCGCCCCGGCCTGCGCATGAATCTTGCCGTCCTTGACGATCGCGGTGCGCAGCACGATGCAGGTATCCATCTCGCCCGATGCGCCGAAATAGCCGATACAGCCGGCATAAATGCCGCGCTTGTCGACTTCCAGCTCATCGATGATCTGCATGGCGCGGACTTTTGGCGCGCCGCTAACTGTGCCTGCCGGAAAGCCCGCAGATAGCGCATCGATCACGTCATGCTTTGGGTCAAGTTTGCCTTCGACATTCGAGACAATATGCATGACGTGGCTGTAACGCTCGACGAAGAAGCGATCTGTCACATTTACTGTACCGATTTCAGCGACGCGGCCTACATCATTCCTGCCGAGATCGAGCAGCATGAGATGTTCGGCGCGTTCCTTTTCGTCAGCCAACAATTCAGCCGCTAGCGCCTCATCCTCGGCCGGGGTCTTGCCGCGCCAGCGTGTGCCTGCGATTGGCCGGATGGTGACCTTGCCGTCGCGTGTGCGCACAAGAATTTCCGGGCTCGAACAGACAATCTGGAAGCCGCCGAAGTCGAGATAGCAGAGAAACGGCGAAGGGTTTACACGCCGAAGGGCGCGATAAAGCGCAAAGGCCGGCAGATCAAATTGCGCAGTAAAACGCTGGGAGAGAACTACCTGAAAGATATCGCCAGCCTTGATATATTCTTTGGCCTTGGCAACCATATCGAGGAAGCGAGCTTCGTCAGTGTTGGATATTGATGCTGAAGCCAACAAATGGGGATCAGCGGGCGCAGGCGCATGTTCCAGCGGCCCTTCCAGTGTCGCAACGACAGTCTCGATCCGCGCCTGCGCTGATTCCCAGGCTGAGCGCGCCGAGACGCCATTGCGCGGGCGCACGGGTGTGACGACGTTCAGTTCGTCGCGAACGGAATCGAACACCACCATAAGCGTCGGGCGGATCATCACCGCGTCAGGGACGCCGATGGGATCGGGCTTTGGTGGAGCCAGCCGCTCCATCTGGCGGACCATGTCATAGCCAAGGTAGCCGAAAACACCTGCTGCCATTGGGGGAAGCGAAGCGTCGGCAGGGATGGCGGATTCCTGGATCAACGCCCGCAAACCATCCAGCGGCTTTACCCCGCAATCCACGAAGCTATAGGGATCGGCGAGCGCGTTGCGGTTGATCTCGCAAGTATTGCCCTGAGCGCGCCAGATGATATCGGGGTCCATGCCAATCATGGAATAGCGACCGCGTGCAGCGCCGCCTTCCACCGATTCCAGCAGGAATACATTGCCGCGCCGTTTGCCCGTGAGTTTCAGAAATGCCGAAACGGGGGTTTCTAGATCGGCAATCAGCGTGGTCGAAACAAGCGCGGGAGCGCCGGATTCGTAGGCTTTTGCGAAATCTTCATAAGACAACTGAGTCATGTGGGTCGCCGCACTATGCGTTGAAAAGCAGCTCAGTTTCCTTCGCTGGCGCCAGTCGCATTGCGGACGGCGGCCGTATTGATCGTAACTCCGACTTCCTTCTGGATTGCCGCGAGATATTGGCTGGCAATGTCATCGGTGAAGGCGCGCTCAATCTGGGGCAGGATGCTTTTGACGGTCTCGTTGTCAGATTCGTAAGGTGGGGTCGCTGAATCCAGAATCTTGAAGACAACGCGCTCTGTGGCGCTCGACAAAGCGGTTGCGGACTTGCCAACTGGAAGCGAGAACATGCGCTCGACCACACCAGTTGCGAGTTTCTGATGACCGGCGCGCTTGACGTCGCCAATGTGTTCCGCAGTCACACCAGCTTCCTTGGCGACATCTTCGATATTCCTGCCGCCGTCGATTTCTTTCACCAAGGCCTCAGCCTTTTCGCGTAATTTAGTTGCGACCTGATCGGACTTCCAGGCAGCCTCGATCTGCGGACGGATTTCATCAAGCGTGCGATTGCGGGCAGGTTCCACACCAGCGACCTCGAACCAAACGTATCCACGATCCTTTGTTGTGATCGT
>CANJJI010000142.1 GCA_947474545.1 Beijerinckiaceae bacterium | reverse complement strand
GGAAATTGGCGCCGCGCTGGGCCTAATTCGTGACGGGCAGCTCGATGCCCTTGCGGTGTCCTCTGCCACCGAATTGCCCGCGCTACCCGGCGTCAAGCCATTTGCTGAAGCGGGCAATGCGCCGGGTTTTGAGCTGGTGTCCTGGCACATCATGCTAGCCCACGCCAAGACGCCGCGGCCGATCGTCGAACGTCTCCACAATGAAATGAAGACAATCATGGCCGATCCAGTTCTCACGCAGAAAATCGCGGATATGG
The DNA here is from genome assembly GCA_947474545.1 of Beijerinckiaceae bacterium. Lineage (GTDB taxonomy): Bacteria > Pseudomonadota > Alphaproteobacteria > Rhizobiales > Beijerinckiaceae > Terripilifer. The sequence continues at coordinate 12,017 of CANJJI010000142.1, read as the reverse complement.
GCCTGCTGCCTTACACCACGCCCGACTTCGAAGGCATGAATAAATATATCGCCAGCGAAGCTGAGAAATGGGGCAAAGTTGTGCGCGATCTCGGGCTGGAAGGATCGCAGTGAGGGAGCAGGGAGCAGGGGAGCAAGGGAGCAGTGGAGCAGTGGAGAGCCCATTGTTGGGGACGGCCTAAGCCTGTTCGCTATTCGCTGCTCGCACGCAGGAGGCAGGTATGCAACGGCGTCACTTTATCCAATCACTGGCAGCTGCCGCTGCGCTGCCTTCAGCTGCGTTCGCGCAAGAAGCTTGGCCAACGCGCAATGTCACGATGGTTGTGCCGTTCCCGCCTGGCGGACAGGCTGATCTTGCTGCACGGCCCATTGCCGAGGCATTGCGGCGGTCTCTTGGGCAGACATTTGTCGTCGAGAATCGCGGCGGCGCGGGGGGCAAGACCGGCAATGCCGCTGTCGCGCGCGCGGCTCCTGATGGCTACACGCTGCTGATGACGCTGGCCTCCATGCTGGTACTGCCGGATGCGGACAGATTGTTCGCCCGGGCTGTTGCTTATGAGGTTGCAGATCTGCGTCCAGTTGCGCGGGTCCTCGCTGATCCCCTGATGATTGCGGTACGCGCGGATTCGCCATGGCGGACGCTGGCTGATCTTGCGGCTTCCGCGCGGCAAGCGCCGGGAACCATTCCTTTCAGTTCATCAGGCTCCTACGGCGCACTGCATCTTCCCATCGAAATGTTTGCCGCTGCAGCCGGGATCAACCTTCTGCATGTGCCATTCACCGGCGGTGGCCCGGCGATGAACGCGTTGCTTCAGGGTACCGTTCAGGTGACAGGCGGGGGCCCCGGTGTCGTCAAACCGCATGTTGATGCGGGCACAGTGCGCATTCTCGGCAATACCGGCAACGAGCGTGTGGACGGGTTTATGGGCGTCCCGACCTGCCAGGAGCAGGGCTACCGGGACGTGGAATTCTACATCTGGGCCGGCCTGTTTGCACCGCTCAAGACGCCCGAATCCGTCATCACGCGCCTGCGCGGCGCGATGCGTCAGGCCATGGCGGACAAGGCCATCACTGACATCTTTGAAAAGGGCGGCAGCCCGCCTGCCTTCCTCGACGAGCCGGAATTCAAGGCATTCGTTGATGCTGATCACAAGCGGCTGTCGCGAGCCGTGCAGGTGATTGGCAAAGTTGAGTAAGAACCCCACCGTAGATTTAGTTGACCAAAAAAGTAAAAGAGCCACTCAAGAAGGTGGCCCCTGTACAATCATCTAAAGCCTGTTCGAGTAACAAACTTTTTAGCTCTTCCGCGAACGATATACGTCGTGGCAGGCGTTGCAGGCCCCGTTGATGACCGGGTACAACGCCTTCAACTCTTCAAGCGAATTGGCTTTGCCGCGATTGTCAGCCATTACCTTGTTGAATTTAGCAATTGCTTCGTTAAACTCGCGAGGGTTTTCCCAAATTTTAGGGGAAGCTAGATAGCGAGAGGCCTCAGAACTTTTTCCCTTTGAGCTCTCGGGAAAGCTTATCGATAATTTATTGCCAGTTTCAATAAGTTTAGCGTAAGCGTCATTGACTTTCGCCTGATCAAATGCCGCTTCGCCTTTCACCATATTGTTGATATCTCTATATAACAAAGCACCTTGTTGCCGCATCAAAATTTCAAATGGTGTCGAATCAGCCTGAGCGAGCGCAATTCCGCCCCCAACCAGCGCAAGACCAGCAATAGCAAGAAAATAGCGTCTCATGTTTTACCTCTGAGTCAGATTTAGTTGCACCGTTGTGGAATAATTACGTTGATTTTTAAAGTCACATTTCCGTGAGTTTATGGCCAACGTTGAGGTAATTAGCACCCATAGATAGATAGGAAACTGGTGGAGGATGACCCGTCACCGCGTTCATGAAATTTTCAATAATCCGGGCATCAATCCGGTTTCAGATTGGCTTCCGTGACGACCTTTTTATAGACTTCGAATTCGGCCTTGATTTGTGCTGCGAATTCTTCAGGCGTATTGCCGATGATGATCGAGCCAGTGTCTTCGATACGCTTGCGAACCGTCGCGTCTTCCATCGTCTTTTTCACAGCCCGGTTGATCGCTTCGACGATATCGCGCGGCAAGCCCTTGGGTCCGTAAATGCCATAGAATGCCATACGATCCATTTCGGGAATGCCGACATCGGTGAATGTGGGGACGTTCGGCAATGCCGCTACACGGGTTGATGCCGCCACAACGATGGGAACCAGCTTGCCACCGAGCGCATGGGGTAATGAGGAAGGCAGGTTATCGAATATCATGGGAACCTGGCCTGCAACCGCATCATTGAGCGCAGGACCTGAGCCGCTGTAGGGCACATGCACGATATCGGTCTTGGTCAGGTTCTTGAACAATTCCATCTGCAGGTGAAGGATGCTGGCGGTGCCAGAACTGGCATAACTGTACTTGCCCGGATTTTTCTTCACGGCGTCCATGAACCCCGCGAAATCCTTGGCGGGAAACGACGGGTGCACTGTAAGTATATTCGGTGTCGCGGCAATGTTGATGATGGGCGTGAAATCCGTGACAGGATTATACTTGGTTTTCGGATTGAACGCGGGCACTGTTGCGACAGTCGAAACCGTTGCCACACCAAGAGAATAACCGTCCGGCGCGGCCATCGAGGTTTCCGTTGCGCCCGTGCCGCCGCCTGCGCCTGCGCGGTTTTCAACAATCATGGACTGGCCATTGATGTGCGGGCCAATCGCGCCAGCGATGATACGCGCAATCACGTCCGTGGTGCCGCCGGGCGCGAACGGCACGACGAGCTTGACCGGCCTTGACGGGTAAGTTTGCGCTGTGGCGCAATAGGATGACAGCACCCAGGTGCTTGTAGCGGCGAGGGTTGCTATAAGTTTCTTCGAAATCATGTGTGCGATGCTCCCGGCCAATGTCGGACTCTGATTAGTATATGCATTCTGGTCTGTCGATGGACCAAAGTCATGTTTAGTTCCGGTGTAACGCGTTCTCCGGTGGTATTCGATCACGGACTTTCGGATTGCGCGCCGCTCCCTTACAATGCCAGAAATCGGCAGGGCTGTTCCGGCGCTGTTGCACAAGGAACTATCGAAATGCGTAAATTTCTGAGCATTCTGGTGGTATTGGGTCTAGCCGGACTCGCCGTGTTCTGGTTCCTCAGCGCGCCGCGTCCGGTGATTGCTTCCGCCAATGCAGCGCTGGAACAGGGCGGCGACAAGGAGAAGGGGCGCATCGTTTTTTTCGCAGGTGGATGCGCCTCGTGCCACGCAACTCCGGGGCAGGAGGATCGCTTGAAGCTGGGCGGCGGATATGCGCTGCCTTCGCCCTTTGGCACTTTCTACGCTCCAAATATTTCGCCACATCCTGATGATGGTATCGGCAAGTGGAAAGTGGCGGATATGGCCAATGCGCTGATGTCGGGTGTATCGCCAACTGGATCGCATTATTATCCGGCGTTTCCGTTCACGACCTATGCAAATATGAAGCTCGACGATGTCAAGGATCTCACGGCCTTCATGCGTACTCTGGAGCCAGTCGCGGGCAAGGCCAGGCCGCACGACCTGCCGTTTCCTTTTAATATCCGGCGCTCCCTTGGCATGTGGAAGCTGCTGTTCTTCAGCACCGCGCCGCTGCCGCAGGCCGGAACCCCAGAAGTGCAGCGTGGGCAATATCTGGTGGAGGCGCTGGGCCATTGTGCCGAATGCCATTCGCCCCGTAATATTCTGGGCGGCATCTCTTCATCGCAGCGCTACGCGGGGGGGCCGGATCCTGAAGGCAAGGGCGGCTGGATTCCCAATATCAGCCAGCATCCCAAGGGCCTTGGCGAGTGGACGGTGAAGAATATCGCGAACTTCCTGAAGACGGGCTCTGGCCCGGAAGGAGATGTGGCGAGCGGCACGATGGGTTCGGTGATCAAGAACATGGCCGAATTACCGGAAGCTGATCTGCTGGCCATGGGCGCGTATCTCAAGACCCTGCCGGTGCGCGAAAGCCCGCCCAAACCGGCTGCGCCCGCGAAGAAGGAATAATTAACGCCGGGTTCACTGGCGTTAACCATTCGTTACCCATATCTGGTGCAAATCTGGTTGGCGCATTTGGCGCGACCGGGCAGAAGCATGCAGGGACATTCGCAAGATCATCTATCCAGGCAGGGCCGCGAGTTGCAACCGCATCGCCCGCCTGATGGCATCACCGAGGCCGATTACGAGGCGATCGAAGATGCAGTGATGGAGACCGCGCGTGGCCGCTGGTTCCTGAAAGAATATGCGCGGCGCATGCGGGCGGCTGAGACAGCCGGGCTTCTGAGCGTGCTGGAGCGCATCGAAAAGATGGTGAAGTCCAGCGGTAGCGCGTCCACGATTCCAGAAGAGATGCTGCCTGCTCAGGCAGCATCGCAGATCGAAAAGATCAGCGAGCGGCTGCTCGATATCTCCTGGTATATGCGCGAGCGCGGTATTGACGGGTCAGCCTGTTCGGCCATCGATTCCGAAGCGCGCCAATTGGCGGCGCTGCTGCCTGATGCGGTAGCTGATGAAGCCAGCGGAGTTGGTGAAAGCGATCATGAGCAGTCCGCGAGTGATTTTGCCAACGAAAGCATCATTATCGACGAGCAGGCGCATGAGGAAATCGCTGAGCGTGCGGCGCCAATTGCCTCTGTGGAAATCGTATCGCCTGTTTCCGCCGAGCCTGAAATTATAGCTGAACCTGCAAAGGCTGAAGTCGTCGCTCCCGTTATTGCCAAACCAAGCCTTGCCGAACGTGCCGTAGCTTTCATCCACATCGACCGGATGCCGGTGAAGCAGAAGCTGGCGTTGTTTGGGTGAGCGCTATTTCGGCGATGCGCTGACGGCCGGTTTCATCTCCCCCTCAAACCAGTCCATCGCCAGTTTCGGCCAGAAGGGTGCCATGTCGTGGCCGCCGGGCCAGAGCACGAATTGCAGGGCTGTGCCGGGCGCGCATTTGTCCCAGATGCGGGACCAGTAATTTTCGCCGCGCTCGATGCGGGCGGGGGCTTCGGTCTGGCAGCCGTTCACTTTCCGCCACATCTGCAGGCCTTCCATGATATCGCCTTGCATGGCCGTGAATTGTGGGCGGCGGAAGGTGCGCCCTTCCAGCGGCACAACGGGGTCGTCCCAGCCGTGGGTGTGCAGCATTTTGACAGGGCCGTTACAGCTCTCCGGATGCGGACGCCAGAAGCCGCCGGAATAGGGGGCGTAGGCGGCAAATTCTCCGGGCGCAGCACGGCAGGCGATGTACCAGGTGATCGAGCCGCCGACCGAATGGCCTGATACAAGCACGCGGGCGCGATCGGCGTTAAATCGGGTCATGGCATCGGAAACGATTTCGCGCAGGAAGGCGAGTTCGTCACGGCCGGGCACGTGATCGGGCCGAAAGGTCCAGCCGTTGCCGAGCGAGCCGCGCTTCAAGCCTTGTGGCGCGATTACAACGTAATTGCGCTCGACCATCGGGCCGACAATGTTGTGGTCTTCGACCACCGCAAAGCCATCACCGCCGCCGCCGTGAAAGTGCACGATGGCTGCACGGGGCGTGCTGCTATCGGCTGGCAAAGCCACGTAATATTCGCCCAAGGGCACCTTGCAGGGATCGCCGCGCTGGCCGCAGGCGAGGGCGGGCGACATCATCAGGATTGCCGCCAAGGCGACAAGAATACGAGCCATTCGATTTCCCCGCGTTGGCCGGATGAACGCCGGTTCTGGTTGCGGGGGATTATAGGGTTGCTTCAGCGCGCCGCAAATAACCTCTTCGTATGTGCGTGTGAAAGCTGCTTTCGGGCGCGCGTGAAAATGCTAGGTTAGCGGACAAAGGCGGGTCAACGCACACACCAATATTTGGGGAGCGATCAATGTCAGGCGAATTGTTTTTACCCGGAAGCCTTCCCTGCGATACCGCAGAACAGTCTTTCCGTGTCTTTGGCGGCGCGCTTGGCCAATGGCTCGACTATATGCCTGATGGAGAAGTGGGCAGCCGGCGCTATTGGGTCGATGGCCTTGCCTACCGTGTCTATACAGCGCATCCCGATATCGAGACTGTGAAATGGCCTGAGCGCGAAAATGGCGTCGAAAAATGGTGGCCACATGGCCGGCATGATGAGTTCGGCTTTCGGGTGAAGGCTGGTGTGCAAAAGGTCGTGTTCGGCGATCCCGGCTGGCGGCTTGGCTTTGCACGCGATGCGATCAATTCCTATGCGCTTTTCCGTCATATGAAGAAGGATGGAATTATTCCCGGGCATGTGCGCTTCCAGGTCTGCATGCCGCTCACGCTCAGCTCCATCGCCTATTTCTTTCCTGATGAGGACGAGCCGAAATTGTTCGAGGGTCTGACCCGGGCGCTGCGGGCGGAAACCGCAAAAATGGTTGAGATGATTCCCAATGATGATTTGGCGATTCAATGGGATCTGGCGATTGAAAACCGCGCTGTCGAGCTGCTTACGAATATGGGAGAAATGTCTGGCGCGGCCAGGGAGGCCGCCCGTGTTTGTGCGCCACTGGCAGCGATCTGCGAGGCCATTCCCGCGTCTGTGCATCTGGGGCACCACATGTGTTTTGGCACGCTGAGCGGATGGCCTTCGCGGCAGCCGCCCAGTCTGGCCAGCGCTGTCATTCTGGCGAATGCGGCGGTCGCGGCGTCAGGCAGGAAAGTGGAATTTGTGCATATCCCAACGCTCGGCTCGGCAGAGGATGCGTTTTTTTCTCCGCTTGCTGATCTTCGTTGCGGCGGCGCGAAAATCTATATGGGCAGCGTCCACCATCTGCACGGGCCAGAAGGCCCGCGGCGGCAGCTTGAAGTGATGAAGAAGTATCTTGGCAAGTTCGGCGTCTCGGCGCCATGCGGATTTGGCCGTACGCTCGAACGGCCCGGTCATTTGCTTGCCGACGATGGCGGCAAGCCTGCCGATCCCGTTGCAAGCATCATCGAGGATCACAAGCAGCAAATGGCGCTGCTGCAGGACGTGCTCGGCTGACGGCTCGTTTGCGCGTCAGGACTTCAAATGCGTTTGAGCGGCCTGTTGAAACGCAGGCCATGGCGGTTTTCCCGGCGTTCGCCAGCAAGGATTGCGGCCCGGCGATCAGCCAATTCGGTTTCCATCTGTCTGGCAAAATCACTTATGGATAATTTCTTCCAGACGATACGGTTGGAGCCATCTGACTGCGGAAGTTCCACAGTTTTGGTATGACGTCTGACCCAGGACCACATAGGCACAACTCGCACTCAAAGACAGACTTACACATCATGTTAAGGGGGCCTTGTGCAACGCCCAACGATATTCGCTGTGCAGTTTGCCCATGCCCTGACTATTGACCGGCCCCATATTTAATCTAGCAGAACCAGCAGGAAAGCTATAGGTCCATTTTTGGAGCAATCTCATGTAAAATATAATTGTTTTGTGAATTTTGGCTGTTTGGGCCGTCTGATGGCCGCCTAAACTTTGTGCGTTGCGAAATGGGGCGGCGCGATTTCCTGTTATTGGCGGGTTTTGCGCGCCATTGCGCTTGATCACCTGACCGGCCATTGTAACGGCAAATCAATCGGGGAAATGCCATGGATCTGGGAATTAAGGGCCGCACGGCCATTGTTTGCGCCTCGAGCAAGGGGCTTGGCCGGGCCTGCGCCCTATCGCTCGCGGAAGCGGGCGCAAATGTGGTCATCAATGGGCGGGACGCAGCGGGATTGGCGAAAACGGCTGAGGAGATTGCCGCAAAATACGGCGTGAAAGTCACTCCCGTGGCCGCAGATGTGGGAATACCAGAGGGACGGGCGGCGCTGTTGGCGGCCTGTCCGCAGCCCGACATTCTCGTGAACAATAATTCGGGCCCGCCGCTGAAGGATTTTCGTGCGCTTTCGCATGAGGATCTCGTTGCTGGCGCCAACGCCAACATGTTCACACCTATCGAACTCATCCAGAAAGTGATCGACGGGATGGTCGAGCGCAAATTCGGACGCATCGTCAACATCACATCAAGTTCGGTGATTTCGCCGATGATGGGCCTTGATCTGTCATCGGGGGCCCGGGCCGGATTGACGGCCTTTCTGGCCGGTGTGGCGCGGCAGGTCGCTCATGCCAATGTGACGATCAACCAGATCATGCCGGGCGCATTTGCAACTGACCGATTGGTGCAGGCGACAGTGGCGCAGGCGAAAATGCGCGGGGTCAGCGAAGCGCAGATTGAGGAGACCCGCCGAAACACCATTCCAGCGCGGCGCTTTGGCGATGCGGCGGAATTTGGTCAGTTATGCGCGTTTCTGGCCAGCGCACAGGCCGGATATATCACCGGGCAGAGTCTCCTGATCGACGGCGGCGCGGTTAATCTGGCGTTCTGAGGAATGGCGCATCAATCAAACCGGGTCTTGCTGGGCATCGCGTTGAAAGTGACTTCAGTGTTGCTTTTCACGGTGATGCTTTCGCTATCCAAGGGTTATCAGGAATATCCGCTGGCAGTGATCATCTTCTACCGCTCGTTCTTTGCGCTGGTGGTGCTGATCGTCTGGCTGTCGTGGCGGCGGCAGTTTCCGCGCGCGATCTATACCAAGCGTTTGCCGGCCCATCTTGTGCGGGCGATTGCGGGCATCGGCAGCATGTTCTTTATGTTCGCCGCCTATCAATTGTTGCCCTTGGCGGATGCGACGGCGCTCAGCTATCTGCAGCCGTTGCTGGTGGCTTTGTTCGCGGGGATCGTACTGGGCGAACGCATGACAAAGCTGCGGATTGCCGCCATCGTCTGTGGCTTTGGCGGGGTTCTGGTCATGCTGTGGCATCATCTTGGCAGCAGTGGCGCAGCCAATCCGGATCACATCGCGGGGGCGATCTTGTCGATTCTGGGCGCTATACTTGTCGCCATCGCCTTCATTCAGATACGGCGGTTGACCCTGACTGAGGATACCGGCGCGATTACGTTCTATTTTCAGTTCACCACGTCCTGTGCGGCTATTGCCGTGCTGGTTGCGGCGCTGGTCTGGCCAGCCAGCTTTCCCTTCGCCGGGTGGATACATACGCAGGCCTGGGTTTGGCCTCGCCCGGTGGATGCGCTGCCCCTGATTGGGATTGGTGTATTGGGCGGCATGGGACAGATTTTGATGACAGAGGGATTTCGGTTTGCGCCTGCGTCTGTGCTGGCGGCGTTCGATTATACTGGTCTGATTTGGGCGGTGCTGATCGGCCTGATCATCTTTGGCGAGGCGCCTGCCATCAATGTGTTGTTTGGAGCAGCTATCGTCGTTGGCGCCGGGCTGTCTGTCGTCTGGCAGGAAAACAGAATGAGACAAACAAAGCCTTCCTGAGAATGGGCATTGCCCCACCAGCCGTTCGGTATTAAGAACGATTTTGTCATTTAAGACAAACAATACCAATCAGCCGGGGCTGTCATCATGGGCGTCGAAGGTCGCGACAAGGTCAAGGCCCTGGAGGCAGGGGCGGTTGCCCTCTCGGGTCAATTGGGCAAGACGGTGCAGCGTCTGCGCAAAGCCTACAACCTATCCCTGTCTGAACTTTCCGAACAGTCGGGCGTCGCCAAATCGATCATCAGCCAGATCGAGCGCAACGAAACCAATCCGACGCTGTCAACGATATGGCGATTGTCGCAGGCGCTGGATGTTTCCATTGACCGCTTTCTGCAATCGTCCGAGGACGAGCCTTTTGTGGAGAAATCGACAAAGGCTGATACGCCGATCCTTGTCTCGGACGATGGCAAATGCCGGCTCGCCATTATCGGATGGATCAATACCGTTGAGTGGTTGCAATGGTATGATTTTCACGCTGATCCCGGGGGTATACTGGAATCCGATCCACATCAGCGCGGTTCAGTGGAATGCCTCTCCGTGCTCGAAGGCGAACTCGAAGTCGAGGTGGCCGGCGTCGTGGAAATTGCGCGCGCCGGAGAAACTTTGCGTTATCGCTGCGATCGTATGCACGTGATCCGAAACAAATCACAGCAGCCCGCGCATGCAACCATGGTCTGCATGCTCAAGGCTGCAGTTATGGAATAATCCCGAATCTCCAGTCCCCGGAATCACTGATTCCGGGGACTCCATTATTTGATATTTGCGAAGGATCCGTTTTCATCTGCAGAGAGGGTGTCACTGGGTGACCCACCCTCCTCCGAAGGTGGATGCTCGCGCAAACGAAACGATTTATCTTTGGCTCAAGCGGCTTTTGATTGCGCTTTTGTTTCGGCGGCCGGCTTGGTCTCCGGTTTTATTTCAATGACGCGCTTGGAGGCAATTGCTTCGGCGGGCTTCTTGATTGTCATGCGCAGCATGCCTTTTTCAAAGCGCGCTTCCACTGCATTGTTGGCTGGTTCGAAAGGCAGCAATACAGAACGGCGGAAAGTGCCGTAACTGGTTTCCGTTACGTGCCAGTCTTTTTCCTTGTGCTCGCTTTCGTGCTTGCGCTCGCCTGCAATAACCAGCCTGTTTCCCTCAATCGTGACGTTCACATCTTTTTCGTCCATGCCCGGCACTTCTGCGGATACTTCAATGGCATCCTTGGTTTCTGCGACATTCAGCGCCGGGGCGGTGTTGCCGAAATCAAGAGCTGTGGGAAGATTGGGCAATTGGCGGGTTACGCGATTGAACACATCATAAATCTCTTTGCCAATTGAGCGAAATGGATCGATTTCATTGGCGCCTGACCAAAGGCTCGGCCACAGATTGCTCATGACTTACTCCTCTCAACATTGATGGATGACCAGAGATTTTTCCATTGCAGGCAGCCCGGTCCAAGCCCGTCCGGCAACACCTGATTTTAAGAAAAGCATTACAAGTCAGTATTTACATTGACACATGTCAATCCAGATCAACCCCAAAGCCCGGGCTCAGGCGGATAGATTGTGGAGCCATCAAAACGCAAGGCCGGCTCACGGTCCCGCTTCAGCCACAACGGGCCATCAAGATCAATCCATTGTGCAAACGGCGAAAGAAGCATTGCAGGCGCAGCGCCAAGTGATGAGCCGACCATCGATCCGATCATGATAGCAAAGCCCTCTGCCTGAGCCGCGCGCGCCAGAGCCAGAGCTTCGGTGAGGCCGCCGGTTTTGTCGAGCTTGATGTTGATAGCATCGTAGCGATCGCGCAGGGCAGACAGGCCGGTGCGATCATGCACACTCTCGTCGGCGCAAATGGGAATGGGGTGTCTGATATCGGCAAGGGCGGCGTCGCGTCCGGCGGGCAGGGGTTGTTCAATCAATACGACACCGGTTTTCACGCATGCTTGCAGCAGGGTCTCCAGCTGGTCTTCGCGCCAGCCCTCGTTAGCGTCGACAATCAGCTCGGCATGCGGCGCGGCTTCTCTCACAGCTGCGAGGCGTTCTTCATCGCCATCACCCGCGAGCTTGATCTTCAGGACAGGACGGTCCCGGGCAGCTGTTGCGGCGGCTGCCATGATTTCAGGGCTGTTGACTGAAATTGTGAAGGCCGTGGTTGCTGGGGCAAGCCGATGCAGCCCTGCTATTTCATAGGCGCGAATGCCCAGCCGTTTCGCTTCAAAATCCCACAGGGCGCAGTCCATAGCGTTGCGAGCGGCGCCTGCCGGCGTGAGTATCTGAAGCTGCTCGCGGTTCGCTCCTTGTTCGATTGCAGGGCGGACCTGTTCAATAGCTCCGATGACGGATGCAGGAGATTCCCGATAGCGAGCATAGGGAACGCATTCGCCGCGGCCGGTTACGCCTTCGTCAGAAATCTTGGCGACGACTACCGCAGCTTCAAGTTTCGCGCCGCGGGAAATCGCGAAAGGCGCTGCAAGGGGGAAATATTCAATGGAAACGGATAGTTTTCGCATCCTGGTCTCGCTGCCGCCTCTTACAATCGAATCAAGGGTAGCATGTCCCGAGCTCCAACGGGCCGCGAGGCAAAAAGGCTCGTGGGGCAGGGGAATCGCATTTGAAATAGCGTGCTGTTTCGGGCGCTGATTTTACGTTTTGCTTGAGATGGATTCTACCGGGCCGTGAACGAATCACGGCGCGGGAGAATATTTTGGACAAATTTATTGAAT
>CANJJI010000141.1 GCA_947474545.1 Beijerinckiaceae bacterium | reverse complement strand
ATAGAGCCAAACCGCGTTGGCGATCACCTCGGCGGGGAAACGATGACGACGGTACAAGGGGTCATGAGTTTTCATCCCCGTTCCATACCCGCGCCGCTACCACATTCCGTTAACGTGACGGTGCCAGCCAAGGGAATGCTGGAACTTCTTCAAGGCTATGAACTATGCGTCCGATTAAACGCACGATGCTCTAGCAGAATTGGGTTGGATATCGCCAAGCGCTGGTTTCAGGTTCATGCCGTGCAAGCCGACGGTTCGGAAGTGTTGATTAAGAAGTTGTCGCGCAATGCGGTGCTGTCATTTTTTACCGATCTTCCTGTTTGCGACGTAGCTCTGGAGGCTTGCGGCTCATCGCACTACTGGGCTCGAAAGCTTGTCCGCCTGGGCCACAGAGTTCAACTGATTTCCCCAGCTTATGTGAAGCCGTTCGTTAAACGAAGCAAGACGAACGCGCACGATGCGCGCGCCATTTGCGAAGCAGCATTGCGTCCTGACATGCGTTTTGTTCCAATCAAAAGCGAAGAGCAGCAGGCCGTATTGATGCAACATACGGCGCGGCAATTGCTCGTGGAGCAACGCACAGCTGTCGTCAATTCCCTGCGCGCTCATCTGACGGAGTTTGGCGTTATCGCTAACAAGAGGATTCAAAATGTCGCGGGGCTGACCCGCATGATTGATGACGGAGCGGATCAAGTTTCTCACATTCCGGCGTCGGGCATTGCCGTCCTGAAGCTTCTTGTCACTCACCTCCGGGCAATCGAAGAAAGCCTTCGAACGATAGATGAGCACATTGCCATCTGGCAGAAAAAGAGCGCGGCGGCTCAAGTTCTAGAGTCGATACCGGGAATTGGCATAATCACGAGTGCGGCTGTTGCGGCCAATGTTCCAGACCCAGCGGCGTTTCGCTCGGGCAGAGACTTTGCAGCCTGGATGGGCCTTGTTCCTCGTCAGCATTCTAGTGGAGGCAAAGAGCGGCTGGGTCACATCAGCAAGCAGGGAAATAAATATCTTCGCCGGCTGCTTGTTCTGGCAGCAACTTCACATTTGCGTTGGCTACACAAGAGAACCGGGGCTGTCGCTGACTGGTGCCGGACGCTTCTGAAACGTCGCCTCGCGCGTCTTGTCACCATCGCGCTCGCCAACAAGCTGGCGCGAATAGGTTGGGCAATGATGACAACTGGAGAATTATATCGTGGCGAAGCGAAAATTACAACGTTGGCAGGCGCTGCTGTCTGACGCAAGTGTGATGCAAGAGCTTGCTCACGAAATAGGACACAAAGTTTGGTAAGTGCAAGATGAAGTGATGAGATTCGGCGAACCGACAATTGGGATACTCCAAAGTGGTACATGTGCATCAAACACGTCAAAGTGATTGTCAATGGCGGAGACAAAATGTGCCAGATGGCGGGGTAAAAGTGTACCAGTCTGGTTGATATAAAAGGGCTGCGAGAGCCCCGGTTAGTTGTCTTGTCGCGTGCGTTGAGGCGCGCGGAGCGGAGCGTAGTGCGGCTCAATGTACGCGGCGGCGATTTATGGTTTGGTGTTAGCGCCTCCTTCGGTGTCGGTTGTATTGATCGCATTCGATGCGTTTGCCGATCGTCGCTGCGCTTTCTTGCTGGTAGCTAGCCGAAAGCTGTCGCCATTCATCTCCAGGATGTGAACGTGATGGGTGAGGCGATCGAGCAACGCGCCAGTCAGGCGTTCAGATCCAAAGACAGTGGTCCATTCATCGAATGGCAAATTGCTGGTAACCAGCGTGGAGCCCCGCTCGTAGCGCTGGCTGAACACCTCGAAGAGCAGTTCTGAGCCGACAGCGGTGAACGGCACGTAGCCGAGTTCATCGACAACAAGCAGCTTGACTGTATTGAGATGCTTTTGCAGCGCCCGCAGGCGACGCTCGTCACGCGCTTCCATAAGTTCATGCACGAGAGCAGCGGCGGTTGTGAAGGCGACGCTGTAACCCTTCTGACAAGCGGCCAGACCCAGCGCCAGAGCGACGTGGGTTTTGCCGGTGCCGGAGGGGCCGAGCGCAATACTATTGTGGCGTTTTTCGATCCATTCACAGCGCGCCAGTTCCAGAACCAGCGATTTGTTGAGCGAGGGTTGGGCGGCGAAGTCGAAAGTGTCCAGGCTTTTGGTTTGGGGAAAGCGTGCCAGACGAATGCGGCGTTCAACGTTGCGCCGTTCCCTGTCGATGCGCTCCAGCTCGCACAGGCGCAGAAGATAGCGCGGGTAATCGGCGCGGTCTTGCGCTGACTCCATTGCCACTTTCTCATACTCGCGTGCGAATGTGGGAAGCTTCAGCGCCTTGAGATGATTGCCCAGCAACACTTGTGGCGCAACGGATGTTGATAATGTTGGCTCATGCGACGTCGTCATGCCGGAACTCCCGTGGCCGCGGTGATGGAGCCCGTATTGCCGATAAGCCCGAGATAGGCGCGTGGATCAGTCGCTGCGACAGTTGCAGCAGGCAGGTAAGGATAGAACGTCAGGTCAAGCCGGACTGGCCGGTTCTCCAGCCGGGACAGCAGCAACATTTTGACCGCGTCAAAACTGATGGCCCCGAGCTTGAGCGCCTGCAGCGCACCACGCCACCTGCATTCGATGACGAGTTCAAGATATGGCTTGAGGTTTCGAATGATCCGCTCAAACCGCCGGCGATCCGCGAGACCCATCATTTGCGCGTGCTGGAAGCAGAGAAGAACCGCCTTGTTGAATTTCGTGAAGCCCGTCCTGACGATTGTGTTCCGACAATCAAGCCCGCCAAGAAAGATGAACAGCCGGGAGCCTATTTCGATGTGATGTTACGTCTGGAAGACCGGCAACAAATGCGTGAAAAACTCGAAGCCTATTGCGCAGCTCCCTGGGCCGAATGGGCAGAGCGCGAAAAACCGCTGCGCCGATCCATTGCTGTTTTTCAGCGCCTCTTTGAAATCGCCCAACGCTTGCTGCAATCGGGTGGCAGTGAATCCGTCGAATTGATCTGGGGCATTGGCGTTGCCCGCTGGAACCGTGCCGCTGAAGCGATTGATTTGCCGATGGTGGAACGCGGGGTCGAAATCGAAATCGCCGATCAAGCGAAAGCGGCCATCACTGTGCGTCCGCGCTCTGCGGCGGCACGCGTCGAATTGCGTCCATTTGAAAAGCTGGCCCCCGCGCAAATCACATTGGCAGAAGATGCAGCAAAGCGCTGTCTACGCACGATCGAGGCTGGAAATCCGGAAGGGGTAAGCCCCTTCAAATCAGAAACCTTTGAACCTATTCTAAAAATCTGCGGCGGCCAGCTTGATCCGGAAGGACGCTACCTGCCAGATCACTTATCGCTTGCGCCGAACGAGCCGGTGCCAGCGGCAGCAGGCGAAACCCTCACCATCAGTGACCGCTATGTCCTCTTTGCACGGCGCAGGTCTAACAATTCGGTATTGCGGGATATTGAGCGGTTCAAAGCTGTCCTGACGCCCACTGAGGGTGAACCTGTTATTCTGGAAGGCGCCACGCGAACACTGGTCATGGGTCCCACTGATGGGATCAATGATGCCTATCAGCCGCTCGGCGATAAAATCGGCGCAAGTGACGGCATCGGCAGTGGCATGGAAACGGAGCCAGTCGATCCGGACCATGGCGATTTGTTTTTTCCAAAGCCGTTCAACGATGATCAGGTCCAGATTATCCGCCGCCTCGAAAAATCCGATGGCCTCGTGGTGCAGGGACCGCCCGGCACGGGCAAGACACATACCATCGCCAATATTGTCAGCCACATGCTCGCGACCGGACGCCGCGTTCTGGTTGTCTCCCATGGCGAGACGGCATTGACGGTTATTCGCGATCAATTGCCTGAGGGCGTGCGCGACCTAGCAATCAGCGTCACGACATCCGAGCGTGAAGGGCTGAAGCAGGTCGAACAAGCCATTGGCCTGATGCTCGGCATCGTAAACACGGTCGATGGAAGTCACGCCCGTCAGCGCAACCTGATCCGCGAGCTGGAAGCGACTATCGTCCGCAATCGCAAGCGTCTCGGTGAAATTGACGCGCACCTTGCGGCGATTGCGGCGACACATCTCGCCGCTATTCCCGGAAGTTCTGAAAAACCATATGACGTCGCCAAGCGGGTGATCGCAGACCAACCCGTTTATGAGTGGTTTAGCGACCGCCCAGAAAGGCCCTTTGGTGATACGAGTATCGGTGAAGAAGCCATTTCCTCATTAACGGCAGCACGCAAACGCGTTGGCACGGATCTCCCCTTCATAAACGAGAGACTGCCCAGCCCAGCCAACCTGCCAGAGCCAGCAACGCTTCTCGCCTGGCATCGTGATCTTGTCGCAGCAAAATCATTGGAAGACGGGATCACGCAGTCAGAGCCGTTGACACGACGGGTTATTGCGGCCATCGGCGGGGATGAAGCAGAAAAGCTGGCTGGCGACTTAAAACAACTCTCCGCCGATGTCGCAACCTTGATGGAAGAACCATGGGCATGGTCGCTCGTTGAGCGTCAACAGGCAGATGCGGCGGCAATGAACCGGATGCGCCCCGCCGCCCTCGCCTTTCTCGACGAAGCGCGACAACTGGTCGATGAACGCACGACGTTCATAGCCAAGCCCGTTCAATTGCCAAATGAATTGCCACCCCGTGATCAGCGTGACAACATTCTGTCTAGCCTGAGCGAGGGTAAAAATCCCTTCGGATTGCTCGCCTTCAGGCAGCGAGCACATCAACCAATCTTTGAGGAAATCCGCATCTCGGGACTTGTCCCAGCGGGACCTGAAGATTGGCAGCATGTCAGTGCCTATTTGGGTTTTCAAGAAAAGATCGTCAGCTTGACTGCGCGATGGGTCAGTTTGCGCGGTGAACTTGCCATTCCCGATGACGTTTCATTCAGCAGCGCGCAGATGGCGAACCTCGACAGGATCGCGGATCAGTTGCAGGTGGCGCTCGTCGATCTTCCCTCGTCCTCCGGGCAACTAACCGAACGCCTGTCAGCGGCGCTTGGCAGCCGCGAAGAAGCGCAGGCGATCCTCAACCATCACATGGCGGCGAAAATATTCGGCAATGATCTCGCAAATCATGTGGCGTCCGTGCGGCTGAGTAGCGTCAAGGACAATATAAAAGCGACCGTTCATCACTTTTCGACAAGCACGTGCAGCCTCGCCACAAGCGCTACCCAAATTCTGCGAAGCATTGTCGGCGACCCCGCCGTCAAGGCTGAACAACTGGAACGTGTCTGGGTTGGCATTCGCGCCAAACTTGCTCACCTGCGCAACCTGGACTCGGCTTTCGGCGACATCAAACAAACAACGACGTTGCTCACCATCGAAGGCGCGCCGGATTGGGCAAGACGGCTACAGGTAGAAATTGCGACTGCGGATGGTGATCCCGCCATACCCGGAAATTGGAAAGCGGCCTGGGACTGGGCCGCTAGCTTCACTTATCTGGAATGCATCGGCGCAACGAGCGACCTCTCCAAATTGCACGCTGAGCGTCTACTAATTGAAAAAGAACTTCGCGATGGCTTTTCGAAGCTTGTAAAGGAACGCACCTTTTTCAATTTGGCTTTATCAATGAAAGGGAGCGCCAAGTCTGCACTAAATGCATTTGTAATGACCATTAAGAAATTGGGCAAAGGAACTGGAAAGAACGCGCCACTTCATCAACGCGCCGCAAGATTAGCCATGGAACAATGCTATGACGCTATTCCCTGCTGGATTATGCCAGCTTGGCGAATCTCAGAGCAACTCCCTGCGGTATTCAACGCATTTGACCTAGTGATCATCGACGAAGCATCGCAGTCTGACGCCAAAGAGTTGCCCGCATTAATGCGAGGGAAGAAAGTGTTGATTGTTGGCGACGATAAGCAGATTAGTCCAAGCGCGGCATTTATTTCGTCTGCCAATATAGAACGTTTGTTACAACTTTACCTTGAATCATTCCCATTTCCAGTGGCGATTGAACCTGGATCGTCGCTATACAATCTGGGGCGGGTTATGTTTCCAAATCAACTCGTGATGTTGAAGGAGCATTTCCGCTGCGTGGAACCCATCATTCGTTTCTCCATGCAATTCTATAATGAGCCCCTCGTCCCGCTTCGCGTTCCCAAAGGGATTGAACGGCTTGATCCGCCGCTGATCGATATTCTGGTCGAAGACGGCGAGCGGCGTGGCAAGTCAAAAGTCAATATCCGTGAAGCTGACGTCACCCTTGGTGAAATCGAACAGATCATCAACACTCCAGAAATGGCGATGTTGGGTGGCCCTGATGGCCGACCGCGTACGATCGGAGTGATCTCGTTGGTCGGATCGGAACAGGCGGCATACATACAAAAACAGTTGATGGAACGGATCGGCGAAGCCGCGATGGTGCGTCACCGTATTATCTGTGGCGACAGCGCGAGCCTGCAAGGCGATGAACGCGACATTATTATTCTGTCGATGATCGCCGACAAGACGCGCAAGCAGGCGCAGACGGCCATGCAATATGAACAGCGCTTCAATGTGGCGCTTTCACGCGCGCGCGACCGTATGATCCTCGTGCGCTCGGTGAGAGAAGACGATTTGAACCCGAATGATCTCAAGGCCAAAGTCATCCGGCATTTCAGAGAACCAATGCCGCAGGCGCTGGACGCGAGCGCGGCATTGATCGACCTCTGCCAATCTGGCTTTGAACGAGACCTGTTCACCGTTCTGATTGAACGCGGCTATCGGGTCATCCCGCAAGTCGGTTCCGAGGGCTTTTCTATCGACATGGTTGTCGAAGGCGAATCTGGACGGCGGCTCGCTGTTGAATGCGACGGCGATCAATATCATGGTCCAGAACGCTGGGCTGACGATATGCGGCGGCAACGCATTCTGGAACGGGTGGGGTGGACCTTCTGGCGCTGCTTTGGCTCAAATTACACACTCGACCGTGAAGGCGTCCTGGATGATCTGTTTCAGACACTCGACCGGATGGAGATCAAGCCTGTAGGCATCGCCACAGCCGCCTCAAGCTATACGGAGCATCGCGTCGTTCGGAACGTTGATGACACGGCCAACTCAGCGGCAGGTACTGAAGATAACCTTTCAACGATGCAAGCTGAGGACAATGATACTGCGCTCGCCGTTGGCGACCGCGTCATCATCCGTTACCTCGACGACGAACGTGCCAAACAGGAATTCTATATCCTGACTGACCGTGCGAGCGATCCGTTGAACGGACTCTTGTCACTTTCCTCACCGCTTGCCATCGCTCTTACGGAAGCTGCACCTGGCGATGAAATCGCGCTCCGCATTGATGATCGCGAGCGCAATCTTTTTTATATTAGTCTTGAACGCGATGTGCGTCTTGCTCAGAATCTTCGCTTGTCGTCATCGCGTTAGTGTCCACTTCAAATAAGTGGACACGATCATCGAGCCACTCTTCCGAAGTCTATCGAACACTCAATGCCCAAAGCCAGGCGGCCCTCGCCGTGGCTTTGTCAGAATAAAGTCTGTTGCCAGGCTGAGGAAGCCGGCTAGGGTTTTGGGATGAGCACCCTGCCCCTCTTACGGTACTTCAAAACATCACCGGAAATCATCCGCCTGGCTGTGATGGTGTACATCCGGTATCCACTCTCCCTCCGAAACGTCGAGGATCTGCTTCACGAGCGCGGCATCGACATCACCCATGAGACGGCGCTACTGGTGGAATCGCTTCGGCCAAATATTCAGTGCCGAAATCCGCCGAAATCGTACCGCTGCGTTGCGCGCCTTCAGGCATCGCCGCTGGCATCTCGATGAGGTTTTCGTCAAAATCAACGGTGTAAAACATTACTTTTGGCGTGCCGTCGACCATGAGGGCGAGGTGCTCGAAAGCTACGTCACCAAGACCCGGGACAGCAAAGCCGCGTTGAAATTTCTCAGGAAATCCCTTCGCAGAAATGGACAGCCAGAGGCGATCGTGACCGACGGCCTAGCGTCTTACGGTGCCCCGCTGAAGGATCTGACGGGTTCAGGTGAGCGCATTACAGGGAGATGGCTCAATAACCGGGCCGAGAACAGCCACCTGCCCTTCCGACGAAGGGAACGCGCCATGCTTCGCTTCCGGCAAATGCGAAGTCTTCAGAAATTCGCCGCGATACAGGGCACCATCCACAACCACTTCAACCAGGAGCGCCACCTCACCTCCCGCGAGATTTTCAAGACCCGCCGAGACGGCGCCCTTGCTGAGTGACGCCGGCTTTGTGCGGTCTGAAAATTGGCGCCTAGGCGAGAAATCTGAGACTTTTTTGGTTAGTCTGACACCACCTTCAGCGCTTCAAACGCAGATAGCATGCGCCATGCGCCGACGCGATTGCCCCAGTCACGCCAGGCGTAGTTGAGCACGTCGGGCTGTGCGCCATAGGGCGCGAGTTCCGCACCGAGTCCTTCGCCAAAAGCGAAATGTTCAAGATTGAGCGCAATGTAAACAGCGAGGCGCTTGCCGCCGGGCCAGTCATAGACCGGACGTCCACGAATGCCGCTGTAATCATAACGGCCATGGGGTGCGACCATCAAACCGGCTCGGCGATCACACTGACCTGCGCCGCCACAATGCGCCAGCCCTGGGGCATACGTACCCATGTCTGTTGTTGCCGTCCCACTTTGCCGGTCATGTTCGGGCGGCGAAACAGGGTGGAGGCGATCGCGAAATCGCGGCCGTAGGTGGTGATGACCGTGCGCTCCAGCATGCGCGCCAACCCTTCGGGCGAACGCGACGCGCGGAAAGCCTGAATCTCCGCATAGCCGTAGAGATTTTCTGCGCCGCCGTAGCGGATGACCTCAGGGCTCGCGAGAAAGAAATTATCAAGCGCCACGACATCATTGTTGACCAATGCAGTTTCGTAAAGTTCAAACTCACCAGTAACTTCCGCGACAACATCGGGCGCATTGACTTGCATGTGTTTATCTCCGTAATCGTTCAAACGTCCGCGACGGGCGCGCGCGCTACGCCCTTTATCTCCAGCACATGGGCGACGCGCAGCGCGATATCCTCGCGCCATGGCGCGGCGATGATCTGCACACCCATCGGCAGGCGCTCGCCTTGCGTCCATGTAGGCACGCAGACAACCGGCAGGCCGATGAAGGAAATCGGCTGCGTAAACACGCCAAGATTGGGCCGGATCAAGGTTGCGACGCCATCTAGAAGCATATTTTCTGCCCAATGAGCGGCGCTCGGCAGGGCGTCGCTGGCGCGATGATAACATCCACCTCCTCAAACAATTTCAGCACTGCGTCATGAAACCAGCGGCGAAATTTCTGCGCTTTCACTACATAAGCGGCCGGAACCATGGTGCCGGCGATGAGGCGGTCGCGCACGTCCGGATCGAAATCATCGGGCCGCGCACGCACGCGGTCCAGATGCAGCGCCGCGCCTTCGGCCATTGTGATGAGATAGGCGGCAGCTCGTGCCCGTTGAACTTCCGGCAATTCAATGCTGGCCGTCACGTCCAGCGCGGAAGCAACTTGATCGGCGGCAGCGAACGAATCCGCGTGCCCGCCGCGCGTGAAATAACCACCGGCGCGGGCAATGCGAAGGCCGGCGAGCCCAGAATCGAGTCCCGCCAGCACAGGTTCAATCGCGCGCGGCGCCTGCGCGGCATCGGCGGCATCCGAACCCTGCATGCCGTCATAGGAAATCGCGAGATCTACCGCGGAGCGCGCCATTGGTCCGAGATGATCAAAGCTTGAAACGAAGGGAAATGTCCGAGCGCGCGATAGCCTGCCGTATGTCGGCTTTAGTCCAAACAAGCCGCAGAATGAAGAGGGCACGCGGATCGAGCCATTGGTGTCCGAGCCAAGCGTGATATGAGCCATGCCCGCCGCCGCCGCTGCGCCCGAGCCGCCTGATGAACCACCAGACATATACAGGGCGTCATGCGGATTGCAGGATGGCCCGTAATGCGCGTTCTCCCCGGTGAAATCATAGGCGTATTCGCCCATGTTGAGCGCGCCAACGAGTATGGCGTCCTGCGCCTCCAGCCGCTGCACTAGCGTCGCATCCGATTGCGCCGGCGCATGATCACGGTTGATTTTGGAGCCCGCCAGCGTTGTGACGCCAGCGATGTCGTAAAGATTCTTGACCGCGAAAACCGCGCCCGCGAGAGCCCCTAGTTTTTCACCACGCGCACAGCGCGCGTCTATATTCGCGGCGTGTTTCATCGCGCGAGCACGAGTGATGGCCGTGAAGGCGTTGATCTCCGGGTTCAAGGCATCAATGCGCGCCAACGCTGCCTCCACGCTCTGCGTGGCGGTCAGCTTGCCGGATGAAACTGCCGCCGCGACTTCGGCGGCGCTCATCGTGATGGGGTTTTGTGTCATGGCGCATACACCGTGGCAGGCTCTGCTTCATCGGCCAGCGCGAAATCCATGAAAAACGGCGCCATACCCAAGGCAATTTCCAGATGCAGGATCACCGCCACGCGGCTTTCCTCGCTCATTGCGACGCCAAATACGCGTCCCATCAAATCGACTATGGCCTCAATATCGGGCTTCTTATCGTTCATGTAACGCTCGCCTCCAGTTCTCGAAACGGCGTGGCCCAACCAACGATGCCGCTTTGCGCCGTTATCATGTCGATAGCTGCCGCCTTGAATTGTTCAAAGTAGCTTTCTGTCGCGTCGGTGATCAGCAGGCATTCATACCCTCGATCATTGGCTTCGCGCATCGAGGTTTGTACGCAAACCTCTGTCGTAACGCCTGCAAAAATAAGTTGCGAAATTCCGCGAGAACGAAGCATAGAATCGCTTTCGGTCGCGTAAAACATGCCCTTGCCGGGTTTGTCGATCACCATCTCGCCAGGCATGGGCGCACATTCAGCAATGATCGAATTGCCTGGCTCGCCGCGCACAAGAAGCCGGCCCATCGCGCCTGTGTCGCCAATTCGCAAGTTCGCAACGCCGCGATTGCGTTTGGCGGGCGGACAGTCCGAGAGATCGGGCAAATGGCTTTCACGTGTATGCAGGATAGGCAGGCCTTTCGCGCGAAACAGCGCGATAAGCGCGGCCACCGTTGGCACAATCGCCTGCAAGCGCGTGACATCATTGCCAAGCGCTTCGCCAAAGCCCCCGCATTCAACGAAGTCGCGTTGCATGTCGATCACAACAAGCGCGGAGTGCTCCGGATCGAAAGCATATGGGAAAGGTGCAGCAGGAACGTTGATAATCATTCGTGCCCCGCCATGTGCTTGCCGATGGTGGAGCGATCCGTTTCGCCGATAGGCGCGATATAATTGATCGTACCCTCCGACATCACGGCCACGCGATCGGATAGATCGAGAATCTCGTCGAGATCTTCCGAGATCAACAGCACGGCAGCGCCCTTGTTGCGCTGTTCCATGATCTGCGAGCGGATTTCCATCACCGAGGCGAAGTCGAGACCGAAACAGGGATTCGCGACGATCAGCACGTCGACCTCGCCGGACAATTCCCGCGCAAGAATGGCGCGCTGCACATTGCCGCCCGAGAGATCTCCGATGGCCGTTTCCGTCGACTGCGTTTTCACGCGATAGCGCGCAATAAGCTCGCGCGCCTTCGCGCGCATGGGGCCGGGCGAAAGCCACCAACCCAATTTGGCGTTCGGCGGCTTGTCGAAGCTTCGAAAGGCCATGTTTTCGGCGACGCTCATGCGTGGTACGGCGGCGTTCTTCAGAGGCTCTTCGGGCAGGCCGAAAACTTTCATGCGAAAAAATGCGTCGCGTGTGGGCTCGAATGGCTGGCCACGCACGAAGATGCGTCCATCGCGCAAGAGCCTCTGTCCCGACAGCACTTCAACAAGCTGCGACTGGCCGTTGCCCGATACCCCGGCGATCCCCACGATTTCGCCCGCATGGACTTTGAGATTTAACGCGTCGAGCAGCGGCAGGCCATCATCGTCATCAGCCATCAGGCCGGCGAGCTCCAGTACGGTATCACCGGCCGGGTGGTCGGCTCGCAGAGCGCGCTCGCGCACCTGCGTGTCGCCGATCATCATGCGCGCCATGTCATCGGTCGTCATATTGGCGACACGCCCGCCGCCAACATGCTTGCCCCGGCGCAGCACCGTGACCGCATCGGCGAAGGCCGTCACTTCGCGGAATTTATGGGTGATCATCAGTACGGAAATTTCCCTCCGGGCGGTCATGCCTTTTAGCAGGCCCAGAATTTCGTCGGCCTCCTGCGGCGTCAACACGGAGGTTGGCTCGTCGAGAATGAGCAGACGCTGGTCGAGATACAGCAGTTTTAGAGCATCGTACGTTTAATCGGATGCATACCTCATCGCTTTGAAGAAGTTCCAGCATTCATTTTCCTTGAACAGGAGGCATATGTCGCCAAGCGTTCTCCATAGGGCGTCGAAAGTTCGCGCTTGGGCCTTTCGCAGATGGGCCT
>CANJJI010000140.1 GCA_947474545.1 Beijerinckiaceae bacterium | reverse complement strand
CGCAAGCGGCGGATGCCGCGCGTCCGCAATCACGGAAAATGGGCCATGCAAGGCCAGAACGGTATGGCGAACGCCCGGAAACAGCGCTATCCGGCAAAATCAGCCCCAAGCTGGCGAATCCCCCGAAGAGTTTTGCAAGAGGCTCAGTTTATTGAAATAAAATCGGGCATTCCGGATTGATCCGGTCGCCTTTCCCTTGGCAAAGGCCTCCGCCAGCCTTAAATTGACAGTAGATACTCGCGTACCGGCGTCACTCTCGCCCTCAGGACGGACATGAACCCCAATTACAGAAACTTCGCCCTCTGGGTCATCATCTTTCTTCTGGTGGTGGCATTGGTGATGCTTTTCCAAAATCCCGCGCAACGGACACAGGCGCAGGAAATCAACTATTCGACGCTGCTTCAGGAGGTTGAAGCTGGCAATGTGCGCGAGGTCGTGATCTCTGGCCGCGACGTCTCCGGCAGGTACACAGACAATCGCGCGTTCGTGACCTATGCGCCGCAAGACCTGCAGATGGTCGACAAGCTGTCCAAGAAGGGCGTGTCGATCACAGCCAAACCCCCGTCCGAAGGCAACAGCCTGTTGACGACGCTGCTGATCAACGGCCTGCCCTTGCTGGCCTTCATCGGAATTTGGATTTTCCTCTCCCGGCAGATGCAGGGCGCAGGCGGCAAGGCCATGGGTTTTGGCAAATCCAAAGCCAAGATGCTGACTGAAGCGCACGGACGCGTCACGTTTGAGGACGTCGCCGGCATCGACGAAGCCAAGGAAGATCTGCAGGAAATTGTCGAATTTCTGCGCGATCCGCAAAAATTCCAGCGGCTTGGCGGACGTATTCCACGCGGCGTCCTGCTCGTCGGTTCGCCCGGTACCGGTAAAACCCTGACAGCGCGTGCTGTCGCGGGCGAAGCCAACGTGCCCTTCTTCACCATTTCGGGCTCAGACTTCGTTGAAATGTTTGTCGGCGTCGGCGCGAGTCGCGTGCGCGACATG
This sequence comes from Beijerinckiaceae bacterium, assembly GCA_947474545.1. GTDB lineage: Bacteria > Pseudomonadota > Alphaproteobacteria > Rhizobiales > Beijerinckiaceae > Terripilifer. The sequence goes on along the minus strand of CANJJI010000140.1, from coordinate 11,423 downwards.
TTCGAGCAGGCAAAGAAGAATTCGCCCTGCATCATCTTCATCGACGAAATCGACGCTGTCGGCCGCCATCGCGGCGCCGGCCTCGGCGGTGGCAATGACGAGCGCGAACAGACGCTGAACCAATTGCTCGTTGAGATGGATGGCTTTGAGCCGAACGAAGGCGTCATCATCATCGCGGCGACCAACCGTCCTGACGTGCTCGACCCCGCACTGCTGCGCCCGGGCCGTTTCGACCGCCAGATTGTGGTGCCGCTGCCGGACGTGAACGGCCGCGAGAAAATCTTGCGCGTTCACGTGCGCAAGGTGCCTCTGGCGCCTGATGTCGATCTCAAGGTCATTGCGCGCGGTACACCCGGATTTTCCGGAGCCGACATCATGAACCTCGTGAACGAGGCGGCTCTCCTGGCAGCCCGCCGCAACAAGCGCGTTGTGACGCATCAGGAATTCGAAGACGCCAAGGACAAGGTGATGATGGGCGCTGAGCGCAAATCAATGGCCATGTCGGAAGAAGAAAAGAAACTCACCGCTTATCACGAGGCCGGCCATGCCATCGTCGGCATGTTTGTCCCTGCCGGCGTGCCGGTCCACAAGGCGACGATCATCCCGCGCGGACGCGCGCTCGGCATGGTGAAATTCCTGCCCGAAGGCGACCGCTACTCGATGAAATACAAGGAGTTCACGTCCCAGCTCGCAGTCGCCATGGGCGGCCGTGTGGCCGAGGAGCTGACCTTCGGCAAAGACAATATCACCTCGGGCGCTTCGGGCGATATTGAGCAGGCCACGAAGATGGCCCGCGCAATGGTCACCCGCCTGGGCTATTCGGATTCCCTCGGCCTGGTCGCCTATGGCGAAAATCAGGAAGAGGTCTTCCTGGGCATGTCCGTCTCCAAGCAGCAGAACATCTCTGAATCGACCGCGCAGAAAATCGATTCCGAAGTACGCCGCCTGATTGACGAGGGCTATTCGACGGCCCGCAAGATTCTCACGGATAACGAAAATGAATTCAAAACGGTGGCGGAAGCCTTGCTCGAGTACGAGACACTGACCGGCGATGAAATCAAGGACCTGATTGCCGGCAAGCGCCCGACACGCGACCCCGCAGATTCGCCGCCGCCACCGCGTTCCTCTGCCATCCCGACGGTTGGAAAACCGCGTCCGAGGCCTGATGCGGGCGGGCTGGAGCCGCAGCCGACCTGATCTGCTCCATATGATCCGAATTTTAACACGCGGCGGCAATCCATTGTCCCGCGTGTTTTTTATCGCGGGTTGAATGCGCGCCATTGCTCGCCTAAACACTCGGGTAAACAGGCAGCGCAGGCGCGGCGATTCCCTTATGAACATTCTTCTCATCGGTTCCGGCGGGCGCGAACATGCGCTGGCCCTTGCAATCTCGAAATCTCCCCTGCTCACAAAACTCTATGTCGCGCCCGGCAATCCCGGCACTGCGGCGATAGCGGAGAATGTCGCGCTGGATCAGGCCGATCACCGCAATATCATCGCATTCTGTCATCGCATGCGCATCGATCTTGTGGTTATCGGACCGGAAGCGCCGCTCGTGGCAGGTCTCGTAGACGAGTTGGAAGCTGCGGGCTTTCCCGCCTTCGGGCCATCGAAACACGCTGCACAACTCGAAGGCTCCAAGGGCTTCACCAAGGATCTCTGCCGCGACTTCAATATTCCCACCGGAGCTTATGAGCGTTTCACGGCGGCGGAGCCAGCCAAAGCCTATATCCGCAAGCACGGCGCACCCATTGTCGTGAAGGCCGATGGCCTGGCCGCCGGCAAAGGCGTCATCGTCGCGATGGATGAAGCCGAAGCGCTCGCCGCCGTAGACATGATGTTCTCAGGCAGTTTTGGTGCGGCAGGCGCTGAGGTCGTCATCGAAGAATTTCTGGAAGGCGAAGAAGCCTCTTTCTTTGCTCTTTGTGATGGCGAACATGCACTGGCGTTCGCGTCAGCCCAGGATCACAAGCGCGTGGGTGATGGCGACACAGGGCCCAACACCGGCGGGATGGGCGCCTATTCCCCCGCACCCGTCATGAGTGAAGACATGAGCGCGCGCGTCATGCGCGAAATCGTAGAACCCACATTGCGCGGCATGAAGGCGCGCGGCGCGCCTTACAAGGGTGTTCTATTCGTGGGACTGATGATCGGTGCACAAGGACCGAAACTCATTGAGTTCAATGCCCGTTTCGGCGATCCGGAAACGCAGGTCATGTTGCCCCGCCTTGAAGAAGACCTTGTACCGCTGCTGCTGGCCTGCGCCAAAGGCAAGCTGCCCGCAGGCCCGGTCAAACTGAAAGCGCAGACAGCGCTGACCGTCGTCTACGCTGCCAAGGGCTACCCCGATGCGCCCGAACGGGGCAGCGAAATCCGCAATGTCGACAAAGCCGCGCGACTGACCGATATTCTCGTTTTCCACGCGGGCACAAAGCTGGATGGCAATAAGTTGCTAGCCAATGGCGGCCGCGTTCTGAACATCACTGCGCTCGGCCCTGATGTGCGCACGGCGCAGCAGCGCGCATACGCAGCAATCGATATGATCGACTGGCCCGGCGGTTTCTGCCGCAAGGATATCGGCTGGCGGGCGATCGCGCGCGAACACAAAGCAGAATAAGGGAGCAGGCCATGTCGCAAGATGATGATGACGACAGCGCATCCACCGAATTCTTCGCTGGCTTCAAATCGCACTGGATTGACACAAATGCGGGCCGCATTTTCGCCCGCAGCGACGGCAAGGGCGCGCCGCTGGTCCTGCTGCACGGATTTCCGCAAACCCATGTGATGTGGCACGCGATCGCGCCGGAACTCGCAAAGCACTTCTTTGTCGTCGCGATTGATTTGCGCGGCTATGGCTGGTCTTCGGCGCCTGGCAGCAGCAATGGCGAAGCCTACACCAAACGCGCCATGGGCGATGATGTCATCGCAGTGATGGAAGAACTCGGACACGTGAAATTCGCGGTGGCCGGCCATGATCGCGGCGCGCGGGTGGGTTACAGACTTGCGCTCGACCATCCAGGACGTGTGTCTAAGCTTGCTTTGCTCGATATCATTCCGACCTGCGAAGTCTGGAATAACATTGAAGCAGGCCGCGCACCGGCGGCTCATTGGGCCTTCCTGTCACAAAAAGAACCCGCGCCTGAAGCCGAAATCAAAAAAGACCCCAATTCCTATTTTACCGGACTGATGACCAAATGGAGCGGCGGCGGCAAGCTCGATAAATTCCATCCCGCAGCCCTTGAAGCTTATGCGCAGGCCTGGGGCGATCCCTCCCGCATTCATGCCTTCTGCGAAGATTATCGCGCGGGCGCAGGCGCAGACCGGCAGGCCGATATTGCCGACCTCCAGGCCAGAAAGACCATCGCCTGCCCTGTGCATGTCTTGCCCGGCAATTTCTATCTCACCTCCGGCGCAAGACCAGCGCTCGAAGTCTGGAAAGAAACCTTTGCGCCGCAAGCCACCGGGACGGTTATTGAATCAGGCCATTTTGTTGCTGAAGAAAACGCGGCGCAGACGCTGGCCGCGCTGACAAGATTTCTCGGCCGCTGAACAACCTTACGAGCGAGAGGCCCCGTGACAAAGATGAACATACGGCGCGTCGTGACCGGCCACGACGAAAAAGGACAGGCCAGGGTCATCATCGATGGCCTCGCTGCCAATGAGCGCGCTGGTTCTGCAGCGGGCCAATACAACACGCTCATGTGGTGCACCGATTCCATGCCCTGCGACATGTCCATCGGCGAAGATGCGGAGGACATGGGCGCACGCAAACTTGGCACCTATCCGCCCGTCAATGGCACACGCTTCATGATCGCCGAATATCCGCCCGGCAATATTCCGCGCATGCACCGCACCGAAACCATCGACTATATCATCGTCCTTTCGGGCGAGATCGAGATGGAGCTCGATAACAAGGAAATGGTGACCATCCGCCAGGGCGATGTGATGATCCAGCGCGGCACCTATCACGCCTGGCGTAACGTCTCAGACAAACCGTGCCGCATGGCCTTCGTGCTGGTCGACGCCAAGCCGCTCGGCATTGGGCACGCATTGCCGAGGGAAGCCGGAGTGGAGAAGACAAAGGAATAAGTGCAATTGAGAACATAAGCCCGCCGCCAATACTTTATCTTCGCGTACCCACCGTGTTTGTGGCATCCTTCTGATGTGAATCGGATAGCAATTTCAAATACCCAGGAGCAAAGACATCATGCCCAACGCCCGTTCAGTAAAAGCCTGTCTCTTTGGATTAATCCTCGCTGCACAAGCGAGTGTCACACTGGCCCAGACGCCTGCGGAAACCCCGCCCGCAGCACCGGCGCCGACAGCCCCCGCTGCGGAAGCCCCGCCTGCCGCACCTGCGCCTGTTCCCCCGGCAGCTGCCGCCAAATTGAGCGGCATGGCAGCGTGGAACGCCATCGTTGGCAACACTATTTCCGGCAAGAAGCAAGAAGGAAGGCGATGATTTCGATTATTACGTGAAAGCCGACGGCACGATTGTCTGGCTCGACGACGGCGACATTGAAACCGGAAAATGGGCGCTGGAAGGCCAAAAGGTCTGCATCACCTTTCCTGACGAAGACAAGGAATGCTACAAGATCGACATGGATGGCGACGTCATCAATTTTCTTGACGATAACGGCAGCGGTTTTCGCGGCACCCTCGCCAAAGGCAATCCCAAGAAACTCTGATAAACCCATGAAGCTCTGATCATGCCGGAACACAGTCTGCGGACAATCGCCGTCGCCCTCGGTGGTGGCGGCGCCCGCGGTCTGGCGCATATCGCCGTCATCGAGGCGCTGGACGATCTCGGGATCAAGCCAGCCGTGATTGCGGGCACGTCCATGGGCGCCATCATCGGCGCAGCCTGGGCCGCGGGCATGAGCGGGCGCGAAATCCGCGCCTATGTGCTGGCTCTGACCCGTGACCGGACAAAGATGATGCGCGGGTTCATGAAGGCGCGCGTTGGCCGCTTTGTTGATGTACTCGGCGGCAAATTTACAAACCCCGTCATGGTGGATGGCGAAAAGCTGCTTGATATTTTCTGGCCGCGTATTGTCCCCGACCGTTTTGATCAATTGCAAATCCCCTTCGTCGCCGTGGCGACCGATTATTACGCCCGCAGCACAGTGACTTTCGATCATGGCTCCCTTGCGCCCGCCGTCGCCGCCTCCATGGCGATCCCCGGCCTGGTGCGCGCTATCCAGCTTGAAGGTCGCGTCCTCTACGACGGCGGCATCACCGATCCACTGCCGCACAGGCATCTCATGGGCAAAGGCCATTTCGTGATCGCAGTGGATGTCACCGGCGGCCCGGTGGATCGCGGCGGCCTGCCGCCCAGCGCCTTCGCAGCCCTGCTCGGCGCATCGCAGATTTTGCAAGGCGCGCTCAGCCAGGAAATCCTCAACGCAACACCGCCCGATTTATTGCTGCGCCCCGCAGTCGATCACTTCCGCCTGCTGGATTTTGTTCGGGTGACCGAGATTTTGGCGGCGGCGGAGCCAGTGAAAGAGGAGGTGAAACGGGCGGTGAAGATATTCACCTCTTCCCCTTAAAAAACCCCCGCAGCATCTCCCCCGCTTCGCTCTCCCGCATCCCCCCGTAAACCTCAGGCGCATGGTGGCAGGTAGGCTGCGCGAAAAACCGCACGCCGTTTTCCACGGCCCCGCCTTTTTCATCGCCAGCGGAAAAATAAAGCCGCCGTATCCTCGCGAAGGAGATAGCGGCGGCGCACATGGCGCAGGGCTCCAGCGTCACATAGAGATCGCATCCGGTGAGCCGCTCTGAACCCAGATGTGCAGCAGCCACACGTATAGCCAGCATTTCCGCATGGGCTGTGGGATCGCGATCCCCCAGTGTGCGATTGCCCGCCGCCGCGATGATTTCGCCGTCTTTCACGATCACCGCGCCCACGGGCACTTCACCGCGTGCGGCGGCGGCGCGCGCTTCCTCGAAGGCGCGGGAGAGCGGGCCGGCGGCATTTTCCGTGGCAGATTTCATCTTTCCGTCTTGCTGCATTGCAAAAACGCTCTGACTTCTGGCGATTCCGGGTTATCAGGACGCATGAGCGACAGAACAACAGACGGACGGCCCCCCCGCAAGGGCGGACCGGGTAAATTTTCGGGGCCCAGAAAGCCATTTGGCAAACCCTCAGGCGGCAAGCCCGGCGGCAAAACGTTTCGGGGTAAATCCGGCGTCAGCACCGAGGGCGGCAGACCTGTGACAGGCCGCAATGCCGGCGACAAGCCATTTCGCGGCAAACCCTCTGGCGACAGGCCTTTTCGAGGCAAGGCGGCGGGCGGATCCAAGCCTTTTGGCGCGCGCCCGTTCAACGACGAAAGCCCGCGGCCCGCAGAAGGAGAAGCACGCAGCCCGCGCCCGCGCCACGCCAATCCGCGCCCGGATCGCGCCAGAAGTACCGAGCGCACAGAAGGCGGCAGCCCCCCTGCCCGCAAATGGGAAGACCGTTCCAGCCGCCCTGCTTCCGGCGAGCGGCCCCCCAGGCGTGATGCCGCCCCGCGCTCCGGCCGCTGGGAAAAGGATGATGAGCGCAAACCCGCCCCGCGCGTGGCCCGGCCTCCTGCCCGCGCCGAGACGCCAGCAAGCGCTTCATCGTCTTCGGGCGCACACGGCGCAGGCCGCATTGCCAAAGTTATCGCCCGTGCTGGCGCCTGCTCGCGCCGGGACGCGGAAGCCTGGATTCTGGAAGGCCGAGTCACGGTCAACGGCGTGGTGCTGGATTCTCCCGCCCACAATGTCAGCCCTGATGATCGCATCTCCATCGACGGGAAGCCTTTGGCGAGCCGCGAACGCACACGCCTGTTCATGTTCAACAAGCCACGCGGGCTTGTGACCACCAACAGCGACCCCGAGGGCCGGCCAACCATCTTTGATGCGCTGCCCGATAATATCCCGCGCCTCATCAGCGTTGGACGTCTCGATATCAATACCGAAGGCCTGATGCTGCTCACCAATGATGGCGGCCTTGCGCGCGTGCTGGAACTACCCGCCACCGGCTGGCTCAGACGCTATCGCGTGCGCGCCCATGGCGAGACCGATCAGGCCAAACTCGATGCGTTAATGGAAGGCGTCACCATCGATGGCATCGATTATCGCGGCATTGAAGCAAAGATTGATCGCGAACAGGGCGCGAATGTATGGATGACCATCGGTCTGCGCGAAGGCAAGAACCGCGAAGTCAAACGCGTTCTCGAATCACTTGGCCTTGATGTGAACCGGCTCATTCGCGTGTCCTACGGCCCCTTCCAGCTGGGCGAACTCGGCGAAGGAGAAGTAGAAGAAGTCACAACACGCATTCTCAAAGACCAATTGGGCGAACGGCTTTCCGAAGAGGCAGAAGCCGATTTCGAAGGCCCCATCTTTGAGCGGCGCGGCGAAGTGGAAGAAACCTGGAGCGTTCAAAGCACGGGACGCCGGGGCGCCGAACGACCCATGCGGGGTGGACGTCCCGAGCGTGAGGAACGCCCGCTGCGTCACGAAAACCGCATGTTCAGCGCCGGCAAAGACTACAAGGACGAAGACAAGCTCGTGCGCAAACCGGGTGGACGCGGCTTTCAGCGTGACGGCGTGAAAGCGCCGCCTGTTGACGTCAAGGCCGGTCCCTCTGAGCCCGGCAAGCGCAAACATGTCACCGCCCTGCGCGATATTTCCCGCGATCGGGACGCAAAGGGCAACCGCATGCGGGTTGAAAAGTCGGCAACGTCCGATCGCAAGGGCCGGCCCGTCAAGGTGGAGCGGCGCGTCGCGCCCGCTGCGCCGGAGCGCGATATTCTGGATATCCCCGATAGCCGCAACGCTCGCCGGTTTGCCGAAGAGCGTGGCGAACGTCCCATGCGGCGTACCCGCCCGGAAGGTGAAGGCGCGCCTCGCGGCGAAAGACCGCCCAAACGCGAATGGAGCGAGCGGCCGCCGCGTGGCGAAGGCAGGCCGCCACGGGATGAAACGAGAGCACCGCGCAGCGAAGGGCGGCCTGAGCGGTCGCGCGATGATCGCCCGGGCAAGACAACCTATGCAGCGCGCTCATCAGGTCCCCGCAGCGCTGCGCCGCGCGATGGCGCACGCCCCAAATCATTTGGTGGGAAGCCCGGCGGCGGCAAGCCGTCCGGCGGACGGCCCTTTGCCGGCAAGCCCGGTGGCAGACCCTCGGGCGGCGGTAAACCCTCGGGCGGAAGACCTCCTGGCGGCGGCGCACGTCCCCCGCGCAGGCCAAGAGAGGGCTGAATGCGCGTCACCGGCGGCGCCCTCAGCGGCCGAATTCTGAAAAGTCCGTCATCGCAGGCCGTGCGGCCAACATCTGACCGCTTGCGCGGGGCGATCTTCAACGTGCTGGCCCATGCCTATGATGACGCTGCCAACGGCGCGCGCGTGCTGGACCTGTTTGCAGGCACGGGCGCGCTCGGCATCGAGGCTTTGTCACGCGGTGCAGACTTCGCTTTATTTGTCGATGACAGCGCCGAGGGACGCGCCTTGGTGCGCGAGAATATCGAAGCGCTCGGGTTGGGTGGCGTCTCAAAACTCTTCCGCCGCGATGCCACAAAACTCGGACCGATGCCGCCGCAAGACCCGTTCACTCTGGTATTTCTCGACCCCCCCTATGGGCGCGGCCTCGGCGGCAAAGCCCTCGCCTCGCTGCAAAGCGGAGGCTGGCTGGCTAAGGACGCGTTATTGGTTCTCGAAGAGAGCGCAGAGGGAGAAATCGGACTGCCCACTGGATTCACGCTCATCGAAAAGCGCGATTACGGCGATACGCAGATACAAATCCTCGCATTCTGAGCCGCATAAAACGCGACCAATCAATCGTCGATCATGCCCAGAGCGTTGAGATAGAGATCGAGAATTGTCTCTTCTTCCTTGCGCTTTTCGATATCCATGCGGCGTAGAGAGACGATTTTCCGCATCACCTTGGCGTCGAACCCATTGCCTTTGGCCTCGGCATAGACTTCCTTGATGTCATCGGCGATGGCGCGTTTTTCCTCTTCGAGCTTTTCAATGCGCTCGATGAAGGCGCGCAAGTGCGAGACGTTGACGGTTGCCGAATCCATGGGAGAACCTTTTTGATGATAGGGGAGACCGGGCCGCAGCGCCCTTTCCCGTAGCAAAGCCGGTCGCGCCGCCCGCGGTCAACCGCTGCGGGCCGTTAATCCACACTATCCCCAGTCTAATATTTTTCTGGCTCAGGCAGGCTTGTGCGTAGCCGCAGAACTGGCGGCGAATTGCTTGAGCTGCTCGGCTGTGGCCTCTTTCTGGAAGCGCTTGCGCCATTCCTCATAAGGCATGCCGTAAATGTCCTCGCGCGCTTCGTCCTTGGTCATGACGATATCACGCTCGGCGGCGGCGTCCTGAATCCAGTTCGACAGGCAATTGCGGCAGAAGCCCGCCAGATTCATCATATCGATGTTCTGGACATCCGTGCGTCCCCGCAGATGTTCCACCAGCCGCCGGAAAGCGGCTGCCTCAAGCTCGGTGCGGGTCTGTTCGTCGATTTTGCTCATATCTGTCTCCCGGCTTTCAGAAAGGGCCGCCGCCCGGTTCCGGCCCGGCTGCCGAAGTGTTCTATCTCATGCATTTCGGACCGCGACAGCACCTTTGCAAGGGGGCGGGCAAGCCGCGCTGCCCAATCCTGCGCCGCCTCGGGCGTTGCGATCAAATCCTGCCGCAATTCGATCAGCACATGGGCAAGGCCGCGCGCGGTACCGTGCTCATACATGGTGTCTCCGACCAGCGCACCGTCATAGGGCTCATTATCGCCAACGTTCGAATGCCCGTCCGCTTCCAGTTCCTCCAGCAACCCCCTGGCCATGCGCCAGTCATTGTCCCAGAGCAGCCCGATCTGCCACGGTCTGGGAACGCCCCGCCAGACCGGTGTAAAAGAATGCAGGGATACAATGGCTGGCAAAGGCCCCGCTGCGCTCATAACGTCAATTTTATGGCGCACAGCATCGCGATAGGCTTGCCAGAACCGCAGCCGCCGCGCTTCAATTTCGGCCGCATCAGCGCGGGCGTTGCCGGGGATGAGCGACCCATCGGAAATACGCATGACAAGCGTCGGATCGTCGCCTCCACGATTGGCGTCGATCAACAGCCGGGAAAAGCAGGTCAGCACAGCCGGAGCGTTGAAATGACGCGCCAAAGCCCGCGTCACATCCGCCGAGCCGATATCATAAGCAATATGGCGCTGAAACTCTGCGGGAGGGAGGCCGAGGCTACCATATTCAGGCGGCAGCGCGTTGGACGCATGATCGCAGATGAAGAGGACCCCGGCATCAGCGCGACCCGCGATGTCCTCGACAGGGGCGTAATGACCGCTGTCAGCTTCACTTTGGTTCTGATCGACGTTCGGCATGAGATATCTCAAACAGCGGTGACCTAGATAACCTTGAGCTTCCTTCAGCGCTACAAGAATCCCTCAAGCTGGGTTTTCCCATCTTGATCCCGCCCAATTGTTTCCCGATAAGCGGCCCGTAACGGGGCATACACATATTTGGCTTTGACTTGCCATGGCTTCCGCCGGAAAACGTGATTCGGACATTGGACAGACGTGACCGCATGATTCGACTGCTCAAGCTCATCATATCCCGCCGGGGACTGGCCGCGCTCAGTATGGTTGGAGGCCTGGCGATGGCTGGCCCGGCTCACGCCGACTTCCGCCTCTGTAATGATTCCTCAGGCCGTGTCAGCGTCGCCCTCTCCTTCACCGACGGCACGGGCTGGGTGACAGAGGGCTGGTGGAACCTGAAAGCTAACACCTGCGAAACGCTGCTGCGCGGACCGCTCGCCGCCCAATTTTACTACGTCTACGCGATGGACGAGCGCGGTGGCGAATGGAAGGGCAAAGCCTTCATGTGCACCCGCGACCGCGAATTCCGCATCGTCGGACGGCAGAATTGTCTCGTAAGGGGTTTTGACCGTACTGGATTTTTCGAGGTTGATACGGGCAAGGACGCCAAAAACTGGACTGTTCAGCTGACTGACAAACAACAGACACCTCAAGCGCGTAATTGATTCTTACTGTGCGGCCATTCGCGGCACTCTGGTTCGCGTCCCCATCGAAATTCAGGAGCTTTCATGCGCCGGCACCGCCGCGTCAAAATACTCGCAACGCTTGGACCGGCCTCGCAGGAACCTGGCATTGTCGAGCAATTGTTTCATGCCGGTGCCGACGTTTTCCGCATCAACATGAGCCACACCAGCCATGACAGCATGCGCGAACGCATCGCCACCATACGCGCCATCGAGGCCAGGAACGGCAGGCCCATCGGCATTCTCATCGATCTCCAGGGACCCAAGCTTCGCATCGGCGAATTCGCAGAAACTGCTGTGGAATTGAAGAAGGGCGAACTTTTCGGCCTGGATGGCGACAAGACCCCTGGCGACATCTCCCGCGTACATCTGCCCCATCCCGAAAT
>CANJJI010000139.1 GCA_947474545.1 Beijerinckiaceae bacterium | reverse complement strand
GGCCATGCAAGGCCAGAACGGTATGGCGAACGCCCGGAAACAGCGCTATCCGGCAAAATCAGCCCCAAGCTGGCGAATCCCCCGAAGAGTTTTGCAAGAGGCTCTATATAATAGGTTATGGTCAAGTCTTGACCATCACCTCAGTCTATCCAGCACCTTATGGCCTCAGGAAATCAACTCGCCCCCACCCGCGTCCGTTTTCAGCCAGGCCTCGCCACAGGCTTTGGAAAGTTCGCGTACACGCAAAATATAACTCTGGCGCTCGGTAACCGAAATCACGCCGCGTGCGTCCAGCAGATTGAAGCGGTGCGAGGCCTTGATACACTGGTCGTAGGCGGGCAGCACCATTTCGTGGCGATCACCCTTGGCGCCCTTGGCGAGCAGCGACTGACATTCCTGTTCGGCATCCTTGAATTGCTGGAACAGCAACGTTGTATCGGCATGTTCAAAATTATGGCGGGAATATTCCTGCTCGGCCTGTTTGAATACATCGCCATAGGTGATGCGCTCCGCGCCATCGAGCCCGTTGAAGTTCAGGTCATAGACATTCTCGACGCCCTGGACATACATCGCGAGGCGCTCAAGTCCATAGGTGAGTTCGCCAGCAACCGGCGCGCATTCGATGCCGGCCACCTGCTGGAAATAGGTGAACTGCGAAACTTCCATGCCATCGCACCAGCATTCCCAGCCAAGGCCCCAGGCCCCAAGCGTCGGGCTTTCCCAATCGTCCTCGACAAAGCGGATGTCATGCAGAGCCATGTCGACTCCGAGGGCGGCGAGGGACTTGAGATAGAGATCCTGCAGGTCCGGCGGTGAAGGTTTTAGAATGACCTGGAATTGATAATAATGCTGGAGACGGTTGGGGTTTTCGCCATAGCGGCCATCTTTCGGGCGGCGCGAGGGCTGAACGTAAGCGGCTTTCCAGGGTTTGGGGCCGAGCGCGCGCAAAGTTGTCGCCGGATGGAAAGTCCCTGCCCCAACCTCCATATCGTAAGGCTGCAGGATCACGCAGCCCTGCTGCGCCCAGAATTGCTGCAGGGTCAGGATCAGTCCCTGAAACGAACGCGCGGGATCAAGTGAGGGCGGGCGGGTTGCGGCGGTTTGGGCGGTCATGGGCTTTCCAGCAAATCGATCTGTCGCGCGTTCGATAGCGCGACCACGCGATGAACGCCAGATTAACCTTCCCCTCAGACTGCATTCAGCACGGTTCTGCGAAAAGCACATCAGAAGACGCCGAACGCCGGATGACGGCGGGGCGTCTCCCGGTGGAGGCAGAAAATGACCCGATATTCCAGACTTGTCCTGACCGTCGCGATCAGTGCTGCGGCGATTGTTGCCAGCGCGCTGGCGTTTGCTCAGCCTGCGGCAGCGCAGTTTCATCATCGCGGCGGCGGTGGAGGACATGGCGGCGGCGGCGGATTTGGCGGCGGCGGCGCAAGGTTTTCCGCGCCAGCACCCGCGTTCCGCGCCGCACCGCCGGCATTCGTCCGCCCTTCAGCGCCTGCGTTCGTGCGGCCGGCAGCGCCAATCTATAGCCAACCTGCGTTCCGTGCGCCTGTGCAGCAGGTCTACCGGCCCGCGGCTCCGGCATTCCATCGCCCGGCTTACGTGAATCCGGGCTATGTGAACCCTGGCTATTACCGCCCGCGCCCGGTCTATCGCGCGCCGGTCTATCAACCCTACCCGGTTTATCAGCCCTACCCCGTGTATCAGACCTATCCGGTCTACCAGGACTATCCGGGCGTACCCGCATATGGGTGCGTTTGGAAGAAGCGTCGCGTCTGGACGCCGTACGGGTTGCGTATGAAGTGGAAGCGTATTTGTTACTGAGTGCGCGTCGCGTTTGAACAGAAGCGCCGGTTTCGCAAAGAACCGGCGTTTTCATTACAGAAACTCCTCGCCCATGTGAATTGCTTTGGCGCGGGCCGTAAAATCGCCACCAGGGCCATGCACGATCAACGGCGGCAAAATACGCACCGGCCCGCGGCTTCCTTTGGTGGCCCGCGCAATCATCCGGACTGCCGGCTCACCTTCGCGTGGATGAACAAAAATAAGGTCCAGCCCCCCGAACCGGCCTGCGAAAGCAGGGAGAATTTCTTCCAGCGCATCGGCGCGCTGGATCATCACGAATTGCCCGCCGGGATGCAGCAATGCAGCCGCCGCCCGCGCCCAGGCCTCCAGTCCGCCTTTGGCTAGAGAATGAGCCGTGGCACGCGCCAAATCCGGTGACGTCCGGGTGCGGCCCGGCACCAGATAGGGAGGATTGGCGATCACCACATCTGCTATTCCATTGGTCAACCCGGCGGCGCGGCGGCCTGCTGCCGAAAGAACATCGGCGCAGATCGCCTGCGCACGTTCTGCAAGGCCATTCAGTTCGATGTTTTCCCGGGCAAGAGCCGCGATATCCGGCTGTATCTCTACCAGAATGATTCGTCCGGACCCTTCGCGCAGGGCTACCGCCAATCCAGCGGTGCCTACACCAGCGCCGATATCGACCAGAGTTCCTGATGACAAAGGTGCGGCGGCCGCTAGTAGCATCGTATCGGTGCCGCCTCTATGACCGGTTGCGGGCTGACGGATGTGAAGCTTGCCGCCCATGAGATGATCGAGCGTCGTGTTGTTGTGGCGCACGGGCAAAGCTTCATCCATCGCGCAATTCCGCCGCCAACCCGGCCTCCATGAGGATTCTTCGGGCGGCATCGAAATCGTCATCGACCACCAGCACCCGGCGCGGCAGGAAGCCAGCGGAGCCCTCGAGCACGCTCATATGCTGATCGGCCACGAAGAATCCCACGCCCTCCGCTGTGAGCATGGCTTCCACGGCAGAGATCAGGACGATATCGTTGGTGCGTAGCAATTCTTTCATGATTTCCTGACGATGCCATGAGCGATCACGGCGAATTCAGCAGTTGCCGCACCGCCTAATGTTGCGCCCGAAGGGCCGCCATGCGAAAGGTTTACGATGAAATTCGCATGCCGGGTGCGGAAATAGCAAGCCAGTTGCCGGCGCAAAGGAAGAGGTACGGCCGTGGGTGTCGTGGTTCCGATGGAAGACAAAAGCCAGGCCTCAGGGATCGACGCCCTGTCGGGGCTTGCGCGCGCTGACATGGAGCGGGTCAACCAGACCATCCTGTCGCGCACCGGCTCCGACGTGACTATGATCCCGGAAGTCGCCAATCACCTCATTTCTTCCGGCGGCAAACGCCTGCGCCCCATGCTCACACTGGCGACAGCGGGACTGACCAATTATTCAGGCGAGGGCCATATCAAGCTCGCCGCCTCCGTCGAGTTCATGCACACGGCAACCTTGCTGCATGACGACGTCGTCGATGAAAGCGACATGCGGCGGGGCAAGCTTGCCGCGCGCATGGTCTGGGGCAATGAGGCCTCCGTGCTCGTTGGCGATTTTCTGCTTGGGCAGGCGTTCAAGATGATGGTCGAGGTCGGCTCGCTGGCCTGTCTCGATGTTTTGTCTTCTGCCGCTGCCGTGATTGCGGAAGGCGAAGTCATGCAGCTCTCCGCCGCCAAGGATATGCAGACCAGCGAAGACGATTATCTCGCTGTCATCCGCGCCAAGACTGCCGCACTGTTTGCCGCCGCCTGCGAAGTCGGCCCCATCCTCGCCAATTGTTCGAAAGCTGAAATCGCGGCCTGCCGCAGCTATGGCGCTAATCTCGGCATCGCCTTTCAGCTCATCGACGATGCGCTGGATTATGGCGGCTCGTCCGCCAAACTCGGCAAAAACACCGGCGACGACTTTCGCGAAGGCAAGCTCACTTTGCCGGTCGTGCTGTCCTACCGCCGTGGCAGCGATGAAGAACGCGCCTTCTGGAAGCGCACGATCGAGCAGGGCGAAATCGCGGAAGGCGATCTGGAAAATGCGCTGGCGCTGATGAAGAAATATCGCGCGCTGGAAGATACCGTCGAGCGCGCCCGTCACTATGGCGCGATGGCGCGCGACGCGCTGGAACTGTTCCCGGCCAGCGCCTGGAAACGGGCGCTGATCGACGTGGTGGGCTTTTGTGTGAGCCGGGCGCATTAGCTGATTGCAGACATGCGCCTCCAGCGCGTTTCCAAGAATCCGTAGGCCCCCTAATATCCGGATGTATCCGCTATGGCGGGACGTCTTGCCTGTTTGAGAGTTTCATATTATGTAAGTATTGATATATAATTTTTGAGCTGCACATTGCGATGGGCAATTTTTCCGTCTTGAGACAGTTGAAATTTGTGTCTTCCAGTAAGCGGAACCTTTCTACGTTTCCCGAACTGGTCAAGCAGGACATCGGACATGCCCGGTTTGTCGCCCAGCAAGGCGGGCGGGCGCCGTCGGTGAAAACTCTCAAAGGCTATGGAGGAGGCGGGGTCGTGGAGATTGTTGAAGACTTCGATGGCGACACCTACCGATGCGTCTACACGACAAAACTGGAACGCGCCGTCTACGTGCTTCATGCATTTCAAAAGAAATCGAAACACGGCATTGCTACGCCTCAACACGATATCGATCTAATAAAGCAAAGATTGAAGGACGCAGCGGACATCGACAACCGAAATGAATAGAAGCGGAAAAATATCGAGAGCGACCATGAACAAAATTACGCCAAACGAAACCGCCTTCCACACACTCGACATGCCGAATGCCGATGAGCTCGTGGTCAAGTCACAAATTGTTCGTCTACTCGCGGCTGAAATTCGCAAACGTAAATTAACGCAGAAGCAGGCTGGCGTTGTACTTGGTCTTGATCAATCGAATGTGTCGGCGCTGGTGAACGAAAAGATTAGCCGCTTTTCCGTCGAAAAACTGATGGCGTTGGCCGGACGGCTCGGCTTTGATGTATCTATCCGCATCGAGGGCGAGGACGTAAAGCTGGACGTACCTTATCCGGATGCGGCGTGAAGCGCAGCATGCGCTTCATACGCCTGAGCCTCAATCAAAATAGTCGTCTGCAAGTAATGCGACGGAGGACAGCAAACGTTCTCGACGCCGCGCCTTTCCCCATGCCATAAAGCCAGCAAGTAAAACAAGCTGGAGGAAAATGATGCCCACCCCATCCAAACGTCCCATCGTTCTCGTCCACGGCGCCTGGCATGGCGGTTGGTGCTGGAAGGATTTTGCGCGGTTGATGCGCGCGCGCGGGCATGATGTCTATACGCCAACGATGACGGGGCTGGGCGAGCGTTCGCATCTGATGAGCGGGATGATCAATCTCGATACGCATATTTCTGACATCGTCAATGTGTTCAAATGGGAAGACCTGACTGACGCTGTTCTGGTGCTGCATTCCTATGCAGGCTGGCCGGGCTCAGGCGCGATCGAACATATTGCTGACCGGCTTCATGCCGCCGTTTATCTCGATGCCTTCGTGCCGGAAGACGGACAGAGCAATCTTGCCATGCAGACACCCGAACGACTGAAGATCATCAATGATGCGATTGCGCGCAGCGACGTGTCGCGGCCTGTGCCGAAGGCGGAAGATTTCGCCATTGCCAGCGCAGAGCATTGCGCCTGGGTCAATGCCAAAATGACGCCGCAACCCCTTGGCGTCACCTTTTCAACGATCAAGCTGACGGGTGCGCGGGACCGTGTGCCGGTGAAGGCCTATATCCGCGGCAGCGGACACGCCAATCCGGGCTTTGATTCATTCCTGCGCAAATACGAGAACAATCCGGCGTGGCGCACGTGGGATCTGCCGTGCGGCCATCATGTGATGCTGGATATGCCGGATAGGCTGGCTGATATCTTGAGCGAACTCTCCGCCTGATACTTCGGGTCTGCCCGAAATCAGACTACGGCCAGTTTGGCGCCAAATACTTCGCGGAAAATGGCCTGGGCGGCTTTGGCGGCCTTGGCGGCATCCCCGCCGATGCCCATTTCACTGCAGCACTTGATCAGAAACTCAGCGACGTCTTCGCGCGAACGGCCACGTATGGCCAGACCTGCGGCCTGCAGAATGTAAGCGTCGTATTCATCTTCGTGGTGATTGCGGGATCCGGCAATTCCAATCGGGTCCCAACAGGTAAAGGCAATATTACGCAGAGTTTGCAAATCGCACAGATATTCATTCGATTTCATGCACGGCCTCAATCAATCTGGAAGCAATGTATTTCCTGCTTCTCAATATATTACGCGCGTCACGACATCTTGTTGGGGAAAGTTGAAAATAACATTAAGCTGTTTGCTGGACCTCAATCGTCACGCATTTTTGATCGGCCCGCCGCGCGCTGGCGCCGACGAATATGTTGATACGTCCGTTATCAAGGCGCGGCTCCATATTGAAATCGGGATAATGCAATTGGCTTGCGTGCAGGCGAAATGTCACCGTCGCACGTTGGCCGGGCGCAAGTTCGGCTTTGCGAAAATCCTTCAGTTCCAGAAGCGGGCGCGTCGCGAGAGCCACGGGATCATGGGTAAACATGAAGAGCGTGGCCTCGCCCGCGCGAGCGCCGCCATTGGTGATATCGATCGATACGTCCACAGATTCATCTGCACCGATGGTTGGCTTACTCACATAGGCTTCGCCCAGTTCGAATTGCGAATAGGACAGACCGTCGCCAAATCCCCAGCGCGGGCCGATGGGCGCATCAAGGAAATTGGTTGAAAACCCGTTATTCGGATCATGCGGCCGCCCGGTGCCGCGCATACCGTAATGAACGGGAATCTGGCCGGTGCGATAGGGCCAGGAGATGCAAAGGCGCCCGGAGGGATTGTAGTCGCCCGCCACCACATCGCCAATGGCGCGGCCCGCTTCCGTGCCGCCAAACAGCGCTATGAGGATAGCCCTGGGGGCGCTCACCATCCAGTCCGGCAGAATCCAGGGCCGGCTTGTCGCCAGAATCAGCAGCACCGGCTTGCCGGTTTCAAAGATAGCTTTAGCCAGCTCCATCTGACAGGCAAACGGGCGCGGCAGCGTACGGCTTGCCGCTTCACCTGTATGCTGACGATTTTCCCCAAGGCACAGGACGACAAGTTCGCTCGCCTGCGCTGCCGCGACTGCTTTTGCGATTTCTGAGGGATCAGCTGCATCATCAATGCCGCTGCCCGGAACGTGGGTGATTTCCTGCGCGCGCAGAGATTCTCGAAGACCTTGCAGAATGCCAATGGCCTGATGCTCGTCTCCGGCCATGCACCAGGGACCCATCATCTCGCTTTGCGCGTCTGCGAGCGGCCCTATGATGGCAATGCGCCTGACGTCATTTGCCACGGGCAGGAGATTATCTTCGTTTTTAATAAGCACCAGCGAGCGCCGGGCGGCATCTCGCGCAGACGTGCGATGAGAGGGAATCGTATCAGGCCCCGGCATTTCCTGCTGCAGTCCGCGTAAGGGATTCTCGAACAGGCCCATAGCACCCTTCATATGCAAGATACGGCGCACGGCTGTGTCGATCTCCTGCATCGTGACGAGGCCGCGCTCCAATGCGACAGGCAGTCCCTGTTCATAGGCGCCCGACATCATGTCGATATCAATGCCAGCCTTGAGAGCCAACACCGCCGCCTCCACCATATCCTGCGCGACGCCGTGAGCGATCAACTCGCCGATGGCGTTATAATCGCTGATGATGACGCCCTTAAAACCCCATTTGACGCGCAAGAGATCATGCAACAGGCCGCGATGGGCGGTCATGGCGATGCCTGCAACATCGGTGAAAGACGGCATGACGCCCATCACACCTGCATCGACAGCAGCTTTGAACGGCGGCAGATAGACTTCATGCAGGGCGCGCCGGGAAATATCGACCTCGGCATAGTCGCGGCCTGCTGTCACTGCGCCATAGGCCACAAAATGCTTGGCGACACCTGCAAGCCGCCGATGCGGATCATCATTCGTGTTCTGAAAACCGGTGACTTTTGCGCGCGCATATTCTGCGTTCACATAAGCATCTTCACCGGCGCATTCGCAGATGCGGCCCCAGCGCGGATCGCGGCAGACATCGAGCATGGGTGCGAAGGTCATGTGAATACCATCGCGTGTGGCTTCATCAGCGCTTTCCGCCGCTGTGCGGAGCCAGAGATCACGATCGAAGGCGCAGGCCTCAGCCAGCGGGATCGGGTAAATCGTGCGATGGCCGTGCAGAACATCGACCGAGAAATAGAGCGGTATTTTCAGGCGCGTTTCTTCCAGCGCCACACGCTGGGCCTCGCGGATTTCATCATAACCCCAGGTGTTGAGAATGCCGCCGACGCGGCCTTCGCGCACGAGTGTCACGGGATCGCCAGGACCAACAGGGCCGGTAACAACAAGCGATGCTGCAAGCATCGACATCTGGCCGAGCTTTTCAGTCAGAGTCATCTGGCCGATCAATTGTTCTATCTTGTCCGCACCCATGCTTGTCCGCCAACCCTTCGATTTTACGCGGCTGTCTTGCGATGAAATTGCACTGCGGCGCAAGAGGCGAAAATCTGATCAATCAGCGCAACACGCAGGCCTTTGTCCACCAGTCCGGATGATCCCTGTGGATCACGCGGGCAGCTTTGCTCGCCGCCGTGCGAGTCCCGAACAGACCAAAGCAGGTTGCACCTGAGCCCGACATACGCGCCAGCTTGCAACCACGTGCTGCCGCTAAGACCGCCAGCACATGGCCGATGACCGGAGCCAGAACAGAGGCAGCATCTTCCATATCATTGCGGGCGCGGCGCAACAGCGGGATAAGCGCCTCGAAGGATAACGCGCTGGTTATTTCGGGATGCTGGCCAAAGCCGGGGTCCTCGCCGGGGCGCAGGCCCATCTCTGCAAACACGGCTTTGGTTTCCAGCGCGACGCCGGGATTGACGAGCACTGCGTAGAGCGGCGGCATTGCGAGCGCCGGGCCTAACGTGTCGCCGCGTCCACGCATCATCTGCGCCCTGCGTTCAAGGCAGACTGGCACATCGGACCCGGTGGCGGCAGCTGCAGTCCTGACACGCGGATCGCTCGTCTCGATCTTCGCCGCCCGCGCGAGAAGCCGCAGCGCAGCGGCCGCATCTGATGAGCCGCCGCCAATGCCAGCGGCAGCGGGGAGCGACTTAAACAGGTGGAACGCGCCTGCTTTGCATTCTGGCGCATGCGTTTGCAGATTGCGCGCGGCTTTCAGAACGAGATTGTCTTCATTCGGGCCTGTCGCGCCCGCGCGCGGACCTTCGACCGTCAAACCCGTCGCTGCACCAGGTTCAAGGCTCAGCACATCGCCGAAACAGGTGAAGGCGACGAGGCTTTCCAGATCATGAAAACCATCGTCGCGGCGGCGCAGAACGTGCAGCGTCAAATTGATCTTGGCGGGCGCACGCTCCAACAACAGCATCTGCGATCAGCCGCCATCCTTCTGCGCAGGGGCGGGTTCCGCAGGCGTAGCCGGGGCTGAGGGCGCGGGCGTTGAGTCTGCCTTTTTCTTCTCGGCTTCCTGACGCTCGACTATATCCAGCCCGTTCTCGATCTTTTTAAGGATGCGTGGCAGATCTTCTTCTTCCGGCTCCAGGTCGCGGGCATGGTTCCATTGGAAACCGGCCTCCAGCGTACGCCCGACTTTCCAGTACACGTCGCCAAGATGATCGTTGATCGTGGGATCGGAGGGCCGCAATTCGATGGCGCGTTCCATTTCGCGCAGGGAATCCTCGTATTTGCCGAGACGGTAATAGGCCCAGCCGAGACTGTCGACGATATAGCCATCCGTCGGGCGCAACTCGACCGCCTTGCGCAACATGCGGAAGGCCTCGTCGAGATTCTCGCCGCGATCGACCCAGGAATAGCCGAGATAGTTCAGAACGCTTGGCTGATCAGGGAACAGTTCCAGTGCTTTTTTGAAATCGGCTTCAGCAGCAGGCCAGTTCTTCATCCGCTCGTGAGTGACGCCGCGATAATAAAAGGTCGACCAATTGCCGCGTTCGTCCTTTGGCGAGATATCGAGCACCTTCGTGTAATACCCGGCGGCTTTCTCGTATTCCTTGCGGGAGCGATGCAAATTGCCAAGCGCCAGCAGCGCTTCGGGATCTTTGGGTTGCTCCTTCAATATACTTTCCAGATGCGCCTGCGCCTCGTCCTTGCGTTCCAGGGTTTCCAAGGTCAGCCCGATCTGCAGGTCCGCATTCGGCCGCAGCGGCGAGTTTTTCGGCATCTGCTCGTAAACATCGATCGCGCGATCATATTGTTTCAGGCGATCGTAGATATCGGCGAGGCTGACAATAGCGAGGGGATGATCGGGCCGCAGATAGATCGCGAGCCGCAGGTAGATCATCGGCACCAGTTCCTGTCCGCGGCGCGGATTGGCTGAGCCGAGGCCATACAGAACTTCAGCCGCGCCTTCTGTCGCATCAGATACAGCGGGCGGAATTGGCTTGCCATCGTTGATGTTTTTCAGCGCGGCCACCACGAGGGGATGGCGCGGCAGCAAAGCATCAAACGCCTTGTAGGCCGCCAGCGCCTTGTCGCGATCACCCTGGCGGCCAACAATGCTGGCATAGGCTTCCACCAGCCGCAGGGTGTTCTTGTCGGATTCATAGGCGGCCTGCATGCGCTTGAGCGCTTCGGCGGGCCGGCCTGCAACGTCGTTGATCAGCGCGCCATGAAAATCGCGAAACAGCGCCAGCGCCTGATTGTTCAGCGAGCCGATGGTTTCCTGCGCCTTGGCCGTATTGCCCGAGCCGAGCCATGTCCAGGCGTTCAGCAGCGTGCCGGTGACGTCGCTCGATTCAGACATTTTTCCGCGCTGCAAATGGGTGCGCGCGGTAGCGAACTGGCCCATCTTGATGGAGCGCACGGCGAGCGCCAGACGGGCAAGACCATTGCCGGATTCGCGGCGCACCAGCGCGTCGGCGATCTTGAAGGCGTCCTCCATATTGCCGTTGGAAAGCGAGGCCACAAAGGCGCGGCCGACCACCTCGGTATTGCGGGGATCCCTGCGCATGACTTCGCGAAAATAGATAGAGGCAGCTTCCGTATCGCTCTGTGCGCCGGCCATGATCGCGGCGAGGTAATTACCCGTCAGCGTATCGCCGGTTTCGATATTGCTTTCGCGGGCCGCAGCTGTGCGCGCCAGTACGGGATGGGCCGACATCAGGACGCCCGCCGCGAGGGCGGCGGCACGGAAGGTTTTGTTCGCTGAAAAGGTCAATGCCACGGGAACTCGCTTGGTTGCTGCGCGAAAACATCGCTCTGCACCAGAGCGGCGCAGGCGTCCACCCCGGGAGGGCGGAATTGCCAGAGAATCTATGGCGAAGATGGCCGTTTTAGGCCCGCACGGCAAGAGGGAGGCGGAGAAGAGGATGAAAGCTGCCGGAAGCGCGGGCCTCCGGCCCGCTGTTGAACATAAGGCGGAGCTGGCGCTCTGCGTTCCCAGCGCGAATAGTGCCGCCGGGGAAAATCAAGAGACATCGACCGCCACGGGTTCCGCTTCGCTTCACCTGTAGCTTCAGTCTTATGCCTCGATGGGGCGTGCGACGACGGGCCTGCGGCGGGTCAATCGTTCTTGCCGCTGGTGCTAACCCCCTTGGAATTTCCGTGATGTTGTGGACTGCTCACATTCTGTTGACTGTCTTCGGCAACAAGCCAGCACGTCCCGGGGTTGCGGATGCTGCCTCCCCCCATTTTCTAGCCCGAACTGGCGGGCGGACTTGATGACCTTGGCAGGTGGCGAGAGAACGTGAGGCAGAGCACCAAGGCGGTGGGAAAAGTTTTGCACAACTAGCCTCGCTTGCCCGGTGAGTGATGCACCTGATTTTTGCACCGGAAAAAGGCTTTAAATTCAAGGGGCTGAATTTGGAACGAAATTCTTGAATTGTGCAAGTATCGCATGACCGTGTGATTCAAAATAATTTGAAAATACAAACCAACATGAATTTTGCATGAATTTTACGATACCTAAGTGTGCGAAGCCGCACTTCGTAGGTGCGACAACAAGGTTAAATTGATCTCTATCGACGGTCGAGTGGACTGGACGGTGAAATAGGAGGGCGGGCATGAAAACTTTTGTACATGGGGGGAATGGCATGACAATTGGAACAGTCGGAAGTGTTTTCGTCGCCGCAAGCAAGGTGGATGGTTCCGGCATTTACAATGGCAAGCCAAACCTGTTCCGCCTCGGGCTGCCCGGAAATTTCGGTGCAGATTTCCTGATTGGCTATGGCAATTCAACAAATTTCAACCAGCCCAATCAAACGTTCGATCTCTCCCTTCAGGCCAGCTTTCTTTATCCCGCTCTGCAGGGGGCGACGCCTGCCCTGGGAACAACAACGATTCTGGCTACTGGTACAGGCCTGATCGATAATCAGACGAATTATGATTTCCGGACGGCCACCGGCACGGCGGATGGCGGTTATATTGCGGGCATTGAAACCGGTACCTCGATTCTGGATTCGTCCTTCACACTTAAATATGTGAGTTCGAGCGGAGTGGTGACCCAGTCGCTGGACCCTTCTCCCGCAAATGGACATCCCAAGTTCTTGCAGAGCCTTGTGCGTCTGGACAACGGCAATACTCTGG
>CANJJI010000138.1 GCA_947474545.1 Beijerinckiaceae bacterium | reverse complement strand
TTTCCGAATTCAAATTTGGAGGCAATGCGAACATCCCCCCCTTCTTCCTTGTCAATCCAGTCTCATCTTCCCGTGTGGGCTGGACACTGGGATTGGGTGCCGAATACGCAATTTCCAGAAACTGGTCCGCCAAAATCGAGTATAATTATATGGATTTCGGCAGCAAACAGCACGCATTCACAACAACGCCAGCTGTGGGGACAACATTCAACAATGTGAGACTGAACGCTCACGTGGTCAAATTCGGCTTGAACTATCTATTTTCAAGCTCTCCAGCAGCAGTGATCGCAAAATACTAGGCCCTCATTATTGCCGACCCTGCTATAGGACGAATCAGATTCAAGGCCGCTCATATGAGCGGTCTTGATGTTTTTGGCCTTGTCAGGTGCCCAGCCTGCCATCCACTCACTCGCCTGATCGGATATTGCGAGATGCAGCCTCTCAAGGCCTGCTGAACAAGGACGGTCAAAACACGATTGAAGCAGTTGGTCTGTGCGGCGGCGCAGGAACTATTCTTGTTAGCGCATTCTGCGGCGTGGATGACCAGTCACAAAATACGGCCGCCGATGGCATGACGAAGGTCTATCTCGCTTTGCCATCCCGTGATAACTGGATCATGCGAGCGGAGATCGCAAAAAATGTTTCAGCTTATGAAAGTCAGCGCAACGCTTGCCGGGCTATGCACGCTCGGGGTGCTGCATAGCCCCACCCTCGCTCAAAACTATCCCACCCAGCCGATCAAACTGATCGTCCCCTTTCCGCCCGGCGGCGTGAATGATGCTGTCGCGCGGCCGTTTGCGGACAGGTTCAACAAAGTGCTTGGGAATATGGTGATTGAAAACCGGGGTGGCGCGGGCGGAACGATTGGCGGCACTGCCGTCGCGCGGGCTGAGCCGGACGGTTATACTTTGCTGCTGGGCTCTGGCGCGACGCATCTAGTGGGACCGCTCATCACGCCCACGAAGACCTATGATCCCGTCAAGGATTTCCGGCCGATTGCAATCCTCTCGGTAAGTGGACTTGGGATCACAACGCATCCTTCGCTGCCTGTCAAAACGCTGAAAGAGCTTTTGGCCTATGCGAAAGCCAATCCCGGCGCGCTGTCCTATGGGTCCGCAGGCGTCGGCTCGGCAACGCATCTGGGAGCCGAATTGTTCAAATCGCTGATCAACGATCAGAGCATTGCTCACGTGCCTTATCGCGGCGGCGGTCCGGCCCTGGCGGATCTGGCGTCGGGGCAGATCAAGCTGGCATTTCTGAACGTAAGCGGGCAGTTGATTTCCTTGCATAAAGCAGGAAACATTCGCATTCTCGCGGTGACATCAGCCGCGCGCAACGCTGGAGCGCCCGATATTGAGACAGCCGTGGAAGCGGGACTGCCGGGGATGGTCGCCATCAATTTTGCCGGGCTTTTTGCTCCTGCAGGCACACCGGACGCGATCATCGCCCGCCTCGCGGAGGCGGCGCGTAAAGTGATGGCGGATGCGGAATTGCGCGATCTCTATGACAAGGCCGGACTTGAGGTTTCGGGGGAAGATACGCCGGCCAAGGCTGCAAAATTCATCGATGAGGAAATCGCCCGCTGGAGCCCGGTGATCCGTGCGATCAATCTGAAAGCCCAATAGGCGTTGACAGGGGAAGGCACGAAGTGAGACAAACCTGTAAACGACAAATCCAATAAAGTGTTTTGTGAAAGGGAGATGAAATGGCCAACGCACTTAAATCCACACGAGTCGAACTCAATAACGCCGTCTTCTCGTTGCCGGATATCGTAGCTAAAGCGGAAGGCTATTTCGAGCAGGAAGGTCTCGATGTTCAGCTCGTGCTACCGGAAAAGCGCAAGCAAATGATTGCTGCAGCTGGAGCGCCTGTGCAGCAACATGCCGCCGTGCAATCGTTTTTGTGGCACGAAGGCATCGAGAAAGGCGAATTCTCTGTCTATCATGCTTGCGAATGGGGTCAGATGCGGCGCACGCAGGATACTTGCGCGGGTGTGAAGGTCATCACCAAACGCGCCGCTGTTTCAACGCAAGCCATCATCGTGCGCAAGGACTCGCCCTATAACGTGCCGCAGGATCTGGCCGGTGTTGACGTCGCCGTGAATTTCCATGCCGGCTCGCATTATATCACGCTGGGAATGCTGGCTGGCTTCATGACAAAGGATGAAGTCAAGACGGTACATATCGGCGTACCCAATCAGCGTTTCAAAGCTGTGCTCGATGGCACAGTGAAAGCCGCCGCGGTTATGGAGCCGTGGATCTCGCTGGCCGAGAAGCTGGGCATGAAGGTTATCTGCGAAGCCTATTACAACGGGCTCGAGGTTGCAGACACTTCTGTTGATGCGGAGATTTTCTCCGGTCTGCATCGCGCGCATATCAAGGCGGTGGACAAGATCAATCAGGATATCAAGCCCTGGCTGCATCATCTCGTCAACGAAGTGCCGGCAGAATATGGCCTGACAGCTGCCGACCTGCATCTGCCGCGCCTGCGTTACAATTATCCAGAACCTTATGCGCCCCAAGAGTTTCAACGTACCCATGACTGGATGGTCGAATGGGGGCTCATCAAGTCTGAAAGCACCTTTGATAAGCTCGTGGATATCCGGGTGGCTGTCTAGCACAAGGCAGGCGCAGCATCCCTTATGCCCGGGTGCAACGTGCGCGAGAGCACATCGCATTCAATTCGATGTGCTAAACTGCGTCCTCCTGTAATAGGAGGACATGTAAATGTGGCGTCACTATCCGGTACTTGCACTCTTGCTCATACTCGGCTCGGGCGTCGCAGACGCACAACAAAAACCGGCGGCGCCCGGCGCCGCCTTGCAAGCGGAATATGATCAATTCATCGGAAAGTTTCGTGCGGCTCTGAAAGCGAACGATGCCGCTGCCGTTACGGCCATGACACGCTTGCCGTTTTATTACGACGACGCGAATCGCGACGGCGCATATTTTCGCGCCAAGGCCTATCCATTCTACTTCAACGCCAAGAACCGCGCCTGTATTCAACGTGGCAAAGGCGTTTACGACCGTGACGGCGAAAAGAACGACAATTTCTGTATCTTCTGCGGTCAGCAGATCTTCATCTTCACAAAGACACCCAGCGGCTTTCTCTTCACTGAAGTCGGCGTGAACGACTGATTAAGCCGAAAAGCAATTGCTTTAGCCTTCCAGCGCCTCCGCGGCATCCCACGGCTTCCACCATTTTTTTGCGCCGGTATCATCCGCAATAATGCTCGCAGTGATATAGCCCGCGCCACCGGAAATTGCGCCGCCGGGATGAGCGGCAGAGCCTGCCATATAAAGTCCCTTCACGGGTGTGCGATAACCGAAGTGATTATACATCACCTGCTCGGCATTAAACGCGCCCATGAAGATGTCGCCCTTGGACATATTGATGATCTCATCGGCGTATTCGCGGCCTGTATAAACGTATTTCCCGAGAATGTTCTTGCCCGAGACATTGGGTGCATAGCGAGCAAAAACCTCGATAATCTTCTCGGAGAATTCTTCCTTGAAATCCTCGTATTTCTGGCCGCCAAGATCGGGATCAAAAGGCATCACGTGCCAGCAATAGGTCGTGTGCTTGCCGGGTGGCGCTTGCGTGGGATCGATGACGCTGAGGGGGCCAGAGCCGAACTGCACGATCTCTGGCACCTTGTTGGCGTTCACGTCGGCAAAGGCGGAGAAGAGATCTTCCATGGTTTCCGCACCCAGGCTCCATTTCAACGTGCGGTTCACATTGGGATCGAAAGCGCCTGCTGTGAGATGCGGCGCTTCCGCAAGTGCCAGATGGACGCCAAACAGGCTCCAGGTGGTTGGCTTGAAATTGTCCAGCTTCTGCAGAAAAGCCGAAGGCATCTGCGAGCGGCCAATCAGGCCCTCAAATGTTTGCGAAACGTCCAGGGTTGAGGCCACAAACTGGCGCGCACGCACCGTCTTGCCATCGGCCAATTGAATACCGGTCGCCCTGCCGCCTTCGATGATGATCTTGTCGATCGCCACCTGCGGCTGATAGCGCCCGCCAGCAGCGATGAAGGTTTCCATCAAACCGCGCGCCAGATTAAACGAGCCGCCCTTGCAGAGCTGATAGCCGCTTTCCAGATCGAAAGCGCGGATGATGGACCCCATGGGGCTGGTCTTCGACATGGTATCGACCAGCCAGGTGCCGAACAGCGACACCTTGAACAGGAAGAGCAGTTTCACATGCTCGTTCTCGAAAAGCTCGTTCACGACATCCAGCGGCTGGCGCAGGGTCATTTCCAGAAAATCCCGGCCAGATTGCGTGCGATTGAGCAGCTTCTCGCGCTGTTCGCGCGGTAGTGGCTCGGAATAACGCTCCGGCAGGAAGATTTCGCGCGTGATGCTCTCGGCCTTGCGATTCCATTCGCGAAAAGTATCGGCATCTTTTTTGGAAAATCGCGCCACATTGGCGACAGTCTCTTCAAGGTCACGGCCGAAGACCAGTGCCGAGCCATCCAGATGCGGCTGGCCGAATTCATAGCGCGGCGTGATGTAATCCACGCGGTCTTCAAGGCCCAGATCCTTGAACCAGGGCGTCTCGCTGATGTGAAAATGATTGATCGAGTGGAGGTTGTGATAAAAGCCTGGCAGCGTGCTTTCTTCCGTGCACAACCCGCCGCCGTATTTCAGCCGCCGCTCGACGACCAACACATCCAGCCCAGCTTTCGCCATATAGGAGCCGAGCACAAGGCCATGATGCCCCGCGCCTATGATGATGCCATCGTAGGTTTTTTCCAGTGCAGCGGCCATCAGTGAACCTCCCAGTCGTTGCCGCACACCCGCCTCCCTCATGCTGAGGGTTTTGCGTAGCAAAACGTCTCGAACACAAGGGAGAGAGTATGGCGCGGGTTCGGGCTCCATCGTCCTTCGAGACGCGAGCTTCGCTCGCTCCTCAGGATGAGGGAACCCAGCATTGTTTCTAGCGGCACACTAGTGCAGCTTCCCCTGCAGTGGAAGCCGTGACAAAGCGCCCCGGCCATGCGACAAGCGGGCAAATTTTGACTGGAAAGCCCCACATGAGCATTGCAGATTCCATCCGCCGCCAGATCACGCCGATTCACAAGGAAGGCTATATCTTTATCGCCGGTTTCGCGCTGCTGGCGCTGATCTGCTCGTATCTCTGGTCGCCGCTCGGCTGGATTGGTCTGATCCTGACGGCCTGGTGCGCCTATTTTTTCCGCGATCCGGCCCGCGTAACCCCGACCGACGAAAACCTCGTCGTTTCTCCGGCTGACGGCGTCGTCTGCCTGTTGGGCCCTGCTGTGCCGCCGCCGGAACTGGGTCTGGGCACTGAACCCATGGAGCGCATCTGTGTGTTCATGTCTGTGTTCGACTGCCACGTGAACCGGATGCCGCTGAGCGGGAGGCTCATCCGCATCGCCTACAAACCCGGCCTGTTTCTCAATGCTGACATGGACAAAGCCAGCGAAGACAACGAGCGCAATGGATTTGTCATCGAGACCACGCATGGACGCGTTGGCCTTGTGCAGATCGCTGGACTCATTGCCCGACGGATCGTCTGTTTCGCCCATGAGGGCGACAATCTGGCGGTGGGGGAACGCGTGGGCCTGATCAGATTCGGCTCGCGCGTCGATGTGTATCTGCCAGCTGGCGCGCGTGTGCTGGTAGGCCTGAATTCAAAAGCGATCGCTGGTGAAACGGTGCTGGCCGAATTCAATTCGCCCGGAGCTAAACGCAACTACCGGCAGGGCTGAAACCAACGCGGCGAGTGAAATCGCCGCATGCGCTCTTGCGCCAGCAAAAGTTGATTTTGCACAAATCCGGCCTGTTCTGGAGTGGCACTATAAGTGCCTGCGACCGTACGTGTGCGGCCGCTCCTTCAGCCGCAGGAGACTTTCATGAAGTTCGCGCATTTCTCACATATCTGGTGCAAGCCGGAGATGTCGCCGCATCAGCGTTACGAGCAATTATGGCGTGAACTGGAACTTTGTGACCAGCTTGGATTCGAATATTCCTTTTGTGTCGAGCACCATTTCAGGCCTGACGAAAGCCTGATGTCGTCTCCCAGCCTTTATGCCGTGGGCGCAGGCGCACGGACGAAAAACATGCGTGTAGGTCCGATGGGCTATATCGTGCCGCTCTATCATCCGTTGCGGCTCGCCGAGGAAATTGCCATCGTCGACCAGATGCTCGGAGGACGCATGGAGCTTGGCCTGGTGCCAGGCATCAATGCCGATTATTTCAAGCCCTTTGGCATCGATTATGATTTCCGCAAATCACCTACGTTCGAATTCGTCGAATATATGCGCGCGGCCTTTGGCGAGACACAACCTTTTAGTTTCCATGGGCCTAACTTCAAGACCGACAGCGCCAAGATTTCTGTGCAGCCGTTTCAAAAGCCCAATCCACCTATGTGGATGATGAGCCGTGATCCTGAAACGCTGGAGTTCTGCGCACAGAATGGCATCAATTCGGGCTATTTCCTGATCTATCCGCGCAAGGATGCAGCGCCGCGTTATCGCAAATTCCTGCAGGACTGGAAAGCAGCCGGATGGACGCAAAAGCCCAATCTTGCCTATTGCACCATCGTCTACGTCGACGAGAGCGATCAGGCAGCGCTTGACCGCGCGGCATTCCGCGCCAGCCGTGCTTACGAGGGTTTCCTGAAAGCGCCGGAACCCGGCGAAACCTTTGAAGACCGGGTCCGCGAACATGCTGCGCGGTTTACCGGGCGGGGCGAACCCGGCGCGGCCGAAATCATGTGCAACCTGTTTGATCAGGATTATTTGCTGAAAAACGAGCTGGTGTTCATTGGTTCAGCAAAGACGGTTGCCGAAAAGCTTCGCGCTGCAGCCGAATCCGGGCTCTTCAATACTTTCCTGGGCGAGTTTAATTTCGCAGATCTGCCGGAAGAGGATCTTATGCGCTCGATCCGGCTGTTTGGTGAAAAAGTCATTCCGGCGTTGCGGGATTTCGAACCATATTGAGAGCGGCGCAATGCAATATGCTCCTGCAATCAATTATCCGGGCGCACAACGCCCGGATAATTGATGTTCTGAATTTTTTGACCGCCCAACCGGTCAACGCAGCTCTCCATGTGCAAGCGGCCTTGAAATGAGATCCTCAACCTGCCGGCGGATTGCAGACTGATCATAGCTTTTCATGAGATTGATCCTGTTCCGGTTGGGATCGCCGCCATGCCAGTATTCGTAGATATCCTGACGCATGCCGAATGAAGACGCCGCAAGATCATGTGCGAGACGGAACAGTCGCGATTTATATTCAACGTCGACGCCTTTACCGCGCATATATCGATCAAGATATTTGCGCACTTCAGGATTTGCCAGATCGCGCTCGCTGGGCTGCATGATGATGCCTGAGCCGCATATTTCTCGCAGCAATTCGGTCATGCGGCTGGATGTCTGTGCAAACCAGATATGCAGGCCCCTGCCCGGCCCGAGCGTCCATTGACCGCTCGGCGTGGGTCCGGACTGGTGCTCCACCCCTTCCATCGAATGACGCCAGACTTCGCAATAGGTCACCATCTCTCCGAGCTTGGCTGCGACTTCCCGGAATTGAATCACACCGATCGCCTCGGCGACCATGGTGGCAACGCAGGTCATCAGACGCATGCGAAAATAAGCGCGGCAAAGATTGGCCCAACCGAGAAAGTTGAAATTCACGCTTCCCCCCGCCGCGCCGAGCATCTTGATCATGGGCGAGGGATCGTAAAGCATGAAGACCCGGTCCCAGGGCACGAGCACATGATCGAAAAACAGCATCGCGTCCTGTTCATCCCACATCTGCAACGGGTGGCCCCAGCTTCCGAACCAGCGTGACACCGGTTCGCGCGCCAGAACTTTCAGGCCCGGCGTTCCCGTAGGAATCGAGAACGCGATTACGCAACGGGGATCATTGCGATGAGCGAATGTTGCGGACAGCGCAACATAGCACTCATTGCTGTGCGGTGCGGCAGTCGATAATTGCTTGCCGCCCGTTACGATGACGCCGTCCTGTGTTTCTTCCACGACGTGCAGCGCGATCATCTCGTCTTCCGGCACGGGACGCTGTTCATTTTGCGTCTGCTCGCTGCGATCGACTTGCGGATCGCCAAGCGCATGAGTGAGGAAGAGATCGTTGCGCATGCAGTGTTTGTAGTAGTTCTCGAGGTTTTCGCCGAAATTGCAACGCGGGTGTTTGATGGCGCTGAACTGTTCTTTCAGATGCAAGGCGGAAATGATGTATGGCGCGAGAATATCGGGACTGCGGCCAAGCTGGCCCCATGTCATCTCGCTCCAGAGTTCACTGTTGCGGCGCTTCTTGCGCAGGTCTCCGGGGTTTTGCGGCAGCATCCAGGACAGGCTTGTGCGCACCCCGCTCTCGGGATCAACAAAAGTCATCTCGTCGCGATGTTTGGTCGCTTGTAAATCATAAACGCCGGCAAGTGCGTTGATCATGTCCTTGAACGCGGGATGTGTTGTCACATCGGCTACGCGCTCGCCGTCTATCCAGACTTCCCGTCCGTCACGCAGGCTCTCGATATAGCGCGCGCCGGTCATCGCACCCTGGCCTTTTGCAGCCGCGGGAGCTTCCTTTTTTGCTACCATTATCGCCATTATTATTCTCCTTTGGGCCGTTTCCTCAATGCCAGATGGCAAAGCCGTTCGCCGTGCCGGTGCCTGCAAGACTGCGGTAACAGGGCACGTAATCGACGAGCTCCATCTTCAGCCCCGCGCCATCACAGGCCGAGGCCACAGGCATCCAGTTCTTGATTTCCGAGTTGCCGGATTGCAGATGATCTTCCGGCAGTTGCGAAAGACCCGCGTGATCTTTGGCCTGCATCAGATCCAGCGCGCGTCTGTCAAATTCTTCATCGATGACAAAATGCGTAAGTCCACCGGAAGCGATCACAGCCACGCGCGCATCTTCCGGCCAGGATTCTATCGCCTCGCGCAGGCGCGGACCAAGATCGACGCAGACACCTGCTGGCGGCTGTGTCGGCGGAAAAAACGTATTGATGAAAAACGGCACGTTGGGGATGACCCGATCGCGCATGATGTTACGATAGATAAACCCATACGCATGGGGTATTCCGGCCGACCAGGCTGATCCCTCGTTCGGAAAAACATCGGCGTGCGCCAGGGGATAACCGGGAACCCTGATATGATCTGCCAGATGGCGCGCGAGCCCCGGCGCGCAGGTATAAACCTCCCGGCGCGGCGGCTTGTGGCCCGCCTCGGCGATAGCGACGCCGGGCGGCATCATTGCGCGCTGCTGTTCACTGGCAGGTTCGTTGGCGACCTTGTCGCCGGTATAGACAAAAAACCAGGGGGAATGAGTCTTGGAAAATACCTCGTA
Source organism: Beijerinckiaceae bacterium (assembly GCA_947474545.1). GTDB lineage: Bacteria > Pseudomonadota > Alphaproteobacteria > Rhizobiales > Beijerinckiaceae > Terripilifer. The sequence goes on along the minus strand of CANJJI010000138.1, from coordinate 3,272 downwards.
TTGATCGTCACCGACGATCACGGCGACATCGATCCGGGCAGCCTCGAACGCATCAGCCAAGCGCACTAGCGCACTCTGGCAAGCTGCGTGCCGGGCTCTCCATTTTTCCGGTGAAATCTGGTTCTGCAGTTGCTCGTCTTTGCGCAACTCGACCAGTTTGGGAAAGCTGTAGGTTGCGCCCCGGAACGGATGGTTTGCTTTCTCGTCTGCGGCCACGCGCAGATGCCATTGATCCGGCGGGGTAGAAATCATCGGACCATGAGAGGCGCCCAGCCCCAGCACAATTTTGGCCATGTTGCGCTCCTGGCAGTTATCGCAGTCAAGCTCGCACCCCCTGCGCAGGCGTCCCTGATCCATGTCAAATTGCGTTAACATGTCACAGCATCGCCTGCGGCGAACTGGACACCGCTTTCAGCTCCTGCTTATGGTTTAGTCAGCAAAACGCTGGCCCGGCGGTGTCCGTGAAAACAGGACAGGACCGGGACGAAGCTGGGAGAACTGAACATGCATTTCGCTTATTTTTCGCATATCTGGATGAAGCCAGGCATGACGCCGCATCAGCGTTACGAGCAATTGTGGCGCGAACTCCAGCTCGCCGATACGCTTGATTATGACTACACCTTTTGCGTCGAGCATCATTTCCGCCCTGACGAAAGCTGGATGTCGTCGCCCTCGCTGTTCTGCGTTGGCGCCGGTGCGCGCACCAAGCGCATCCGCATCGGCTCGATGGGCTATATCGTGCCGCTCTATCATCCGCTGCGGCTGGTGGAGGAGATCGCCATCGTCGACCAGATGTTGGGTGGCCGCATGGAGCTGGGCCTGGTGCCTGGGATCAACGCCAATTATTTCACGCCATTTGGCGTCGACTATAATTTCCGCCGTTCGCCAACCCAGGAATTCATCGAATATATGCGTGCTGCCTATGGTGAGAAACAGCCTTTCAGCTTTGAAGGCGAGACGCTGAAGACGGCCAGCGCCAAGATTTCCGTGCAGCCGGTGCAAAAGCCGCATCCGCAAGTGTGGATGCAGAGCCGCGATCCCGAGACGCTGGAATTCTGCGCGAAGAATGGCATCAATACAGGCTATTTCATTGCCTTCCCGCGCAAGGACGCCGCGCCGCGCTATCGCCAGTTCCTTGAAGACTGGGAGCAAGCCGGTTGGAAACACAAACCGAAGATCGGCTATTCCTTGCCTGTTTATGTGGACGAAAGCGACCAGGCCGCCCTCGATCGCGGATTGTTGCGCGCAAGCCGCGCCTATGAAGGGTTTCTGCCGGAAGCCTTGCCGGGCGAAACATTCGAAAGCCGCGTCGCCAAGCATTCCGCTCGCTTCGTTGCCCGCAATGAACCGGGCGCCGCCGAAATCATGGCCAATGTATTCAACCCCGAGTACCTCCTGAAGAACGATCTGGTCATCGTCGGCTCGGCGAAAACGGTTGCGGAAAAATTGCGCGCCATCGCTGAAGAAGGTGTGTTCAACACATTTCTGGGCGAGTTCAATTTCGCTGACATGCCGGAAGAACATCTCATGCGCTCGGTCCGCCTGTTCGGTGAACATGTGATTCCGGCGCTGCGGGATTTCGAGCCGTTTTGATTATTCGTCATCCCGGCTAAAGCGAAGCGCAGAGCCGGGCTGGCAACGCAGGCACGGCAGTGCCAGCGCCCATATCTTGAGACCATTCCACCCTATCAGAGACAACCAAATGAAATTCGCGCATTTCTCCCATGTCTGGAACAAGCCGCCGCTGACGCCGCATGAACGCTACGAACAATTATGGCGCGAATTGCAGCTCTGTGACGAATTGAAATACGACTATGCCTTCTGCGTGGAACATCATTTCCGGCCCGATGAAAGCCTGATGTCCTCACCCTCGCTGTTTTGCGTAGGCGCGGGCGCACGGACGAAAAACATCCGCATCGGGCCGATGGGCTATATCGTGCCGCTCTATCATCCCCTGCGACTGGTGGAAGAGATCGCCATCGTCGACCAGATGCTCGGCGGGCGCATGGAGCTTGGCCTCGTGCCGGGCATCACGCCCTCCTATTTCATTCCTTTTGGCGTCGATCACACCATGCGTAAATCGCCGACGCAGGAATTTGTGCCTTATATGCGCGCTGCTTTTGGCGACAAACAGCCGTTCTCCTTTGATGGTGAAATCCACAAGACGGTCAGCGCCAAAATATCTGTGCAGCCGATGCAAAAGCCGCATCCGGATATGTGGATGCAGAGCCGCGATCCTGAAACGCTGGAATTCTGCGCGCAGAACGGCATCAACACAGGCTATTTCATTGTGTTTCCGCGCCATGTGGCCGCGCCGCGCTATGCCAAATATATCGAAGACTGGAACAAGGCGGGCTGGAAGCGCAAGCCGCGCATCGCTTATTCAGTTCCGGTTTATGTCGATGAAAGCGACGATGCCGCCGTTGAAAAAGCGCTCTTCCGGGCCAGCCGCGCCTATGAAGGCTTTTTGAAAGAGCCAGAGCCCGGCGAAACCTTTGAACAGCGGCTTGAGGCTTTTGCGATGTTTCTCAACTCGCGCGGCGAGCCCGGCGCAGCGCAGATCATGCGCAACATCTTCGATCCCGATTACATCTATAAAAATGATCTGGTCTTCATCGGCTCTGCCAAGACGGTGACAGAAAAATTGCACAAGGCGGCCAAGGAAGGGCTGTTCAACACATTCCTGGGCGAATTCAATTTCTCCGATTTGCCGGAAGAGGACATGATGCGCTCCATCAAACTCTTCGGCGAAAAGGTGATCCCGGAATTGCGCGATTTCGAGCCATTTTGAAGGCAGCGTGCCCTGAATCACAAGGTCACAACGGACCCTGTATCATAGGTGATAACCTGCCGGGTAACGCCGCCTGCTGCATTGTATTCGGTTTGCCATGTTGACCAGTTCTTCGTCGAATCCTGGTCATAATCCACAAAAACTCTTGAGCCGTTGTCCATGCAATAATCGCGATAATCCTGGCGGCCAAGTGAATCGTAGAACTGAACTGACTGGCTCCAGGCCTGGTTCGAAGCCTGATCATAGTCCGTGATCTGCCGGGTGCCATCGTCCATGCGATAATCGCGGTAGTCCTGTCTGCCGAGAGAATCATAAAATTGAATCACTTGAGACCACGCCTGATTTGAAGCCTGATCATAATCGGTGATCTGACGCGTCCCATCGTCCATGCGATGGGTGCCGTCGCGAAGGTAGTTGGAATAGGCTAACGCGATCTCCAGCTTCATGAAGTTATCCGATCATGCGGCGAGGTCAATGGGTT
>CANJJI010000137.1 GCA_947474545.1 Beijerinckiaceae bacterium | reverse complement strand
GGCCCATCTGCGAAAGGCCCAAGCGCGAACTTTCGACGCCCTATGGAGAACGCTTGGCGACATATGCCTCCTGTTCAAGGAAAATGAATGCTGGAACTTCTTCAAAGCGATGAGGTATGCATCCGATTAAACGTACGATGCTCTAGCGCAGGGCTGCTCAGGATGAAGATCTGGTATTTGATGCAGCCTCCCGCACATTGACTGGCATTGCAAATCAATGCATATCGAAGGACAGGCTAGGAAATCGCAACCTTTCAGCAACTCGTTGGAGCTTGTCGCACTGACGGAAAGGCCTGCTTTGATTCTCATCACTCAGCAGGTTTGCTTGCTGCAGCAGAGCGCTTGGTGCGGAACATCGGTCCCGAAATGCCCTCGGCAGCATTGGCGGGCATGCGGCGGAAGGCGATCACCGACAGCAGGCTGACCACACCCATGCCGATGAAGGCAACCCCGAAATCCGCCACAGCAATCTGTTCGCGGCCCGCCAGATAGCGCGAAAAATCAACGCCCGCAGCGCCCAACGCAACACCCGAAGAGGCAGCCGCCTGTTGTACCGCAGCATTGAGCGTGGTCGCGCGGCTCATGCGCTGGCTTTCTATATCGGCAAAGGCAAGCCCGTTTGTGGCTGTGAATTGTAACGACCGGAAAAAGCCGCTCGCCAGCAACACGCCAAGAATCATCCAGTGCGGCGTCTCGCTCGTGAACAGGGCGACGACCATATAAAATATTGCAACGATGATTCCGTTGAGCGTCAGCGTATTGCGGAACCCCAGATGGCGCAGGATGGGCGGCGCCGTCAGCTTCATGCATGTTGCGCCGATGCCGCCGAAGAAAGTGGTCAGGCCTGATTCAATGGGCGTCATGCCAAAGCCCACCTGAAACAGAAGCGGCATAAGGAAGGGCACCGCGCCGTTGCAAACGCGGAATATAGTGCCGCCAATTAGCGCAATTGAAAACGTCTGGATACGCAATAGCGTAAGATCAAGCACGGGATTTTCGGCGCGTCGTGCATGAAACACATAAGCGGTCAGGGAAACAACGCCTGTGCAAAAAATCGCGGCGTTGATGGGCCCGGAGACGAAGTGCCCGCCCAGCAATGAAAACCCGAACACCACACCGCAAAATCCGACGCCTGACAACATAAAGCCGAGCATGTCAAAACGCCCCGGATGATCCTCCCTGACGTCCTCAATGAACAGCATAGCGAGCGCAACACCCAGCGCGCAAAATGGAATATTCAAAAAGAAAATCCATCTCCAGGAAAAATAGGTGGAGATAAAGCCGCCAACGGGTGGACCCAGGAGAGGCCCGATCATTGCGGGCACGGTCAACCAGACGAAGGCCGCCACCATCTGTTCGCGCGGTACCGACTTCAGCACGATCAACCGCGCGACCGGCACCATCAACGAGCCGCCGATTCCCTGAATTGCCCGCGTCAGCACCAATTGCCAGAGACTTGTTACCGAGCCCGACAGTACAGAGCCCAAGGCAAAAATAACCAGCGCCGCGCAATAAACCCGCTTCGCCCCGAATTTGTCCGCAATCCAGCCGCTCGCTGGAATGAACACAGCCAGCGACAAAAGATAAGTCGTCATGGCGAGCTTCAACGAGAGCGGATCGGTCTGGAGATCCGCAGCAATGATCGGTAGCGAGGTAGAGATCACCGTCGAATCGACAGTCTCCATGAGCAGAGACATGGCGACGATCAGCGGCGTCAGAATGGCGCGGTTCACAGGCGTTTCCAGTTCGGACAGGTCCGGCTGCGCCAGACTCGGAAATTCAATCCTAGACAGGGGCTCTGTGCTGAGCAATGCAGCCCCGCCGCATGGCCGCCTCGACCTTGGCGCGGGACTGTGGTTCTCTCCGGCCAAAATACGGGAGAGCTGCATGATCATCGATTTCCACACCCATGTGCATCCGCCACGCGAGGCGTCGCGCCCGTTCTGGCAGGGGCGTTGCCCCGCCACCATCGAGAATGTGCTGATGGTGCATGAACGCGTGGGCCTCGATATCTCCGTCATATCCAGCGCTGCGCAGTATCTGAAGGATATTCCGCGCGAGGAAGCGCTGCCGCATCTGGAAGAGTCCAATCGCTTCATGGCGTCATTGCGCGACAAGCACAGTGACAAGATCCTCGCTCTGGCGACAAGCATCCCCGGCGGCGGTGATAGCTATCTGCGCGAACTCGAACGCGCTGTGAAACAGGACGATTTGCGCGGTGTGCTGATTTCCTCCAGCCATCGCGGCGCATATCCCGACGACGATGACGCGCTTGATTTCTTCCAGCTGTGTTGCGAACTCGATATTCCCGTCTTCATCCACCCGCCCGCCGTCGGTTTCGGAGAAGAGCGCGTAAATATCTACCGCCTCGCTTCCAGTGTCGGCAGGCCGTTCGACAATTGCCTGGCGCTGTCGCGGCTGATTGTGCGCGGCATATACGAGCGTTTTCCCAAGCTGAAGGTCGTCGCGTCGCATCTGGGTGGCGGCATGAGCGAAATCATCGGGCGCATGGACTACGCCTGGGAGATGGGCGACGAGGCGTATTTCCTCGGGTCCTATGAGCCAATGATGATCACGAAAAAACCGTCCGAGTATCTGCGCATGATGTGGATGGACACGACCAGCTATCACACCCCCGCGATCAAATGCGCGGCAGAAACAATCGGCGCGGACAGGCTGGTGTTCGGCTCGGATTCGCCGATGCTGCTGTCGATCAAGGAAAAGGCGCTGGCATGTGTGCGGGAAGCGGGATTTTCCAAGGAAGATGAGGCGAAAGTGCTGGGCGGGACGGCGAAGGCTTTGTTGAAGGTGTGACGGCGCTGTCCGCAGCGACGGGATTACTGCCTTTGACCCGTCACACACACGTGCTAAGGACCGCTGCCAATTCCTCCTGCGGGCCGATTCCGGCTCCGCTGGCTGGAATCCTCTTTTCTGCGCTCCTTTCGCGCGCCCCGCCCGGAGTTGGCTCATGGCTTCTTTCGTCGAAAACCGCTTTCCCGAGGCGCTCACCTTTGATGACGTATTGCTGAAACCCGGCCATTCCGAGGTCATGCCTTCAGGGGTGGATATTTCAACGCGATTGACAAAATCCATTACGCTCAATCTGCCAATCATGTCGGCGGCCATGGACACAGTGACCGAGGCGCGGCTGGCGATTGCCGTGGCGCAGGCGGGTGGCATCGGCGTTATCCACCGCAATTTCGAGCCGGATATGCAGGCCGAGGAAGTGCGCCGCGTCAAACGCTTCGAAAGCGGCATGGTGATCAACCCCATCACAATATTTCCCGACGATACGCTTGCCGATGCCCTGGCGCTGATGGAGCGGCACAGCATATCGGGCATTCCCGTTGTCGAGCATGAGCCCACAGGCAAGCCGTCCAAGATTGTTGGTATCCTCACCCATCGCGATGTGCGCTTTGCCGACAACAAGCTCACGCCCGTGAGCGAATTGATGACCAAGAAGGTCATCACTGTCCGCGAAGGGGTCACCAAGGAAGAGGCGCGCCGCCTGCTGCATCAGCACCGCATCGAAAAGTTGATAGTAGTGGATGCCGATATGCGCTGCGTCGGTTTGGTGACGGTTAAGGATATCGAAAAGGCCACGCTGCACCCCAATGCGTGCAAGGACGCGGAAGGCCGCCTGCGCGTTGCCGCAGCGTCAACCATTGGCGACAAGGGCTATGAGCGCGCCCTGATGCTTATTGATGCTGGCGTCGATTGCGTTGTCGTCGACACTGCCCATGGCCATTCGCAGAATGTGCTGGATCAGGTCAATCGCATCAAGCGCGTGTCCAATGCTGTTGCTGTCATTGCAGGCAATGTCGCGACAGCAGAAGGCGCCAAAGCGCTGATCGATGCGGGCGCGGACGCTATCAAGATTGGCATTGGCCCCGGCTCGATCTGCACGACGCGCATCGTCGCTGGCGTCGGCGTGCCACAGCTGACCGCAATTCTCGATGCGGCAGGTGAGGCGCACAAACATGGCATTCCCGTTATCGCCGATGGCGGCATCAAATATTCGGGCGATCTCGCCAAGGCCATCGCCGCAGGCGCGGAATGCGCCATGATCGGCTCGCTTCTGGCCGGTACTGAAGAAAGCCCGGGCGATGTCTTCCTCTATCAGGGCCGTTCATTCAAATCCTATCGCGGCATGGGCTCAGTTGGCGCCATGGCGCGCGGTTCGGCAGATCGCTACTTCCAGCAGGATATCAAAGATTCTCTGAAGTTGGTGCCGGAAGGCATTGAAGGCCAGGTACCCTACAAGGGGCCTGTCGGCACGGTCCTGCATCAGCTGGCTGGCGGCCTGCGGGCGGCGATGGGTTATGTCGGCGCAGCCACGGTGGAAGAATTTCAGAAGCGCGCGCAATTTGTGCGCATTTCCTCCGCAGGCCTGCGCGAGAGCCACGTACATGATGTGGCGATCACACGCGAAAGCCCGAACTACCCCACACGGATGTAGAAATCAAAACTTCTGCTTCAATCTGCCAAATGTGGCGCGCAGGATATCGAGCTTGCGGTGGCCGTATTGGTCAACTTCCCTGTCGCCAGTCGCGTCGATTTCCTATGCGTTCAAAATTTCCTCAAGTTCACTGTCGGTCAGATGCTCTATGCCGACAAGATCGTTGCGCGCCCCTTCAACCGCGCGGATCAATTCGTCAAGCTTGGCCTGTATCGCCGCGCCATCGCGGTTCTGCTGGTTCTGAATGAGGAAAACCATCAAGAATGTAATGATGGTCGTGCCGGTATTGATCACCAGCTGCCATGTATCAGAAAAATGGAATATCGGGCCGGTCGCCGCCCAAACCAGAATGATAAGACAGCAAAAGACAAATGTGACGGGCTTGCCCGTATAGCGTGCCACCCGGTTGGCAAAGTGCGTGAATGCGTGTGAGAAATTCATGGCGGTTGCCTCCGGAGGAGCGGCAAAATCCAGCCTAACTCAGTGCCGCGCTACGCCGCGCAATCTGCCACTTGCGCTGCCATCCACAAAGGACATAATCACTGAAAACGGAGGCTATTATGCGCGGACCTCATGATGTCGGCGGGCTCGATTTCGGACCGGTCGAAAACTCAACCCACGATCTCACTTTGTGGGAGAAGCAGATTGACGCGATACGCGCGGTGATCGGCGCCAAGGGCATTGTCTCGACCCACGAAAACAGACGTACAATCGAGCAGCTCGGCCATGATGTCTATGACACGCTCAATTATTACGAGCGCTGGACAGCCTCTCTGGCTCGCCAGATGATCGACAAGGGCATTCTTACGCAGGACGAAATTGATGCGCGCGTGGCGCAGGTGCGAAAACGCCTGGCAGATACGGGTGAGCTTGAGTTGAAAGAGGGCGCATAGTCATGCCGCAACGCTTCCAGGAGGGCGATTTTGTCCGCGTCCGCGACGATTATCCCATCGGGCATATTCGCACGCCGGTTTATATCAGGGGCAAGGCAGGCGTGGTGGTTAAAGATTTTGGCGCATTCGGCAATCCCGAAACGCTGGCCTATTGTCTGCCAACTGAAAAAAGGGAACTTTATAAAGTTCGTTTCTGGCAGCAGATGGTTTGGCCTGCTTACAAGGGCGGCCCGCGCGATACCGTCGATCTCGATATTTACGAACATTGGCTGGAGAAAGCCGAATGAGAACCCACGAGCATCACCATCACGATCATGATCATCATCATGACCACGATCATCATTCACCGCCGCAGCCTGACGACAAGGTGCATTCCTATTATCAGATCCTGGGCACAGCCGTAAAAGAGCTGTTGATCGAGAAAGGCGTTGTGACTGCCGATGAAGTGCGTCGCATGGTCGAGCGGCGCGATTCCATAACGCCCGCCAATGGCGCCAAAGTGGTCGCACGCGCATGGATGGATCCGGAATATAGAGCCCGGCTCCTCAAAGACGCCAATGCCGCGGTGAAGGAGTTCGGCATCGAGATGCCAACGACCCATCTCGTTGCAGTTGAAAACACGGAAAACCTCCACAACGTCGTCGTATGCACGCTTTGCTCGTGTTATCCACGTGATCTGCTGGGGTTGCCGCCCTCCTGGTACAAGAGCAAGGCCTATCGCGCCCGCGTGGTTTCGGAGCCGCGCGCTGTTCTGGCGGAATTCGGCACACAATTGGCTGACAATGTGGAAGTGCGTGTGCATGATTCCACTGCTGACATGCGCTATCTCGTTGTGCCCAGGCGTCCCGGCGGAACCGATGGTATGAGCGAGGATGCGCTCGCCGCGATCATCACTCGCGACACGATGATCGGAGTGGCCGTGGTCGAGCCGATGCGGAACTGAGCCCGTTGCAATTCATGAAAGACTCTGATGCGTACCATCATCCCCTGGGTCATGGCTCCCGTGTTAGTGCTGGTGCTTATGACATTCGCATTACTCATTATGACGGGGCTGGCGCGGGTCAACGCGCTGCGCGCCGGGCAGGTCAAGATCGCGGATATTGCTCTGGGGCAGAACGCCTGGCCAGGCCGCACGGCCCAGATAGGCAATTCCTATAACAACCAGATGCAACTACCGCTGTTGTTCTATGTACTGGTCGCATTTGTGCTGCTCACAGGCAAACAGGATTATCTGTTTATTGCATCCGAATGGCTGTTCGTGATCTTGCGGATAGGACATGCTGCAATTCATGTGACAAGCAACAACGTGCCCCGGCGCTTCTATTTATTTGCTGCCGGTGTCGTGGTGCTCCTGATGATGTGGATCTGGTATGCTGTGCGCATTATGGCTGCGATATAATGGCCTCCGCTTCGCCGTCGCCGTTCAGATCATGGCGTATTGGGTACGCGCGGCTGGACTATGTCAGGCCAGTCCATTGGGCAGCCCATTCGGAAGACCATGGCGACGCCATCGTCGTGGAAATTGAAACACAGGATGGCCTGTCCGGCGCGGCCGAAGCGATCATGCGCCCCAAATGGCACGATACGTCGATTGACGACCTCAGGTCCGTCTTGACGGCGGGTTTGCTGCCCGCGCTGACGGCCTGTAACCGCCGGGATGATGAGGCTGTAGCAAAAACTCTGGCGCGATTCCGGCAACATGGATTCGCTTGTGAGCTTGTTGATCAGGCGCTTTGGGACCTGCGCGCGCAGGAGGCAGGCCAGCCGCTCTGGAGGATGCTTGGCGGCGCCAATCCTCATGTGCCCGTCTCCTTCACGCTGACGCGCACCGAACCGTCCATTATGGCGCGCGAAGCGGCTGATATGCGGCAGACTTATGGGTTCACAGCCTTCAAGGTAAAGACAGGTCAGGGAATCGATATCGATCGCCGTGCTATTGCCGAAATTCGCGCCAGCGTGGGCGCCGGCGTGACCATCATGGCTGATTCAAACCGGGCGCATGATTTGAAAAGCGTCGCCGCGATGTCGGCGATGCTCGCCGAATCCGGCGTCGTCTGGTTTGAGGACCCATGCGCATTCACAGCCGATGCTTCGTTCCCGCAAGCGCAGGCAGAAAGCGTCTTGCCTATATTGGTCGACAATCAGAGCCGGTCGATTGAGGCTGCGCGAACGTTCGTGGACCTTGGCGCGCGCGCGCTGTCTGTCAAAACCATGAAAACCGGCATTACGGAATCTCTGGCCATTGCACAGCTTGCGCAAGCGCGCGGCATAAAGCTTGCCGCTGGCATCAGCGCGTCGGGAGGCGCTGGCGCCATATCAACGTTGTCGCTGGCGGCGGCATTGCCTGCCGGTCAGGTCTGCCTTGCTTGTGAGGAGACGTTCTTTCTCTATTTGCAACGAGATCTGATCGAAAAGCCTTTGCAGGTTATAGGCGGCGCCGTTGATCTCTCCGGCCACGATGCAATCGCCCCACATGTAGACTGGGCGCGTATGCAGGCAATTGTCGTATCGTGAAAGGTGTTGGTAAATCATTAACCATGTTTGTTCGGATTTGGTTCAACAACGGATGATAAAGTGCTGCCGTGTTGTTTTCGACGCGGGTCACTGAAATGCGCAAGAGCGAAATGTTTATGTCGGCGTTCATCCTCGCGGTCATAATCGCAGGCTGTTTTGGTCCCTATATGATCTCGATCGGGCTCACAGCGACGGCTGGACTGCTTTACGCAGCCCGTCGCAGCGCGGGTCCGCGTCTGAGATAGCCTTACGATTCATTCTTTAAACTTTTCAAATAAAAAGCCCCGGCACTTGTCTGCAGGGGCTTTTCATTTCAGCCCATAAACTCAGCAGGATCTGCGGCCATATTCGAGTTGTGTTTTTGCGTCACATGGCTTGGCGGTTGGGCGCGGAAGGTCCTGATATACAGGTTGGGCTTGCGTCGCGCAGGCCGCAAGCGACAACGTCAAAAAGCCTGCCATAACAAACTGAGATAAGCGTTTCATCCTGATTGCCCCTTAAAAGTCTTGCTTTGTTGCGCGTTACGTGAAACGACGCGCATATGATAATCGGTGGCTGCAATGGCCACGTTATGACCGGAATTTGATTTATTCACCCATGATGCCATCAGCCCGCCTTGCTTCCGCCATTGAAATTCTCGGCCTGCTCGAAACGAGCCGGCGTCCTGTTGCGCTTGTCCTGAAGGATTGGGGACAAGCGCATCGCTTTGCCGGATCGAAAGATCGCACTGCCATTGCGTCTTTTGTTTACGACGCCTTGCGCGTGAAGTCCTCGGCCTCATGGATCATGGGCGCTGACGATGTACGCTCGATGATGTTGGGATCGCTGGTGCGCCTGCGCGGATTGCCGGTGGCCGCTATCGCCGCTCATTGCACAGGGGACAAATACGGCCCGGATACCTTGAGCGCTCATGAACAGGCGCGGCTCGAAGCTGCCGATCTCACTGGCGCGCCCGATCACGTCCTCGGCGATTATCCGCAATGGCTGTCCGATCTCATGTCTGCAGCCTTTGGCGATGATGCTGTGGCGGAGGGCAGGGCGCTGGCGCTGCGCGCGCCGGTCGATCTGCGCGCTAATCTCCTGAAGACCACGCGCGAAAAAGCTTTGGCGGAACTGGCTCATCTTGGCGCAATCGCGACCCCGCATTCGCCTTGGGGCCTGCGCATCGCCATAGATCCCGAGGGACGTGCACCCGCCCTGAATGCCGAGCCCGCCATCGCCAGGGGGCATGTGGAGATTCAGGACGAAGCCTCCCAGCTTGCCGCGCTTGTCGCGGGCACAGGCAATGCAACGCAGATTCTCGATCTCTGTGCTGGCGCAGGCGGCAAATCCCTCGCGCTGGCGGCCATGCTCGACAACAAGGGCCAGATTCACGCAACCGACGAAGATGGCCGCCGCCTCATGCCGATTTACGATCGGCTGACCAAGGCCGGCGCTCACAATGTCCAGGTTCATGCGCCGCGTGGCAAGCAGGACGTTCTAGCCGATCTTGAGAAGCGCTGCGATCTCGTGCTGGTCGATGCGCCCTGCACGGGCTCCGGCACATGGCGGCGTAATCCCGACGCCAAATGGCGTGTGCGCCCCGGCGCGCTTGAAGAGCGTCTGAAAGAGCAGCAGGACGTCCTCGAAGCCGCGATCCGCTATGTGCGCCCCGGCGGCCGCCTCGCTTACGTCACATGCTCATGGCTGCGCGACGAAAATGAGGACCAGATTTCCGCATTCCTGCGCGATCACGCGGATTTCTTGCCGCTCGATGCGGCCCATATGGCGCGCGAAGCCGGTGTTCCCGAATTGGCCGCGCATGTATCCAGACACGGTGCCGGATTGCGTCTGTCGCCCCATGCCACGCAGACTGACGGGTTTTATATCGCTGTGATGTCGCGCACTGGCTGACCCAGCAATTGCGGGCTTGCGAGCCAGCGTCCGGGCCTGCCGCCTACAAGTGCGCCAGGGATGCGAGCAAGCTGCGCTTGCCGGGTGACTTCTTCAAAGCCGAGGTTATCCAGCCCCTTGTCTGCGCAGCCGTCGATCAGTTTGAAATCCCAGACCTTGAGATGGCGGATCAGGGCGAGAACAGCGATATCGCTGGCAAATCCGTCCAGCCCGAACCGGCTTTGAATGACGAACATCCCGCCACAGGCAATGCCATAGAGGCCGCCGACCAGTGCGCCATCTTTCGTGCGAACCTCGACGGAATGGGCAAATCCGGCATCGTGCAGGGCAGCAAATACATTCATGCCCCTGGCTGACGGCGCATAGGGCGTCCGCTGGTTGATCGCATCTGAGGTCGCCGCATGGATGACGGCATCGAAATCGCGATCCAGCGTGATACGATATTCGCCAGCCGCCAGACGGACAGCCAGTTCGTCCGGCTCCCGCGCCGCATCCGGTTCCATGAGCATACGGCTGTGCGGGGCCCACAGGGTCGCCTGTCCCAGCATCCAGCGCAGAAACAATCCCCGGCTGTAGGCGTCCAGAATGGCTTCCGGCGAGAGATCGGGCGCCAGACCCGCCAGACCATCAGGCACCTGCCGGCTATGCCGCGCATCGGGAAGGCTGGCTGCGCCGATACTTTTCTCCCGCACCAGAAAATCCAGCGTGCCCGGCAGGCCGGCGAGGGCGCGCGGCTTCAATGCATGGTTGATATCCGCGCAGAAGCGCACAAACGTCCGCCCCGCGCTTTCGCGCAGCAATTCCGCCCGCCGCCGTTTGCGCTCGGCCTGGCTCATCGGGGCTTCCGCCTCCACACCATCAGAAAACAGCGTGGCGAAATTCCGGGTGCGTATATTCTGCAACATGTCCTGCTCCTGTCCGGGTGGCTCCAACACCCGGACCGCCGCAATCTGACAGGCAAGCCTTGCAGGGATTTCCCCAAATTCATTCGAATGCGGGTTAAAATCGGTTCATAGATGGCCTTAATTAGCGCTCCGGCGTTGCGCCAGCCTGCCGCCTCGCCTAATCCCCTCCCTACGCAAAAGGATCAGGCCCCATGTCCGCAGCCCCCGCTTCCGCAGCCCATGCCGAAATTGTCGCCCACCACGACAAGGTGCTGATTGTCGACTTCGGTTCGCAGGTGACGCAGCTCATCGCCCGTCGCGTGCGCGAAGCCGGCGTTTACTGCGAAATTGCGCCTTTTCAATCAGCTGAGACGGCCTTCGCCGCCCTCAAACCCAAGGCGGTCATCCTCTCGGGGGGGCCAGCATCCGTCACCGAGCCCGGCTCGCCCCGCGCGCCCCAGGCGATCTTTGACGCGGGACTGCCGGTGCTCGCGATCTGCTATGGCCAACAGACCACGGCCACCCAATTGGGCGGAAAAGTGGAGGGTGGCCACGCCGCAGAATTTGGCCGCGCAGACGTGGAAATTGTCGAGACAAGCGCCCTGTTTGAGGGCGTATGGCAAAAGGGAAGTAAATATCCAGTCTGGATGAGCCACGGCGACCGCGTGACCCAGCTACCAACAGGCTTCACCGTCAAGGCGGTGAGCGAAAACGCGCCCTTCGCCGTCGCCAGCGACGAGAACAGGCGCATCTACACCACCATGTTCCACCCCGAAGTGGTGCATACGCCCGATGGCGCAAAACTCATCGCCAATTTCGTGCACAAGATCGCCGGCCTGAAGAATGACTGGACCATGGCCGCCTTCCGCGGCGAAGCCATCAAGGCCATCCGCGATCAGCTCGGCGAGGGCCGCGTATTGTGCGGCCTTTCCGGCGGTGTCGATTCCTCCGTCGCCGCCGTGTTGCTGCATGAAGCCATCGGCGACCGGCTCACTTGCGTCTTTGTCGATCACGGTCTTATGCGCATGGGTGAGGCCGAACAGGTCGTGACCCTCTTCCGCGATCACTACAACATTCCGCTCGTGCATGTGGACGTGGCCGATCTCTTCATCGGCCAGCTGGAAGGCGAGAGCGATCCGGAAAAGAAGCGCAAGACCATCGGTCGCCTCTTCATCGAAGTGTTCGAAGCTGAGGCCAAAAAGATCGCAGCTGATGGGAAGGGCGCCCCAAGTTTTCTGGCGCAAGGCACTCTCTATCCCGACGTGATCGAAAGCGTGTCATTTACGGGTGGCCCCAGCGTCACCATCAAGAGCCACCACAATGTGGGCGGCTTGCCCGAACGCATGAACATGAAGCTCGTCGAACCCCTGCGCGAACTCTTTAAGGACGAAGTGCGCGCGCTCGGCCGTGAACTCGGCCTGCCCGAAAGTTTTGTAGGCCGCCATCCATTCCCCGGTCCGGGCCTCGCCATCCGCATCCCCGGCGGCATTTCTAGAGAGAAACTGGAAATCCTGCGCCAGGCCGACGCCATCTATCTGGACGAAATCCGCAAGGCCGGACTCTACGACGTCATCTGGCAAGCCTTTGCTGTGCTGCTGCCTGTGCGTACCGTTGGCGTGATGGGCGATGGCCGCACGTATGACCATGTGTGTGCGCTAAGGGCGGTGACTTCTGTTGATGGCATGACCGCCGATTTCTTCCCGTTTGATATGAACTTTTTGGGCAGGGCCGCGACACGGATCATCAATGAAGTGAAGGGGATCAATCGCGTCGTATATGATGTGACCAGCAAACCGCCGGGGACGATTGAGTGGGAGTGAGATTTACCTTATAAGTCATTGATATTATTGAATATATGACTTACACAAAACTTCCACGCTAAAAAATAGCCCCTTGTTTTCATTGGGCCACGACATTATGCTTGCACAAAATGCTGCACAAAGTTGTGGCTACTGAAAACCATAGTGACGTAGGGGC
>CANJJI010000136.1 GCA_947474545.1 Beijerinckiaceae bacterium | reverse complement strand
TTTCGAGGCACTCGCCTGTTGGTGATTTGTCGTGGAAACACCATGCCAGGTTCGGACCCGGATGCCTCGATTTATTCCCTTTCAGGGCGAAAAATCAGCGCGCAATCGCGGTTTTGCAATTGGCTCCTTTGTATAATTTTTTTTTGACGCGAGTACCCACCATCCCAGAGGTCATGAAGCCGATGAGGGATTTGTGACCATGATTACCTCATGCGCGCAAACCCGCACTGGCTTACACGTTCATAAGCGAGTAGCCTGGCTCTTTTCCATCAAGATCGGCTTAACCAGCCTTTCCCAAAAGGATTTCGACAGTTTATGCGACGACATTTCAGCTCCAGTGTCTCGTCTTTCGAGAGTGAGGCCGATTTCGTGAAACTTCTCCATGCCGGACCTGTGGCCGATGCTGATGACAGTTGCATACTCCAGTTCTTCCTGAATCAGCGAAAGGAGAGAAGTCTGACTAGCTTCATCAAGTGCGGAAGTTGACTCATCCATAATGATGATCTGCGGCTTGAGAATGAGAAGCCGGCAGAAAGCCACGCGTTGCCGTTCACCGCCGGAAAGGATTTGATCCCATCGCATATTTTCATCATCAAGCCGCGGGATCATGTATTTCAGACCGCATCTGACCAAGGCCGATTTGATGACTTCGTCCGGGATCTCCATACCATTAGTCGGGTACAGCATTGCATCACGCAAAGTACCCAGTGGGATATAGGGCTTTTGTGGCATGAAGCTGATCGACGCGTCGCGGGGAATCCGGATAGACCCTGATCCCCAAGGCCAAAGCCCTGCGATTGCGCGGATTAGCGTGGTCTTGCCCGTGCCGCTTTCTCCCGAAATCAGTATTTTGGACCCGGGAGCGATCGAGACTGAGGCATCATTGATAAATACCTTGCCTTCGAGATTGCCGACGGAAAGATTTTCGATGTGAATGGATTCGTCTTCGCTCTCGGTAATTTCGATTGTCTCTGTGCCGGGTGTGCCAGTTGCGGTGTCGATTTCAACCAGCGCGTTGGTCAATTCGATTACGCGGCTGGCCGAAGCGTACCATTCTGCCAGTCTGACGAGATTGTCGACAAACCAGATCAATGCGCCCTGCACAGCGCCAAAGGCCGCGACAACCTGCATGACGCCGCCCAAAGTCAGGTCGCCGCTGAGATATTTGGGCGTCACCAGTAGCAGGGGCACAATGGGAAAGAGCGCGCCATTGGTATTCAGAACAAGCGCGATAATGCCTTGCCTGCGTATGACGCTCAACCAGCTGTCGAGAACTGTTTTGTAGGATGCACGTAGTGAACCCAGCTCATCCACATCGCCGCGAATGAGGGCAATGCTTTCTGCATTTTCACGCAACCGCGTCATCTCCGCCCGATATTGAGCCTCTGCTTCATTCTTGTCCGATACTTTCGCCACCAATGGCCGGCCAACAAAGAGCGCCGCTGCAGAAGCGACGATGGCATATATGACCGCAGCCCAAGCCATGTAGGCTGGGACTTCGAACTGCGTACCTGCCAAGGAAAGTTTGTAGGAGCCGACAACCTGCCACAACACAGTCGCAAAGGTGGCTGCCGTAATAAAAGCTGTCAGGAGACCAAGCGAAAACTCTACCAGCGGCTCGATAGCCAGGCGAACATCTTCGGCAATTCGATATTCCGGCGCTGACTGGTCCGGAGCGACAAAACCAAGCCTGTAATATCGCTGATCGGCAACCCACCAGCCGGCAAGCTTGTCTGTCAGCCAGGCCCGCCATCGGGTCTGAAGCAGCATTTTGGCAACTAGCAGGCTGGACACAGTTATCGCGGATATGATGATTAAAACGGGAAGCCAGGAAATGGCTGCCAGAACCCCTGCAACCTGCTTCATTTCAAGGGCGTCGAAGAACAATCTGTTCCAGGTGTTCATCGCGAGCTGGACAGCAATCTGCATGAACAGAAACACCAGTACGACTGCTGTTAAGGTCCATGCTTTAATAGCGCCTTCGTCTTGCCAATAGCCCCGGGATAAAAGAAGGAACGGCTTGAAAACAGGATGGCTTGGCTGTTGCTGAAAATGACCGAGTTTCGTTTCCTGATCTGTTGCGCCGCTGGCCATTAAATGTCCTGATCCGAATTCGCTGAAGAAAGATGGAGCGCCCTTGCGGATAAAGCACGCTCACACTCAGTTAGAGTGGTCCACTTACAGTTTAATAATCCGGAAAAGTTGCTTTGGTTCCGGACTACCAGCGCGAACCTCGGCGCAGTACGCCAACCACAAGCAGAAGTACGATGGCCCCCAGGGTAGCTGTTGCAATAGCGCCAATCATTCCAGCGCCTGCGTGAATGCCCAGACGCGGCAACATCCAGTTACCGATCAGAGCGCCGATAATGCCGACGCCTATGTTCGCAATCAGGCCGAAGCCGAAGCCTCGGACAATCTGACCGGCAAGCCAGCCCGCGATTGCGCCGACAACAAGGATTACGAGTAAGGTTTCACCGGACATGTCGATCTCACTTGGCGTTGGATAAAAACTTATGCGCTAATGCAACGCATGAATTCCGCGTTCATCTCAAAAAAATATTCGTCTAAACTTCGGCCGCACAGAGATGTTGGGCAAAGATGGTATTATGTTTGACGTCGAAATTCGCTGATGCTTTTATCCAAATGGTTCTTGGCACTACGAAGTTCAATAGGTGAATGGCAAATTCAAGCCACAAATCTGATCACCGCAGCGCCTTTTTCACCCAGCCCACGGCTGCAGCCACGGCTACGGCGCAGGCGCTGACCAAAGCTGCAATCACAAACAGGCTGGCAAAGGTCAATACAAGCGCCAGCACGATCGCTGATATTACGGCAACCAACAGCGCCAGCTTGAAACCGCCGACGCGCTTGACACGGATCGTGGCGCCTTCGCCCGTGCGCAGGTCAAAGAAAACACCGCCGGGCATCCGTCCCTGAAAGCCGGAGCCGCCAGCGTGTCCTGCTCCGGGGCGCGGCGGGGGGATGATTTCCGGCTCGATGGCGGGCCGCTCACTCAAATTCTCTTGTTCGCTCGGCATTGGGCCATCCGGTCTACAGGCCCGCGTATCGCAGGTCCGCCCTACAGGTAGTCAGGCGGGGCCGAAGGTTCAATGCTGCAGCTGGCTTGTTATAAACGCCTATTATTTGAGCGCTGCACAAATTCCGGGCTTGTCGCGGATGATAGGGCCCAGCGGGGCTCAGAATACACCAGCTCCGGTTCGCATAGACCGATCGCAATATGCTGATATAAAACCATAAAACAACGATCTGATTATCTGGCATGCAGGTTGCTTTAATTTTCTCATCTTGGCGATATGCGGCCGATGCCGGTGGATAAAGGTTTATGAGCGAAGATTTTAACCCTGAACAAAAACGCTGGCTTGAAGGCTTTCTGTCTGGCGCTGCGGCAGTTCAGGCGGCACGCAAGGGTGGGGCGGCGGCTCCAGTTGCGGTGTCCGCTGCTCCCACCGGGCCCGACTCGCCCGGAATTCTCGCGCAGGATCGCGTGACCGAGCAGGGCGGCAAGCTCGTCGACCAGGAGAAATGGAAGCGCAGTGAAAACCCGCTCGATGCCTATTTTCGCCTGAAAAACGAAGCGCTCGCGGGCGCGGCGCCTAAGCCCGACGATAATTTCCGCTGGCGCTATCATGGGCTGTTTTACGTCGCGCCAGCACAGGCTGGTTATATGTGCCGCATGCGCTTGCCCAACGGCATCCTCACTCATTGGCAGTTGGAAGCAGTCGCCGATGTCGCAGAGAAACTTGCTGGCGGCTATGCCCATGTGACGACGCGAGCCAATCTGCAGTTGCGCGAGATCAAGCCGGAGAATGGAGCAGCGGCACTCGAGGCGCTGTTGCGCGCGGGCATTGTTTCAAAGGGCTCGGGCGCAGACAATATCCGTAACGTCACCGGTTCCGCGACGGCCGGGATCGATCCCCAGGAATTGCTCGACACAAGACCTGCGGCCAATGACTGGCACAATCATATTCTCAATACGCGCACGCTGTACGGCCTGCCGCGCAAATTCAACGTCGCGTTTGATGGCGGCGGTCGCGTCGCGACGCTGGAAGACACCAACGACATCGGCTTTCAGGCGGTCGAACTGGCCACTGGCAGTGGACTTGGCGCGGGCCTCTACTGGCGGCTGGCGCTGGGCGGCATCACCGGGCACAAGGATCTGGCGCGCGATACGGGCGTTGTGCTGCCGCTTGCAGAGTCTACTGCTGTAGCCGACGCCATCGTGCGGGTCTTCATTGATCATGGCGACCGCACCAATCGCAACAAGGCACGGCTGAAATACGTACTTGACGCCATGGGTTTTGAAAAGTTCCTGGGCCTTGTAGAGGAAAAACTCGGCCGCAAGCTGGCGCGGGTCGATGCTGTTTTTGTGAAGGCGCGCCCCCCGGTTGATCGCCTCGCCCATATTGGCGTGCATAAGCAAAAGCAGAACGGGCTCAACTGGATCGGCGTCTGGACGCCGCTGGGCAAGATGTTGCCGGAGCAGATGCGGGCACTGACGCGTGCGGCGAGAGAATGCGGCGACGGCGATATCCGCCTGACCGTCTGGCAGAACCTGCTCATCTCAGGTGTTCCAGATGACAAGATAAATGCGGCACGCGCGCTGATTGAGACCGCCGGGCTGAAAATCGAGGTTTCCAATGTGCGGGCGGGTCTCGTCGCGTGTACAGGCAACAAAGGCTGCAAATTCGCTGCGTCCGACACGAAAGGCCATGCACTGGAAATTGCCGATCATCTCGACGCGCGGCTGACGCTCGACAAAGCGGTCAATATCCATCTCACAGGCTGCCATCATTCCTGTGCGCAGCATTATATCGGCGATATCGGATTGATCGCGGCAAAGGTTGCCGTGCCCGGCAGCGAGGATGAAGTTGAAGGCTATCATCTGCATGCCGGCGGCGGCTATGCGGAGCACGGCTCTATCGCGCGGCTGATCTTGCCTGATATCACAGCAAAAGATGCGCCTGCACGGATTGAATCCTTGCTGCGTGCTTATGTGAACCACCGCGCCGATCCTTCCGAGAGTTTCCATGCCTTTGCGGCGCGGCACGAAGTGGACGCTCTGAGGAAATTTGCGGAAGAGGTTGCCGCATGACTGCGCACGTCATGGTCCCTCCTGTTATCGTCGTGCCCGAAACCGCGCCCTTTTCGCCGGAGCAACGGGCATGGCTTTCGGGCTTCCTGGCCGCTGCCGTGACGCCGGATTTGTTTGGTGGCGGCGCAGTGTCCGTTGAGACGCCCGCCACCACCGCCGGGCCTGCAGTTATTCTGGCCAACAATGACGAAGCACCCTGGCACGATCCTGCCATGCCCATCGACGAACGCATGAAGCTCGCTGGCAGCAAGCCGCTTGCACCGCGTCTGATGGCGGCGATGGCGCAGCAGGATTGCGGCCAGTGCGGCTACAATTGCGCAGATTACGCCAACGCGCTGTTCGAGAAAAAGGAAGAGCGGCTCAATCTTTGTGCGCCAGGCGGCAAGGACACTGCGCGCATGCTCAAAGCGCTGGCCGAAGAGATTGGTGCAAATAATACACCCGCAGCTGTTAAAAGCGTAGGCACGCAGCCAGCCGCAAGTGCGCCGGGAACATCACGTGAAACAGCGGTGCAGGCGCGCTTTCTGGGCCGCCGCAAACTGAATGCCGAGGGCTCGGAAAAGGACACCTGGCATATCGACTTCGATCTTTCACAATCGGGCCTAGATTACACCGTGGGCGACTCCTTTGGGATATTCCCGCGCAACGAATTGGGTCTTGTCGATCAGATCATAGCCATGCTCGGAGCATCGCACGTCACAGAATTGCGTGGCCGCACGTTGCGCGAGGTATTGCGCGATGATGTATCGCTGGGACTTGCGCCAGATTCCCTGTTCGAACTGCTGACTTTCATCACCGGTGGCAAACTGCGGGAAAAAGCACGGGCGCTCGCCCATGGCGATGATCCCGATGGTGACGCCACAACGCTGGATGTGCTCGGTGTGCTGCAGAAATTCACGGGCATAAGACCGCATCCCGAAGCGTTCGTCGACGCACTGGAACCGATGCAGCCGCGCCTCTATTCCATTTCGTCTTCGCCCAAGGCGGCCGCGGGCCAGCTTTCGTTAACTGTAGACGCGGTGCGCTATGTGATTGGAAAGCGCAAACGGCTTGGGGTTGCCTCGACATTTTTGGCGGACCGGGTTTGGCCAGGCGAAGCGCTCAACGTCTATGTGCAAAAAGCGCATAATTTTGCACTGCCAGCCGACCCCAATATTCCCGTGATCATGATCGGGCCGGGGACTGGCGTCGCACCCTTCCGCGCCTTCCTGCAGGAACGGCAGGCTACGAATGCGCCTGGCAAGAACTGGCTGTTCTTCGGCCACCAGCACCAGATGAGCGACTTCTTTTACCGGGAGGAGTTCGACGCGCTGCAAACCAAGGGGGTGCTGACGCGCCTCTCGCTGGCCTGGTCGCGTGATGGGGCGCAAAAGTTCTACGTGCAGGATCGCATGCGAGAAGTCGGCGCCGCAATCTGGCAATGGCTGGCGGAAGGCGCGCATTTCTACATCTGCGGCGATGCTAAACGAATGGCAAAAGACGTTGAAGCGGCGCTCGTAGATATTGTTTCCCAGCATGGCGTTCGCTCGACAGAAGAAGCCATAGCCTATGTCAGCGGGCTGAAGAAGGTGGGGCGATATCAAGCCGACGTTTACTGAGCGTTCAGGGCCTGGCTGTCCGGACTTATGCGCGTTAGCGGGCAGCCACAACAAGCGCACTTGATTGCAGCGATGCTATCCTCTACCCCTGATGAAGAAAACGGGACGGCCTGTACCGTCTTGCAAAACAGGGGAGGACATCATGCGCGCCTATCAGCTGCCAGGACCGACCGGCGTCGATTCACTCAAATCCGTTGAACTTCCCATGCCCAGGCCGGGCCGAGGCCAGGTGCTGGTGAAAGTGCATTCCTGTTCGCTGAATTATCGCGATCTCGCAATCGCTTCCGGCGCCTACCGGCAGGGCTCCAAGCCCGATCTCATCCCGCTTTCCGATGGGGCCGGGGAAGTCGTTGAAGTGGGCGCGGACGTCACTCGTGTAAAAACAGGTGACAAAATTGCCAGCTGTTTCTTCCAGCGCTGGATTGGCGGCGATCCCGGTATGGCCGCTGCACCAAGCGCATTAGGCGGCGCCATCGACGGCATGCTGGCCGAATATGTTGTGCTTGAGGAAGGCGGCGTCGTCAAAATCCCCGCGCATCTGAACTACGATGAAGCCGCCACGCTTCCTTGCGCAGCAGTGACCGCGTGGCATGCTCTGATGGTGCATGGCGGGCTGATCGCCGGCAAGACCATCCTTGTTCAAGGAACCGGTGGCGTCTCGATCTTTGGTCTGCAGATCGCCAAGATGATGGGCGCGAATATCATTGCGACATCGTCGAGCGATGCCAAATTGCAGCGTGCCACGGCTATGGGCGCTACACATACGATCAATTACAAGACGACACCCGAGTGGGACAAGGCGGCCATGGAGCTGACAGGCGGTGTGGGCGTCGATCAGGTCGTGGAAGTGGGCGGCGCGGGCACGTTCGCCAAATCCATCGGCGCCATCAAGGCTGGCGGCAAGGTCAGCATGATTGGCGTGCTCTCGGGCGGGGCAGAAATAAACCCGATGATGATTATGGCTAAGCGCGCCAACATCCAGGGTATTTCAGTCGGCTCGACACAGATGTTTGAAGCGCTTAATGCGGCGATCTCGGCCAATGGCGTGAAGCCCGTCATCGACAAGACCTTCAGCTTCGATGAAACCAAAGCCGCCTTCGCGCATCTCAAGGGCGCCAGTCATTTCGGCAAGGTTGTCATCAAAGTGGCGCATTGAGGGGCGTGAGCGTGGACAATTTGACTGCTGGACATCTGCGTATTGCCGTCGATATCGGCGGCACCTTCACCGATCTTGCGGCCTTCGACGAGGCGGGACGCAAGATCAGTTTCGGCAAGGCGCTCTCGACGCATCATCACCTTGTTGAAGGCATCGAGAGCACTGTGAAAGGCGCTGGGGTTTCGTTCAAGGATGCGCGCCTGTTCCTGCATGGATCGACCATCGCCATCAACACGCTGCTGGAACGTACGGGTGCGGATACAGCGTTGCTCATCACGCAGGGGTTTCGCGACATTTATGAGATCGGCCGCATCAACAGGCCCGATGCCTACAATCTTTTCTTCAAGAAGCATGATCCGCTTGTGCGCCGGTCTTCCCGCTATGAAGTGAAGGAACGCTTGCGCGCCGATGGCAACGTGCATCGGGAGCTCGATGAATCCGACGTCGAACAATTGGCTGATGACCTTCTGGCGCGCGGCATAGAAGCAGTCGCCATCTTGCTCCTGCATTCCTATCGCAATCCCGCGCATGAATTGCGGGTGAAAGAAATCATCCAGAAGAAACTACCCAAGGCTTTTGTTACCGCGTCGCACGAACTGACACAGGAATATCGCGAATTCGAACGAGCCTCGACGGTTGCCGCCAATGCTTATATCGGCCCGCGTGTCGAAAAATATCTGGGCGAAATCGAAACCTATCTCAAGAAGCTGGATTTTCCCGGAACGTTTTACGCAGTGCAGTCTAATGGCGGCTTGTTTCCGGTTTCCGACGCGCGCGTCGAATGTGTGCGCATTCTGGAATCCGGCCCGGCAGCGGGCGTTATTGGCACACAGGCGATATGTGCGGAACTAGGTCTGTCAGACGCTATCGCCTTCGATATGGGCGGCACAACGGCGAAAGCCGGAGTGATCTACAACGGCAAGCCGCTGACCTCTTCGAGCGCGCTCATCGGCGGATATGACAGAGCGTTGCCCATTCAGGTGCCCATGATGGACATCTTTGAAGTGGGCACGGGCGGCGGCTCCATTGCGCGCCTCGTGGAAGGCAATGCCCTGCGTGTGGGTCCGCAGAGCGCCGGGTCCCAGCCTGGGCCGGCCTGTTACGGGCAGGGCGGCCAGAACCCGACTGTGACCGACGCCAATCTGCTGCTCGGGCGTCTCGATCCCGCGCATTTTCTGGGCGGACAGATGAAACTTGATGTGGCCGCTGCCGAAAAGGTCATGCAGGAGAAAATTGCCGGGCCGCTCGGCATTTCCGTAACGCAGGCGGCCGAGGGCATCGTGCGGATTGCGGCCACGGCCATGTCCTATGCTGTGAAGGGCGTGACGACCGAACGCGGGCTTGATGCGGGTGCTTTCTCCATGGTGGTATATGGTGGGGCAGGGCCGCTGCACGCTTCGGCAATTGCGAGGGAACTTGGCATCCGCCGTGTGCTGGTGCCGTCGTCACCTGGGCATTTTTCGGCGTATGGCATGCTGTTCAGTGATCTGCGTTACGATTATGTGCGCTCCTGTTTCGAACGCCTGGCGACTGTTTCTTTCGACCGGATCGAGGCTCTCTATCAGGAGATGGAAGAACGCGGACGCGCCGCTATCGCCAAATCTGCCATTGAGCCTGACAGCATCGTCATCTCCCGCGCAGCTGATATGCGCTACGTCGGCCAGGAACATGCGGTGACGGTCGATCTGGAAAATGCAATATTCGATCGCGCTGATCGCGCAGCGATCAAAAGCGCCTTCGACGCTGTGCATCTTCAACGCTACGGAACGTCTGCTCCGAATGAGCCTTCCGATCTTGTCTCCCTGCGCATCACAGTAGCTGGCCTGATGAGCAAACCGCCACGCGAAAAACTCCCAATGAGCGGCGAGAAGCCCCCGGACGAAGCGTTGCTGGCTCCGAGAAAAGTCTGTTTCAGTGCGCAGGCGGGGTTTGTCGATACGCCGATTTATCTGCGTGACAAGCTGCAGGCGGGCAACCGCATTCATGGCCCGGCGCTGATTGAAGAACATGCATCGACGACAACGCTGATGCCCGATGATCTGCTTGTGGTCGATGCGTTCGGCAATCTCGATATATCGGTGGGAGGTGGCAAATGAGCGGCAATGCGGCCAAGGCCGATCCCATCACAGTTGAGATCGTGCGCAATGGTGTTCTCTCCGTGACAGAGGAGATGAAGACCAATCTGATGCGCACGGCCTATAATATGATCATCTATGAAGCGTTGGACTTTACAGTCGGGCTCTTCACGGCGACAGGCGAGACCGTCTCCATTGGTCTGGGCCTGCCGATGTTCATTCGCGGCATGTCCGAGACAGTGAAAGCGAAACTCGCCAAGATCGGCCCGGAGAACATGCAGCCCGGCGATATTCTCATCACCAACGATTCCTACACGACCGGCAGCCATCTCAACCACGTGACGCTGTCGCTGCCGATCTTCCACGAAGGCAAGCTGATCGCATTCACATGCTGCATGGCGCATTGGCTGGATATCGGCGGCTCCATCGGACAGGTGACAACGGATATTTATTCCGAAGGCCTGCAAATCCCGATCATGAAATTGCAGCGCGCCGGAGTTCTCAATGAGGATCTTGTCGATCTCATCAAGATGAACGTTCGCCTGCCTGATACCGCATGGGGCGATCTCCGTGCGCAGATTACCGCCGTCACCTCCGGCGAACGGGCGTTCCGCAGCATCGTCAATCGATACGGCTGTGACGATGTGCTGAATTCCATCGCCGCGATTATGGATCAGACCGAGGCCGAAGCGCGCGCCAATACCCGCACCATTCCTGATGGCGTCTATGAAGCTGAAAGCTTCATGGATGACGACGGGCTCGATATCGGCACGCATATCCCGATCAAGGTGAAGGTGACTGTCGCGGGCGACGAGATGACCATCGATCTCAGCGAAGTCAGCCATCAGGTACGCGGGTTTTACAATTCCGGCATCACAACAGGTTTTGCCTGTGCGCAGGTGGCCTATAAATGCCTGACAACAGGAACGACCTATCCAGTCAACGACGGGTCCTTCCGCTCGCTCAATGTCATCATGCCTCCTGGCAGAGTTATCAGCGCGACGCGGCCCGCGCCCATGCGCTGGTGGATGACCTTCCCGATGACGGTCATCGACACGATCTTCAAGGCGCTGGCGCCTGCCATTCCTGACCGTGTGATAGCGGGCCACCACGCCGATCTTGTGACGACAACGCTACATGGAATTAACCCGCTGGATGGCCGGTTCTTTATCGCCGCTGTCGGACCGCTGGGCGGCGGCTGGGGCGCGAAATCGACGGAGGATGGAGTCGGCGTCACGGTCTGCATCAATGACGGCGACACCCATAATTCGCCGAGCGAGCAGATCGAAACAAAATATCCGATCCTCGTGGAGAAATATGAACTGCGGCAGGATAGCGGTGGTGCGGGCCGGCATCGCGGCGGGCTGGGGGCGGAATGCGTGGTGCAGGCCTTGGCGCCCATCGCCTTCAACAGCACGATTGAGCGCGTCCATTGCAAACCCTGGGGGCTGGATGGCGGACTGGCGGGCGACGGTAATCTTATCGACGTCCGGGTTAATGGCGAATGGCGCGGCAAGCTTCCCAACGCCAAGATGTTTACTGAACGCATTCGCCCGGGAGATGCCTTCATGGTGCGCTCGGGGGGCGGCGGCGGCTTTGGGGCGCCGGTCGAACGGCCCGCAGATCAGGTCGTGTTCGATGTGGTTGAAGGCTATGTCAGCGCGGAATCGGCTGAAAGGGATTATGGCGTCATCCTGGACGCCAGCGGCAAAAAGCTCGATGTCGGGGCCACCCAGGCCCGGCGTCAGACACTCGTGAAATCTAAAGCAGCGGAATAAACAGGAGAGGAAATCATGGCAAATTACGGCATTCTCACGTTCAAGTCAGCCGAAGGCCCGCGCGCGGGCATCAGCGTTGGTGACAAGGTAGCCGACGCAGCCAAGGCGACGGACCACGCGTCCGACGCGTCAGTGCAGGGCATTCTTGATGATTGGAAGGCCTCTCAGGGGCGGCTTGCAGCCGCAGCAGACAAGATCGCTTCGGGCGGTGTGCCCTCTGTATCGCTTTCCTCGTTGCATCTGCTCGCGCCCGTTCACTGGCCGGTGACGATCTATTGCGCTGGCGCAAATTATTCCGATCACGTCGCACGTATGGCCGCCAAACAGGGCGTCAAGCCTGACGCCAACCCCAAGGAAGCCGGCCTGAAGCCATGGCATTTCATCAAGCCGTCACGCAACGCCATTGGCCATAACGAAGAGATTTCGGTCGTGTCCGGCGCACTCGACTGGGAAATCGAACTCGCCGCTGTGATTGGTATTCCCGCACGCAATGTGTCAGTCGCCGATGCGTTGAAATATGTCGCCGGTTATACCGTCGCAAACGACGTTTCGGCGCGCGATCTTGGCCGCCGTAACGGCATGGCCGACACCTCGCCGTTCAAATGGGACTGGATCGGTCAGAAATGTTTCGATGGTTCATGCCCTATGGGTCCGGCGATCATACCGGCCTCTCAGGTGGGCGATCCCATGAATCTCAAGCTGCAATTGTTCGTCAATGACCAGCTGAAGCAGGATTCCAACACGTCGATGATGATTTTCAACATTGCCGACCAGATTGCTCACCTGTCGACACGCAATACATTGCATCCTGGCGATGTCATCTGCACCGGCACACCCTGTGGTGTGGGGGCAGAGGAAGGCACGTTCCTGAAAGCGGGCGATGTCATGCGCGTTGAGATCGAAAAGGTTGGTGTGCTCATCAATCGCGTGAAGAGCACGACGTCGAACT
>CANJJI010000135.1 GCA_947474545.1 Beijerinckiaceae bacterium | reverse complement strand
CGTCACCTTGTAAGGCACATGCAATATTTCAACCTTGTAGAGCTGCTTGAGATATTCCATCGACAGATGTTGCGAAGCCCCCGCACCTAGTGAGGCATAGGACAATGGATTGTTATCCGCCTGCCGCTTCTTCGCCAGAGCAATGAAATCAGGAACGGTTTTCACCCCGAGTTTGGGGCTTGCGATGAACACAAAGGGCGATTTTACATATATCGCGATCGGCGCGAAATCCGTTTTCGGATTGTAGCGCAATTGTTTCATGAGCACGGGATTGACGACCATCACAGTCGTTGTCGCAATGCCCAGCGTATGACCGTCCGGTTCGCCCTGCGCCACAGCCGTTGCGCCGAGGGACAGCGAAGCGCCCGGCCTGTTTTCAACAACGACAGGCTTGCCCAGACTGGCCGAAAGCTTTTCCGAGTACATGCGCGCGATAAGGTCCATGCCTGCGCCCGGACCGAGCGGCACAACCAGCGTGATGTTTTTAGTCGGCCATTGCTGCGCAAGTGCTGGCGTGACACATGCAGCAGCCAGCGCGAGGCTCGCAGCGAGCGTTGTATATTTCATGTTCTCCCTACCTTTCCATTCACGAGAGACGCAGATTATTGCGAGCCTTCCAGTCCGAGCTTGCGGACCAGCGAGCCCCATTTTTCTTGCTCGGCCGCAATATAGGCGCGTATCCCCTCCACCGAAGGCGTATCTACCGGCAGCAGGCCCATTTCCGCAACCTTCTGGCGCATGTCTTTATCCGCCATGATCTTCTTCATTTAATCATGCAGCCGGTCGACGATGGGCTTTGGCGTCGAGGCATGAGCGAGCAGAACATGCCAGGACACAGCCTCAAATCCGGCGAGATTGCCTGCTTCTGCGAATGGCTTCACGCCAGGAAGGACCGGCAATTCAGCCGCAGAAGACACCGCAAGCGCACGCAACTTTCCTTCTCGTACCAACGAGAGTGAAGCGCCTGCTTCCGCAAACCCGCTGGAGACGTGGCCGGATGCCACATCAAGTATTGATTGCGGGGTGTTTCTGTAAGGCACATGAGTCATCTCTGCGCCAAATTGGCTCCTGATGAGTTCCATCGACAGATGTTGCGGCGAACCCGGCCCCAGCGAAGTATAGGACAAAGGCGTCGCTTTCATCTTTCTTGCATGCTCGATGAATTCTGCCGCTGTTCTAACCGGCATGGACGGTGTGACGACCAGTATGAAAGGAGATTTCACATAGAGCGATATCGGCACAAAGTCTTTGGCGGGGTTCGTACGTAGCTCCTTGAAAAGGGTCGGACCTATGGCAAGCGAACCAGAAGTCAAAACCGCCAGTATGTGTCCGTCAGGCTCCGCTTTTGTGACCGCGCTGGCGGCGATCATCTGCTGAGCGCCCGGCTTGCTCTCAACGACAACCGGCTTCCCGAGAATTGGACTGAGCTTGTCCGCATAAAGCCGAACGATAGTGTCCATACCGCTGCCTGCAGCAAGCGGAAGAACGATTGTTATATTACGCGAGGGCCAGGCGGGCGACTGCGCCTTCGCAGGTGCGGCCGTAAGATATGACATGACGGCGAGCGTAGACAGTTGGAACAGGCGCAGCATCCGATCCTCCCGGCAATCCTGCCATGCAGGCATCCTTCAGAAGATTGTCCGCCCTATAGGCGTCACTGGCAAGCCCGATTTGTGCAAGGTTTGCAGAGCCATTTGCGAAGAAACCCGCCGCATTGCTGCGGCGGGCCCTGATCGAAAGCGAAAATGCCCGTGGGCGGAGACACAGCTCACACAGTGGTCTGCGGAACGCCCTTTTTCGCCTTCAATGCCTCTTTCGCGCCTTCCTTGTAGGGAATGTCACGCTTGAGCAAGATCGCCGCCTGACGCACCTTGTGATGGGCCGTATCGACGCCTGGCGGCAGCGTGCCTTTCTCCTTCAAGGCACGGGCTGCCCGCATAAGCTTGTGCCGCGCCATGATAATGCCGTTGTCGCACCCGACGAGGTTTTCCTTGGTCCGGTCGATGATCGGCCCCATGCTTTCCTGCAATGAGGAATCCTGAATCGCGATGCCCTCGACGCCGCTATAGGTGAGCCCCATGCGCTGGGCGTTACGATCCATGAGATAATCGTTGTCTGCATTGGCGAGGGGCCGGTAAGTTCCGGGCACATACTTGCAATGCACGCCCTTGCCATCGCTCATCGCCTTCACTTCTGCCTGAGTCAGCGCGCGAACCGGATGGTAATCGTAGCTCCAGGCATAGCAGTGCTCGTCGTCAATCGGAATCCAGAAATGCCCATGCATGGGATGATCGCCACGCGGCGGAACGCCGGTGAAACAGGGCATGACCCACGGCGTGATACGCCAGTAATATTGATCATCCTCGGCATTGCGCCGTGCGCCGATGAGCAGGCCGCCGTCGTTTTCGACAACTTCGAAAACTGGCGCCAGATCGTTCATGTTGTACTGGTTGCCCTTGGCGCCCTTGAACAAGGGATCATTCTTCACATCGCCACGATGCAGCCATGACACGTGCGAAGAATCGATGCCGCCTTCCATGGCTTGCAGCCAGTTGCAATCCTGCAATCGTTTGGAAACAAAGCGCTGGTCTGCAGGAACCGTTGCAAACTCATATTCGGGCTCGGGCGGCATACGCTCCTTGGGGCCCATATAGGTCCAGATAATGCCACCCTTTTCGATGACCGGATAAGAGGTGAGTTTGATCTTCTTCGCATAGCCGGATTCAGCGGGCTCTGAAGGCACTTCCAGGCATTGCCCGTTCACATCGAATTTCCAGCCATGATAGGGGCAGCGCAGGCCGCATTCCTCATTACGTCCGAACCAGAGCGATGCCCCGCGATGCGGGCAGAATTCATCCATCAGCCCCAGTGTTCCCTTGGAGTCACGAAAGGCAATCAGCCGCTCCGAAAGGATTTTCACCCGCACAGGCGGACCGTCAGCTTCCGCCAATTCCTCGCTGAGCAAGATCGGCAGCCAGTAACAGCGGAAAAGATCGCCCATGGCGCTTCCCGGCCCCGTCCTTGTGACAAATTCGTTTTGTTCTCTGGTGAGCATGTCGCGTTTCCCGGCATTCTATGAAGCGCCACAGCAAAAGAGGCCGCACGCCGCTTGTTCCTTTATGCGAAACAATGTTCCGCAAATAAAGAACAGCACAGGCCGGGCGTGACAGCCTTGCGCTGGATCAAAGATCTCGCGCTTGCCGCTCAGCCTTCGTGACCACAACCAGTCGGTACACGTGCCAGCTCGCATGTCCGAGCCACGGAAGCACGATGATCAGACCCAGCAGGCCTGTTAACAATGAAACAGCAGTCAGCAAGGCAATCGTTATGGCCCAATAGATCATGCAGACCAGATTGGCTTTGACTGCGCGAACGCTCGTAATCATCGCGGTTACAAAATCCACGTCCCGGTCAAGCAGCAATGGAAATGATACGACCGTAAGCGAGAAAACGGCGAAGGCAATCATCGCGCCGATAACATTGCCCGTCAGGAAAAACATCAACCCATTTGATGTTGTCAGTATTTCTGAAATCAGCACCCAGGGCCCAGGCCCTTTCATGCCGAAAAACATGGCGTAGAGAAAAATCGCAATATCGATCCATATGAAGAACGTAAACGTCGTCACCAGAGCCATCCAGCCAAGATCGCGCCGGCCGCCGCCTTTGATGGCTTCGATGACTTCGCTCCAGCCCAATGGCAATTCTAGTTCAAGCCGGCGGCTCACTTCGTAGATCCCGGCGGCGACAAAAGGAGCAATCAAGGCAAAACCCGCCGCCAGGGGATAAGCGAGATAGTAAAAGCCCGACACTGTCGCCAGCAGGATGATCGCCCAACCGCCTGTAGCGTAAAGAAGGCCGAAGAACAGGCCGTATTGCGGCGCCGCCTTGAAATCATTCCAGCCATATATCAGCGCGGTTTTCAAATCGCTTTTTGATATCTGACGCACAACTGGCGCGGGCATTGGCACCTGCTCGCCAGCAACGCGCGATGGCAAGACATCGGCCATGACGAACCTCCCTTTTTGGCACAGGATGTTCGCCGCGCGTTCTCTCCGCCTTGCGCTGGATCAAAAATCTCAGTTTCCTTCAAAGCCCTTTCGCGCCCGCTCAACGATATCAGCCGGCGTCGCATAAATTTCGACGATCTTCTTCTGTAATTCCTCGCCAGGCGTTGCGATCACATCGACCTGCATTTTTTCCGCCTCGCCCTTGAGGCCAGCATCGCCCATGGCCGCCATGAACGCCTTGCGCAATATTGCAATGCGCTCCGCTGGAACTTCCGCCGCCACAACATAAGGGCGGCCGAACACCGTCTGGCTGTAGACGAGATCAAAAACCTTCTTTTGCTCTTCGGTTTTTGCGAAACTGCGCATCAAGGGAACGCCCTTGGCGTTGAGCTCCGGATAGCCTTCTGAATCTTCCTGAACCAGCACCTTGACCAGATTATCACGGAACCAGTGCGGATAGGTCGCCGCCATGCTCGACCACGACTGGCCGCAACCGCCCTGCACTTCGCCCTTTTCGATTGCGGCATTGATCTGCCGCGTACCGGGATAGCCTGTCACGATTCGAAATTTCGCGCCCAGAATATTCTTCAGTAACAGCGGAAAATCATGCGTCGAAGCGCCGCCAGCTGTCGCTCCGACGACCAGTTCCTTTTCCATCAGATCGGTAAATGTCTTCACCGGCGCATCAGTGCGCACGAGGCAAACATAGACATCCTTGTTGGCGTTGCCGATATAGTTGAACTTGACGGGATCATGGGTCGGACGTGTCTTGCCTGTGAACAGCGGATCAACGACTGTGCCCATATAAATAGCCCCGATGGCTGTGCCGTCTTTCGGCGCGATATTGGCGATATGAGCCGCCGCCACATTTCCGCCCGCGCCAGGCATGTTAGTCACAATAAATGTTGGATTTCCCGGTATATACTTGCCCATGTATCGGGCCAGTAACCGGCTGTAGAGATCATAGCCGCCCCCGGGCGAGGAAGAGACCGTAATTGTCACGCTTTTGCCGGCGTAAAAGCGCGACGCTTCATCCTGCGCCAGCGCGCCAGAGCTGCTTGTCAGAAGGACAGCGCCAAGCCCCGCAATTAATGAACGAATACTCATCAGATCCACTCCCCGCAAAACCCGGTCCAAGATTGAGTTATTCCCTGATCTATGCGACGGAAAGTCCGCATGCAATGGTAAGCTTGGCAGGAGCGGGTTGGATATCTAATGTCCAGTCAAATAACTGCGGAGGAGACGATGCCAATTAAAGTAACGCCGTTTGAAGGCCCCCTCGGCGCTGAGATTTCAGGTCTGGATATTCGTGC
Source organism: Beijerinckiaceae bacterium (assembly GCA_947474545.1). Lineage (GTDB taxonomy): Bacteria > Pseudomonadota > Alphaproteobacteria > Rhizobiales > Beijerinckiaceae > Terripilifer. Next base: position 7,627 of record CANJJI010000135.1, on the reverse strand, counting down.
CATCAGCCCGGACGATGCGCGCGCCCTGAACGAAGCGTTTCTCCAATACCATGTGATCGTTTTGCGCGATCAGAAACCGACTGATCAGCAACTGGTCGACTTCGGCAAGAGCTTTGGCGAAATCAAGAAATCGCGGTTCATTTCGCCCTTGTCCGGCCATGACCAGATCATGGTGATTTCCAACATCCGCGAAGATGGCAAGCCGCTCGGCCAATTGCCTGATGGCGAGATGTGGTTCCATATCGATCAGATCTATACCGCGCAGCCCTGCAGAGGCGCAGCCCTGCATGCGCTGGAAATTCCATCAGAGGGCGGCGACACCTGTTTTTCCAACAATGTCCTTGCCTACGAAACATTGCCGGACCAAACAAAAAGACGTCTGGAAGGACTGACAGCACAGCATTCTTTTCAATATGGAGCCACCACTGTCGGCGCCAAACAGGATGAAAATCGTCCGCACTATACCCATCCACTTGTGCGCCGCATTCCCGACACCGGTAAACGCTCCATTTCCATCTGCCGGTTGATGACCGATCGCATCAACGAACTGCCGGAGGAAGAAAGCCGCGCCCTGATCAGCGAACTCTGCGATCACGTCGAGGATCCGAAATTCGTATATCAACACAAGTGGCGGATTGGCGATATTCTGGTCTGGGACAATCGCTGCACCAGCCATGCGCGCACCGATTTCAGCGAGACCGAACGCCGCTTCATGAAGCGCGTGACAATAGCCGACAAGGACATCCCGATGGCCTGACAGGCCATCGACCACGAGGTAAGCCAGTGAACGATAATAACAAGACTCCGGTCCGTGTGCTGCGCGCCAACGATAACTTCCACTGGAAGGGACACGCGCGCGTCGCCATTGTTTTCAATATAGCCTTCGAGGCCTGGTCAGACGGCGAAGCGCCTCCCATTGGCCCCATGGGAAATGTACTGAAATCAGGCTATTTCGACAGCAATGCACATTCATGGGCTAATTACGGAATTGTGCGTGGCATCCAGCGCCTCGCACGAATTGCAGAGAATAATGAAATCATGACGAGCGTGATGACGAATGGCGTCGTCACCCAGCGCAACCCGGACATGATCCGCAAATTGCAAAAGGCCGGTCACGATGTTTATGCCCATTCCTGGGGCATGGACGTCATCCCTGTGTATCTCGATGAAGCTGCGGCAAGGGCGAACATCGAACGCAATACGAAGGTCTTGCAGGATATAACCGGGGAACGGCCAGTGGGCTGGCTTTCCCCACGCGGGACAGGCGCACCGGGCCATCCCGCCATGCTTGCTGAAGCCGGTTATATGTGGCACGGCGACTGCAATGATGACGATCTTCCCGCCATCGCCGAATATGCCGATGGCAATGGCGGCCGGCGCCAGCTCGTCAATATTCCCCTTACCATGGACGTGAATGATCTGCCCCATTCCATCCGCTACGGCAATTCACCCTCTTCACTGATCGACCATTTCGAAGACGTACTCGAAGGAACCGCGCAAGCGGACGATCAACCCTTCATGCTCGATGTGACCGCACACACCCATGTCTACGGCAGGCCTGCTGGCGCCTGGGCATTTGATGCTATGATGAAGATTGCTCTCGAACGCGACGATGTCTGGATCACGACGCGCCGGAAGATCGCCCAGTACACGCTGGAAAACGCCGCCACCATGTTCTCGCCGGGGATCGCATGATGTCTTTGAGATTTGCAGCACCGTTCATAGCCGCACTTGTTCTTGCCGTGCCTTCGGTCCACGCGCAATCGAACTATCCCGATCGCAATGTGAAGCTCATTGTGTCCTTCGCACCCGGCGGGCCGACCGACGTCGGCGCGCGAATTATCGGCCAGGCCCTGCAGGAAAAATGGGGCAAGACCGTTATCATCGAAAATCGTGGCGGCGCGGGCGGCAATATCGGAACCGTCGCCGCGGCCCGTGCTGAACCGGACGGCTATACGATTCTTGTGACCACCAGCGCCTTTTCTGTCAATCTCACCTATAGCGCCAACCCCGGTTATTCCGCTGCGGATTTGAAAGCGGCGGCGCTCGTTGCGACAACGCCCAACATCATCGTCGGCGCGCCGGACCTCAAGGCGAACACGCTCAAGGAAGCGATGGAACTCGCGCGTACGGAAAAATTCGCCTACGCCTCTGCTGGCGCGGGAACAACGCCACATCTTTCAGCCGAACGTATCTTTCGCTTGATCGGCAAGCTGGATGTACGCCACGTGCCGTTCACAGGCGCTGCCCCTGCGATGAATGCTGTATCAGCGGGACACGTCCAATTGGGTTCAGTGGCGATGACGCCCGCGATCGAACTGGTCAAAGCCGGCAAACTGCGCGCCTATGCGGTCACATCGGCCAAGCGCTCGTCTGAGCTTCCTGGCGTACCTACAGTGACAGAAACAGGTGTCGCCAATATCGACGACGCCACCTGGGTCGCCATGTTCGTGCCCGCCAAAACGCCGCCTGCAATCATCTCGAAAATCAATTCCGCTGTGAATGATATCCTCAAACAGAGCGCCATCATCCAGCAGATCAGCAAGGCAGGTCTCGACCCGCTGGGCGGAACTCTCGACCACATTGAGGCTTATGTCGCCGCGGAAAACCGGAAATGGAACGAAGTCATATTGGCCACCGGGGCCAAAGAGGAAGACAAGAAATAAGCAGCAGCAATAGCGGCGCTTAAAGCCAGGCAAAATGAAATCAGAGAATGGCGAACAAGGTGATGCGCTGAACTATTTCAAACCCGCCCTACGGCGCATGCTTTGGGGGGCGCTCCTCACGGCGGCCTATATGGCGCTCGAATGGATCAGCTCCGCGCACGAATACAAGGGCCTCCCGTTCACGGCCTGGGACCCGGGCCTAGGGCTGCTGTTTGCAGCGCTCATCGTGCGGCCGCTGCTGGCTATTCCAGCTCTCTTCGCCGGGGTGATCGGCGCCGAATCCTTGGTCCTGCAAACCGGGCTTGGCTGGTCGCAATTGGTCGCCTCTGCCATCATCATTACCGGCGTTTATGCCGCTATTGCCCATCTCGTGCGAAATGCCTTCGGGTTTGATCCCAGCCTGCCCCGCCTGCTGGATATTCTCCTCCTGCTCGGCGGCGGTCTGGCAGGCGCGATGACATCCGCTGCGCTCCTGCTGGCGATGCTGATATCTTCTGGCAATATTGCGATGTCCGATATGCTACCAGCGGCTTGGCCGCATATTGTTGGCGACGCCATCGGCATCTGCGTTGTCGCGCCGCTGTTTCTCAAGATCGTGACAAAATTCCGCTTCCGTATTTCCTTCGACCCCAAACGGTATGTGTGGGAAGCTGCCAGTCTCGCCATCGCCATCGCGGTTTTCGCCTGGTTTGCAGGGCGCCCGCAATCACGCGAAAACCTGCAATATCTCTATCTGCTTTTTATTCCCGTGGTGCTGGCGGCGGTCCGTCATGGCCTTACTGGCGCCAGCGTCATGCTGGCGCTCACCCAGGCTGCGCTGGTTATCATCCTCGACTGGGTCGATACGGACACGGCAAAATTTACTGAATATCAGACACTGATGCTGATCCTCACAGCAACAGGTCTGCTCGTCGGCGCTATCGTCAGCGAGCGCGACATGGCGCGCCAGCGTGTGCAGGTTATGGAATGGGAGGCTGCGCGCGCGGCGCGGTTCAGTCTGATCAGTGGAATGGCTGCAGCGCTTTCCCACGAGATCAGCCAGCCGCTGACCGCCGCCCGCGCGAGGGCGCGCAGCATCGAACGCCTGGTCGACATGAACGACATTGTGCGCCTGCGGGAAAATCTCGGACCATTGGTTTCCCAGATCGACAGAGCCGCTGATATCCTGCAGCACATGCGCGACTTCCTGCGGCGCGGATCGCCCAGCCGTAAACTGGAATCATGGGCAAAAATATCCTCGGATGCACGGGCGTTGCTGGCCCCGCTTGCCGCCGAAAAAAAGGTCGCTCTGCAAATTGTCGAAGGCGCCGGCATGCCCGGCGTGTTGTGCGACAAAGTCCAGATCGAGCAGGTGCTGATCAATCTGGCGGGCAACGCCATCGCCGCGCTGTCCTCTTCCGGACGGGAGAACGGAGAGATATACATGTCCGCGCAATTATCTGGAAACGGACGGCAACTGGAGTTTTCGGTACGGGACAATGGCCCCGGCATAGAAGCATCCGTGGCGGAAAATCTTTTCAACGCCATGACAACCACGAGCCCGGAAGGGCTGGGCCTGGGTATTGCGATCAGCGTCGCAATCATAGAAGCCCATCATGGGCGATTGTGGCTTGAAGAATCGCGGCCCGGGCATACAGAATTCAAATTCCATCTGCCTGTCGGGACAAAAGGAGAAGTTTGATGAACAGGGCATGGCTGGCGATGATCGATGATCAGAAAGAGGTCCGGGAGGCGCTGGGCGAAATGTTGCGTGTTTTCGGATATTCCGTCGATCTTTATGCCAGCGCCACTGAATTTCTTTCAAAGCCGGGCGCACAGCGGGCCGGCTGTATCATCAGCGACGTTCGCATGCCCGGCCTCGACGGCATAAGCTTTCTACGCTTGCTGAGCGAAGGTTCTCTCACGGCCCCGGTCATCCTGATCTCGGGCCACGCGGACGTGCCCATGGCGGTGGAAGCGCTCAAGGCTGGCGCTTTCGATTTCATTGAAAAGCCCGTCGATGATGTCCGCCTGGTCGCCAGTATCAATCGCGCTCTGGCCAAGAATTCCGAGCAACTGGATCAGGCCCGCGTCGCCAGCGAACTCAATGCCAGATTCGAACGGCTCACCCCGCGGGAAGCAGAGGTCTTCGATCTGGTGACGCGGGGACTGACTAATTTCGGCGTCGCTGATCGCCTCGGCATCAGCGTTCGCACCGTAGAGAGTTACCGGGCGCAGATCATGGAAAAAATGCAGGCGAACGGGCTGGCGACTCTTGTGCGTCAGGCGATCCGCATTGGCCGGATGCCCGCCTAACCAGCAACGGTAGAACTGCGGAAGTAATCCTTCCCCGTCATTTCTCCGCAGGTAGCCTTACCCGCCTGATACTACAGGCGTGCTCATGCGCAACGTCTCACTGTAAGGACCCGGTGGAGATCACCCCAATACCACAACCCGCTTTCGACTTTTAAATTCTTCAAAATGTCAGGACGTCTGTTCAGTCATTGAAGTCAGGGAGAAAGCCATGTCGATCCTCTTGAATTCCCCGCCCACTTTATCATCGCGCGATTCTCAGGCGCCTGCCCGGCGTATCGAAGTACTTATTCCTGCCGCCCTTCTCCTCATTTTGACGTCAACACTCTTTTTGACTGCGCCGTCTGCACTTGTGCTTCCCGCAGTTTCGTTGATCGCCACCTTCGCCGTCCTAGTTTGCGGAATTGCTGCATGGTTCGGTGGACCGGCCCTGCAAACACAAAGTCTCACAGCGGCGGGCATATTTGCGTTTGCAGCCGTTGCTGCTGCCATCATAGGTGATCCCGATCAGGTGGCTCATTTCCTGAAGTAAGCACCAATCCGGCGGAACGCGCGCCTTTTCCCATTTTCTTGACCTCTGCTCAAAAACAGGAACACCAACCGAGATGTTCACCGAGATATTCTCAGCCTCCGCGATGTATGCCTTGCTCCAGGTCGTGATGATCGACCTGGTGCTTGCTGGCGACAACGCCATTGTGATTGGACTGGCAGCTGCCGGCCTGCCGAAAGAACAGCGCGCCAAGGTGATTTTTATCGGCATCGCTGCCGCCACGGTGCTGCGTATTGGCCTAGCATTGATCACAACCCAATTGCTTGGCGTCGTCGGCTTGTTAATGGCTGGCGGACTGTTGCTCTTATGGGTCAGCTGGAAAATGTGGCGCGAGCTGAAAGATGGCGGCCATGCAGAAGAAGAAGCGGCCCGATTGCTGGACGGCGAAACAAGCGGGGGACATGCGAGGTCAGGCAAAACTCTCAAACAGGCCGTCTGGCAGATTATTGTCGCCGACTTCTCCATGTCGCTGGATAATGTTCTGGCGGTTGGAGGCGCAGCCCGCGAACATCCCTGGGTTCTCGTTTTCGGCCTTGCCTTGTCGATCGCCCTGATGGCGCTGGCTGCTTCCTGGATCGCCCGCCTGCTGCAAAAGCACCACTGGATCGGATACGTTGGCCTGGCAATCATCGTGTATGTCGCCATCGAAATGATCTGGCGCGGCTGGCATCAGCTTGAGCCTGTAGCCAGGACCGGGGCATCCCAGCTGGCGAACATGGCTTCCCTGCAAGGGCTGAACCCGATCATCGTGGCACTCGGCCTGGTCACCGCTACCACTATTCTCGCCATGGGAATTGCCGGTCTGATGCGGCGTGAAAGGACCAAAGGTTCCTGAACCCAAAGGCGTCTAAAACGAAAGTGGATGACTTCGCCTAAAGGCTCACCGCGCAAACGTCCTATGACATGGCAAATAGATCAGGTCATGCGCGGTGAGATTGCAGATATGTGGCCTCCGGGAGTCCCCCCAACACACCCGGAAACGCATATTGGACCCGCCGGATCCTAGACCGGCGGGTCCTTTTGCTTTCAAAATTGACCAAAGTAGTCAATATGAACAGCATGCCCGAGGAGCCTGAACGGCAGAAGACCCACACATCGGCCGATCGCCAGCGCAGAAGGGCGACGCTCGCAGCCGCTGTTGTCGTGCTCGTATTGTTGGCGCTTTTGATCTGGCTCGTGCGGGATTTTGTGGAGCAGCAACGCATAGAACGCTGCCTCGCCAATCGCCGTCCAGATTGCTTCCGGATTGATGTGCCCGTTTCCGGGCAGCCCGTCGATTTAAAGCGATAAGGAATTCGTTATAATTCCACCCTGAACACGCAATTGGTTCTCCGCCCTTTCAATCCGTGCCGTGGCAACCTATATAGGGCCCGTCTGCTTGCAGACTATGGTGATAAACGGACATCGCAATAAGCCATCCGGACCCGGGGGCGGTACCCGGCGCCTCCACCAAAGCCAGCAGCCTGTTTGTGCTGGTTTTGGCGGGGGCGAAATAGGATCGACGGGGGTGTAAAAGGTGCTCTTTTGCCCGGCATGATACCGCCGTTATCGGGTCAAAAATATAGTTGCCAATGACAACTATGCTCCTCAGGCTGTTGCCGCTTAAGCGGTTCCAGTTTGGGAAATCAAGTCCTTAGGGGTAGCACTTTAAGGCGGGGCTCGGAGGTGCCTGGCAACAGAAACCTCCACCCAATTTCCCGCTTTTCATAGCTAACCATACTGCACCAATAACTCTCTGAAATCATTTAAATTCAACTCAGTACATGAACATAGCTCACCATAGCTAAACACCACTACACACCCGATAAAAGTACCTAGAAAGTACCTAGGATTTTGGATTGTCCACAGGGGCGGCAAATCCACAATTCAAAAACTCCCGAGCCGTGGCACACTGTTCGCACGCTTACTGACGCTCGATTCGTTGACCTGCCCCTGAACTTTCATCCAGTAGCATTTAGAGTCCCGGCGGATTTTACGCCTTGTGGCGCGGGTGTAGCAACCGGCGATCGGCGGAGCTGGTCGGGGTTGCGCAGCCGATCGCCTGTTGCGGTGAGAGTGGCGGCGTAGGCCACAGGTGTCAGGTAGGCTAGCGCCGAGTGAGGCCGCCGCTGGTTGTAGT
>CANJJI010000134.1 GCA_947474545.1 Beijerinckiaceae bacterium | reverse complement strand
GCGCGCCCTATCAGGAACAGCGCATTTCATACATACTCACCACCGGCGCCAATTGGGCTGGACCTATCCGGGCGTTCCGCCTCGTTGTCGACAAAGGCGACCCGGCCAATATCGTCAGCTTCTGCGGGCAAAATGTGAGAAAGATATCGCCAACGCAATTTGAAATCCGCCGCGAAAACTTTACGCCTGCGCAGGATTTTCACGTGCTCATCATGAAACCTACCAAACCCCAATAACAAACTGGAGGAAATATGCCCATCGTTCTCGTACACGGCGCATGGACCGGCGCATGGTCATGGCGCGACGCTGCGCGTATTCTGCGCAAACAGGGTTTTGACGTTTATGCGCCAACGCTTACCGGCCTTGCCGAACGCAGTCACGTCCCGCCCGAGCGGGTCACGCTTAACACGCATATTGCCGATGTTGCGGGCCTCATGCGCTATGAAGAACTGGACAATGTTTTGATTGTCGGCCACAGCTACGGCGGCATGGTGATAACAGGCGCTGCCGATCAGGAAATCAGCCGCATCGCTGGCATGGTTTATATCGACGCTTTTCTGCCCCAGTCGAATCAATCCTTGTGGGACATAGGCGGACCGGAATCAGCTGACGCGCAGTTGAAAGTCGCGCAGGCGCATGATGGCGGCAAATCCGTTCCCCGCCCGAACATTCCCTCCCGCCACGATGCGCCCGTCGCCAAATGGGGCTCCATGTTCACGCCGCAACCCATCGGCTGCATGAGCGAAAAATTCGTTTCCGTCCGCAAGCCGGAAGACCGGACATGGCCGCGCCGTCACTATGTCCTTTGCTCTGCCTATAAGGGATCGGCCTTCCAGCGCATCGCCGTTCAGGTGCGCGCCGATCCGAAGAACTGGGAATACAGTGAATTCGACGCCATGCACGACGTCGTGCGCAGCGACCCTGCATTAACCGCCTCGCGAATCCTCGAAATCGCGAAGAACTGGGGCATTAAGGAATAGTCAAACACGGATGGCGCTATTGAAGGCACAGCGCCAAAGTTGTAGTTTTACGGAATGAGCGCCATTCCCGAACGCCATATGACCGTCGATGAATTCCGCGCCTGGGCTGAGGCCCAGCCAGGGCGTTACGAGCTCTATCATGGCGGAATTGACGACATGTCGCCAGAGCCAGTTGGACTTGGCAGAATGAAACAGAGTGTCGTCCGAGTATTGGAAGACGCCATTGGTCTGGGCAAAACCGGCTGCCATGCCATGCCCGAGGGCGCAACCGTGCGTGTCGATCATGACACGGCGCATGAACCCAAAACTCTCGTCTCTTGCGGCCCGGCGCTTCCCAACGATGCCATCGAAATCCCAAATCCCGTCATCGTCGTCGAAGTGCCTTCGCCTTCAATGCGCTGCATAGATGCATCAACCAAGCTCATGGGCTATTTCAAACTCCCAAGCGTTCAGCATTATCTGATTGTCGATACCGACAAATTGCCGGTCCTTCATCATCAGCGCCAGTCCGAAAATACGATTCTCACGCATATCATTCATGACGGTTTGATCGCATTCGACCCGCCGGGAATTACAATTTCCGTCGCAAGCTTGTTTCCCGAATAGCCCACATGCACGAGCCCAATATTCTCGTTTTCGATTCCGGCCTTGGAGGGTTGACCGTCTATGACGAGATCACAAAACTGCGCCCCCATGCCAATTATCTATACGTTGCGGACGACGCAGCCTTTCCCTATGGACGATTGAGTGAGGCCCAGGTTATCGATCGCGTCAATACGGTCATGTCGCGCCTCATCGCGGAAACGAAACCCGCCATTGTCATCATCGCCTGCAACACAGCCTCCACTCTTGTGTTGCCCCATCTGCGCGAGAAATGGCCGGACCTGCCTTTCGTTGGCACAGTTCCCGCAATCAAGCCAGCCGCCGAATTGTCAGAAACGCGTGTTATAACGGTGCTTGCCACCCCGGGCACAGTAACGCGCGATTATACACAAGCGCTCATTCGCGATCATGCAGCCCATTGCCATGTCACTTTGATTGGCAGCGACCAGCTTGCGAGCCTGGCGGAAGCCCATATGCATGGCGATGAACCGGCAGATGATGACATCATCCACGAACTGGCCCCGTGTTTCATCGAACACAAAGGCAAGCGAACCGACCAGATTGTTCTGGCCTGTACACATTATCCCCTGCTGTTACCGCGATTTGCCGCCCTTGCGGGAAAAAGCGTGGGTTGGAAGGTCAACTTCATTGATCCCGCACCTGCGATTGCGCGGCAGACAGATCGTATCCTGTCCCAGCGCGGCTACCTGCACACAGGAAGCAATGACGCAGCAGATGGAGAAAGCGGCAACAGCGCTTTCTTCACAAGCGGCGTAGCTCCGGATGATCGCCTGCTTAACATACTCTCCCGCTATGGTCTCAAAAAGACCCGCGAGGGATGCATTTCCTTCGCGGGACTCTAAGGCAGCAATTTAGGGATTAGTCGCGTACAACAAGCACAGAACATTTGGCGTGACGCACAACCGTTTTGGCATTCGATCCTAGCAGATAAGTGGACATGGCCGGGCGATGCGAGCCGATCACGATGAGATCAGCACCCCAATCTTCGGCTTCCGCAAGAATTTCCGGATAGATACCACCCATTCTCACAGTCGAGCTGACGCGGCCTTCAGGCAAGCCTACTTTTGCGCACATGCTCTTCATTTCGCCATCAGCCCATTCGCGCTGCTGCAGATCAAAATCAGCCGGCGCATAGTCCATATAGGTAGCAGGCAACAATTGCTGAACATTCACCAACCGGATGGCCCCGCCAGAAGTTTCGGCAAGAGAAACTGCTGTTTTGATAGCTTTATGGGCCATCTCCGGTTCGGCAAGGTCTACCGGAACGAGTATTGTACGAAACATGTCTTTCTCCCTGGGCTCAATGGAGGCAACCGCTCCTGACGGCATAGCTAGAGTTAACTGCAACGCCGCACCGATTGCATTGCGCCATATCAATGGCGCTCGTTCAATATATGCAATCTGAAACGCAAACAGCGGGCAGGCAAATTAATTCTTTTAGTAAAATTCGGCGCGGTTACCCTTGTATATAATAATATGAATATTTATATCGCTTATGCTATAGGTGGCGTGTTCATGCGGATATGTCACTTCCCTATGGACACGCTGAAGGGAGCAATCCAGCATGCCCGAAAAACCGCCTGCCCGAAACGACGGCGCACATACGGCTCAATTGTTGACGCCCTGCCCCGTGCCTTCAATTCTGCATTTGGACGAGCATCGGTGTGAATCCTGCCATGTTCGCATGCAGAGCATTTGCGCAGCTCTAGATCTACATGAACTATCTGAAAGTGAGCTTCTGTCTCGCCCGCTCTGTTATTCGCCGCGAAGCGTACTACTTCGCGAAGGCGAGACGACTGAAACCGTCTTCAGCATAACAAGCGGCATGGTGCGGCTTTCGCGGACGTTGCCGGATGGACAACGCCAGATCATCGGCTTTGCAATTCCAGGAGATTTTCTTGGCCATGATCTCAGCGAGCACGTCGTGTTCAGTGCAGAAGCCATCAACACTGTGAACGCCTGCCGTTTTCCGCGCCAGGCATTCAAGGATTTCGCCAACACCAAACCTAATTTGATGGCGCGACTGCATGAACTGACTGCACACGAATTGAGTCATGCGCAGGACCACATGGTAGTACTGGGCCGCAAGAATGCGGACGGGAAAGTAGCGGCGTTCCTTATCAATCTGCGCGATCGTCTTGCCCGCCTCGATCATGTCGTGCTGAATATTCCGCTCGCGATGACCAGACAGGATATTGCCGATTATCTCGGCCTGACAATTGAAACGGTCAGCCGCACGCTCAGCAAATTCGCAAAGCAAAAGCTGATCGTGATCACTCCAGATGGTGTTCGCCTGCTGAATGAAGAGAAAATCCGCATCATGGGCGAACTCTAGTCTTCTTCCTTTTCACCAAGTAAGGCCTGCGCCAGAGCCAGATCCTCCGGCGTATTGGCGTTGAAGAAGGGATCGATCAGTCCGGCCGACCATGTCACCTCAACCAGCGGATACCGCGCTGTCCAGAGATCGATCTTGCGCAGGTTTTCAACAACCAGCGCACAGCGCAATTCTTCTCGAAGAGCAATGGGCCATAGGCCGATGACAGGATGAACTTGCTTGCCTGATACTGCAACGGCGAGCATTGCCTTGTGATCGATCATCGCATCAAACAGACGAGGTGCAAGATCGCCCGGCAAGAACGGGCAGTCTGCGGCCACACTCAGCACATGTGAAGTGTCGGGCGCATGTTCTGCAGACCAATCCAGTGCCGCCACAACGCCGGCTAGCGGCCCGGCAAACCCGTCAATTGTATCGGCAACAACAGGCAGTCTCCATTCGCTGAAACGCGCAGGATCGCCGTTGGCGTTGATAATCAGGCGCTCGCATTGTGGCACTACACAATCAATCACCCGCTCAAGAATAGTTCTGTCGCCCACTTTCTGAAGCGGCTTGTCACCGCCGCCCATACGCCGCGCCAGACCTCCTGCGAGGATGACCCCTGTAACCGGCCGCAGCGCGCTCATGAAAGAGGGTCCTCCCCCTTGCGCTCACGCGCGCGCAGATAATCCTGCGTGGTCATAACAGGAGGGCGCTGTGGCGCTGCATGGGGATCAAAGCCTTCGTTGACCGATTTCTCGATACGGCAATCCTCGCACATGCGCACGATATCGAGCCGATGCGCGTTCTCACCGGAAAACATCCAGTGACGGGTTTCGAGTTTCGCGATGACCCGCTCCACTGTGCTCTTTGTGCCGAAAGGTTTGGCACAAATGATGCAAAGAAAAGGCTCTTCCTCCTTCAACACGCGTGCGCCCGCCTGCCACGCCGCAAAATCCAGCCTGGGTTCTATTTTGATGACCCTCTCCGGACACGTTGATTGACACAAGCCGCATTGCACACAGAGCGATTCATTAAATCGCAGCATCGGTTTGTCAGTATTATCTGTCAAAGCGCTCGTGGGGCATGCCGCAACACAGGACAGGCAGAGCGTACATCCCTCAACATCAAGGATCACCCCGCCAAAGGGCGCGCCTTTTTCAAGTGCGATTACATCCGCAGGCGCAGGCGCTACCCGGTGCAATTCGGTGAATGCGGTCTCCAGCACACCCCGTTTGGCGCCACGCGGCGCAAATGTAGCCGGTCTTTTTGCCGCAACGCCTTTGGGCGCAGCATCACGCACAACGCGCAAATGATCGGGATCATCGGTCTCGATTACGCGAACGAGCCCAGCGCCAAAGCCCAGGCCTTCCGTGATGCGATTGGCCGTTTCTACGATACGATAGGTTCCGGCCATCTCATGCTTCGGCTTGCCCCGCGCCAGAAGGCTCACGCCAGCCACTCCATAAGCGAATGCAGCTGCAAATATCTCAGGCCCGGCCTGAGTGACTTCGTTCAAACGCAACGGCAAAACATTGGCTGGAAGTCCATCGCCAAAACGCGCCAGCGCATCAATCAGCGCTTCGCCATGTTCGCCGTCATGAATAAGAACATGCGGCTCGCGGCCGCCGGCTTTTGCGTAAGTCAGCAACAAGGCGCGCAACCGCCGCATCACGGCGTCAGCAGGCGGCAGCGCATAGCTTACTGCCCCTGTCGGGCACGATGCTGCACATTGCCCGCAGCCCGCACATACAGCCGGATCAATAGCCACATGATCCCCCGCGGGCACAATCGCCCCGGTGGGACAAAGATCCAGACAACGTGTACAGCCGGTGATGCCCGATCGCGAATGTGCGCATAATGCAGCGTCAAAATTCACATAGCGCGGCTTGTCGAATGTTCCCACCAATTGCCCGGCTTCGGCAATCGCACGCTCGACTGCGGCGGGATCCCCAGGATCGGCGCGCAGATAACCGGGGCGTAGTTCATGCGCGGAAAACAGCGGCGTTCCCCCTGATAAATCCAGCACAAGATCGCAATTGGAAATCGCGCCGTCGCGCGCATCGCCAAACAATAATTTATCGCGCGAAGAAGGCGCAGGCCGCGCGAAATTATCAATGGTCAGTTCAAACTGGCCAAGATGACCTTTCGCGCTGCGTATTTTGCCGCGATAGACGGGAAATTCATTCGAGCGTGGCGGCGCTACATCGCCCGGATCAGCGATCAGGACAGTGATATCGAGCCTGTCAGCAAGTTTGCGCCCAGCCTCTATGGCGAGTTCATCGCGCCCATAGATGAGTGCGACGCCCTTGCTTTCGAGCGTCACCTGCAGGATCGGCGGCATGGGCTCGGCTGCAGCGGCAATCAAGGCGGCCATTTTCGGCCCAGTTAGCGCCGCGTCTTTCGACCAGCCTGCCGTTTCGCGGATATTGACGAAGGTCGGCAAAATCTCCCGTCCGGCATCCTCAGCCACTTCCACAAACAAGGGAGCCTGTGCCGTGCAGGCGATGATGATTTCGCCCTTGGCGTTCAGCGCGGCCCGCACGCGATCAAGCTCCGCACCACAAAACTGATGACCTTCGATCATTTTAGCGCCAACAGCCTCGCCCGCAGCGGCTGGCGCTATCGGCATCGTCCGCTCGCAGGAGCAGACAAAAAGTGTAGCAGTGGAAGCGGCCATCTATCCCTCCGCCGCAAAAAAATCACGCGGCACTCGACCGCTGGCGGCATGCCACCTAAATAGGAAGCACGGGATGAAATCAAACAGCCGGAGAGAAAGTCCCTTTGTCCGACCAGAAGCTCGACCTTCCGCCCGGCTTTTCGCAGATCGATCTGCGCGAAAGCCGCGACGCGTTCGAACAGGCCTGCGCTATCTCACACGAAGCTGGCGCCGCCACGCTTGTGCGCGTGGCGCGTTATGATCTCGTGGAGTTTGCTGTCGTTCTCGAGCCGGATGAACCCCTGGTCACGGCGCGCCGTGCATTTTTCGCCGGTATGAACGCCCTGGCTGATGCGCTGGCGGTTCATGCGCCGCCTGAGAGCAACATCTGCTTTGGCTGGCCAGGCTCGGTGTTGCTAGATGGGGCGCTACTGGGAGGCGCGCGTCTCGGCTGGCCGTTGAATTGTCCGGAGGATCAAACGCCGGACTGGCTCGTGTATGGCGCCATGCTGCGCTCGGCTGATATGACCCACGTGGACCCCGGCTTTGTGCCCGGCGCAACGACGCTGACAGCCGAAGGCTTTGAGATGATCGATCCCGGGCAGATTATCGAAGGCTTTACCCGCCATCTGATGACGGCGTTCGACACCTGGAACGAGCGCGGATTCCGTCCCGTAGGAGAGGACTATCTCACTCGCCTGCCCAAAAAACTGGCGGCTGAAAATAGGCTGATCGACCGCAATGGCGACCTCATGATCAGCCTGCCCGCAGGCGGCCCGCCCGAGCGCTTCGATCTTAAACCGGGCCTGCTTGCCCCTTCGTGGTACGATCCTGCCGAACGCATGCCCAGAACGAGTTGACCCATTGAAACTGCCCCGCACCATAAGGCTCGATCCGTCCGACACGTTCGTTTTTGAACGGGCGGCGGAGCCTGGCGAATGGGCGATCTCCGGCTCCTTCCTGTTTCTGGATTCGCCACCGGACACCTTGAACATCAAACAGCGCCACGCCCTGCGTTCGGGCTTCCTGGGCATAACCAGCCTCGGGTTTTCGACCCTGGCCACAATCACTGAAGCCAGCCAGAGCGAACACGATGCGGCGCTGGAAGCGCTGACCATGTCCTTTGTCCAGAAACTCGGCGCACCAAATATGGAGACCGCACGCCAGTCCGCGCTGGACGAAATGCGCTATGCCCAATCCCTCTGCGATCATCCCGCTGGCACATTGATAGCGGTGCAGCGAACATTTGACGAAAACGGTTCCCTGCGCGAGCAGTTCCGCACCCTGCGGCCGCGCGAGGCGAATGGCGATCAGGATCGCCTGCATGCCTTCGCACGCGCTTTCACTTTCCATGAAGTCGAGGATGAGACCGAACAAATGCCGGAAGAAAATGTCGATCTCCTCGCGCTGACCAAAGGCGTGCGCCGATGAACGCGCCCGTGCAGGACCAGGCGCGCGAATTCTGGGTCGCCTCCGGGCACCACCTTGCCGGGCGTAATCCCATGGGCCGGCTAGCCGTTACGTCCGAGCTGTTGCTTGCCTATCTCGCGCGCCCGGAGCTCGCGCCGCCTGATGACGCCTGCAAAGTCGAGCGCGCGCTTTATAACGCGCTCCGGACCGATCCAAAGCGCGCGGTCAAGAGCGCGGAAATTGCGGCCATGGCCGATCCGGATGCGCGCGAAAACTGGGACTTTTTCGTGCGTTATCGCGACCTGCTGGTCAGCGCCGGCAGTATCGAGGACGCCTATATCGCGCTCTCAACCGCGCAAAAAATTGCCCTTCCACCGCTTTTTCTCGACCAGATGACCCATATCATCCTGCGCAACGCGCTCGACGGCAGCAACGATCCCTATGTGTTGCGCGCGGGCGAACTGTTTTTTCGCGCGCAAAAAGCCAGCGTACGGGACGGCGCGCTCCTGCTCGCCGATCTTGAGCTGGTGGAAGAACAAGCTAGAGAACGCGAAAACATGCGCCATCTCTCACCGCTAACTGCGATGCTCTCAGGCGAGCCCGGCGAAAACCTCGACGTGATGGACGACGCCAACGCCTGGACCTATTGGTCTCGTTCGGACGCCAATTCCATGGTGATGAACATCGGCAGCAATGCATCTGCGCGCGCTGGACTTGCGCGCGCCATTGCCGTCTGGGTCGAGCATCTGACAGGCGCGCGCGTCAAAGTAGAGCCGGTCGCTACTTTTGATGACCGGGATTGGCGCTGGTTCGTCGGCCTCGACAGCGAAGGCACACGCTTCGGCAACGCCATGTGGCGCGGCGAGGCCCTCACGCCCGATGATATCTCCCGTATTGCCGCACTGTTCAGGCTCGAATTCGCCAACCAATCGTTGGTCGATGAAAGGGTGCGGGGCAAACCTGTCTGGCTCATTCTTGGGATGACGAAAGACAATGTCATACGAATGAAACCGCAAAATCTGGTCGCAGGCCTGCCGCTCACGGCTGTTCCGCACGGCCTGGAGAAAATGCAATGACCGGCGCAACAAAACAGGTCGGCGTCGTCATCCGCCGCAGCAAGGTTGATCACGCCTGGATCGATCATGTCTGGTCGCCGGAAGCCATATTGCCGGAGGCGCCGGAAACAGCTCCAAAAACAGGACTTGGCGCGACAGGTGAGGTCGAACTATTTTACGCTGGTATCGGCACGCTGGAACTCTACACATCCGAAACCGCGAATTACCGCGACAACCTGATTGAGGGAAAACCGCAAGTCTGGGTAGCGCTGCGCACCCAACCGGAAAGCGGCGATGTTGAACTTGTCCACGTCACAGCCGATCCGACTGAAGGCGAAACGCTCATGGAAGCGGGTGCCGATATCGTCAGCCCCGTGCCCATGCCCGCAGAAATCGCTGGATGGATTGCAGCCTTTGTCGACGAGCACCATGTTGAACGTGTGTTTCACAAACGCAAACGCGACAAGAGCGGACCCGACCCGAGAAAAAATCCGGGCCTGAAAATGCGCGAGCGCGAAGGAGGCGAAGCATGACGTCTCGCGAAGACAATTTTCTCGCCCGCTGGGCGCAGCGAAAGACGGAAGTGGCCAAGGCCGAAGCCTTGGAAAAAGATTCTCTCACTACGCCTGAAAACTGCCCACAAGCAGCCGAAGACACCGAGCCTTTCGACCTAGCTTCGTTGCCCACACTCGAATCCATCACTGCCGAGACTGACATTCGCCCATTCATGAATGCGTTGGTGCCTGAGGGGCTGCGAAACGCTGCCCTGCGCCGCATGTGGGAGCTTGATATCGCGATCCGCGACTACGTGAGCCCGGCCACCGAATACGCTTGGGACTGGAACCAGACCGGAGGCGCGCAGGGCTATGGCCCTCTGGAAGCTGGATACAAGGCGTTTGAAATTGCAGAAAAAATGATTTCCCAAAAAAATGAGCATAATACTTTAGTAGAAGGCGGCGACACCGATTTGGCAAACGCCTCTGTTGCAGATGCGAGCCCGGGATCCAAAGGGGCGGAATGGCTACCAACGGAGGAACCTGAACCCAAGCCATTGGTTGAAATAAAAACTGTTCGCCTCTCAACCAAAACTGATGCTGGTTCATATATTAGCGGGGACCCCCAGCCCTCCGCCGCAGACGATAGCGCAAACTCACCACGCGGCACTGATATTTTTGCATCGCAGCATTCATCCGCCCGTCATGGCCGTGCGACCCCGCGATAAGCAAAAACCCGTAAAGTCACGCCATAGGCAGTTCCTATAGACCCCTTGAAACATCAGGGCGCATAGGTCAGATGTCATTTTGGTGACGATCTGCTCGGGAGAACATGGCAGGTTGTTATGAGGGACACATGCGCGATATTGCATTGCAAAAGGCAATTGATGCCGCCGGAGGTGTTGCGGCGCTCGCACGAGGGCTGGGCATTGCTCAACCTTCAGTATCGGGCTGGACCAGGATTCCCCCGGAGCGCGTAGTCGCCATCGAGGCCGTGACTCGCATCCCTCGCGAAGAACTACGGCCCGATCTTTATTCGTCCAATTCCCCCGCCGCCCACGCTGATCCCTATCAGATCGATGAAATCGATCGGCTTCGTGCCAATGAATATGCTCTGTTGGCCGTCCTTCTCGGTAAAGCGCCGACAGCCGAATTGCTGAAAAAACTCGCTTCCGTTCAAGGTGACGCAAGTGAACTTGGGCTCGCCCGCGTGGCCCTCTCAGATGCCGCCGCAAAAACAGATGAAACTGCCGCCACGCGCGAATACTTTGACCTCTTTATTGGCGTAGGCAGAGGCGAACTGTTGCCCTATGCCTCATGGTATCTCACCGGCTTTCTGCAGGAGCGCCCGCTGGCGCGCGTCCGGGCAGATCTCGAAAAGCTCGCTATCGAACGCACTGGCGGGCGGGCAGAGCCCGAGGATCATATCGCCATCCTGTGCGACGTCATGGCGGGGCTTGCGCGCGGTGAATTGGGCGATGGATCGCTTGCGGCGCAAAGGGCTTTTTACGAGACCCATCTGAAGACCTGGGCTCTGCGGTTCTTCACCGATCTTGAAACCACCAAACGCGCCGGATTTTACAAATCGGTTGGCCTTTATGGCCGTCTATTCTTCGAGTTGGAATCAGAAGCCTTCGCGCTGCCGAACGAAGCCGCAGCATGATCGTATCGTGAATATAGGTAAACGAAAGAGGGACACTGTCATGAGCAGCAAACCTGAAAACAAACAGATCAACCGCCGCAGCTTTTTTAAGAGCCTCAGCGGCGCTTCCGCTGCGGCGGCCGTCGCAGTCGCCACGCCCCTCGCCGCCACGCCTGCCCACGCCACGGAAGATCAGAACGAGCGGACAAAGGCCCGCTACAAGGAATCCGAACACGTGAAGAATTACTATCGCACAAACCGTTATTGAGGGAGGCAACACCATGCTCATCAAAAGAAGAGAAGGCGTTTCCGCCAGACCCCGCCTGCAGGCGGCAGCAGCAGGGCTTGCCTCCGGCGTCATGGATCGCCGCACGTTCCTTCGCCGCTCGGGCCTTGTGGCTGGCGGCGCAGCAGCGCTGGGGACCATCAGCCTGGGGAGCGTGCGTGCGGCAAGTATCCCGTCCGCCGATCATGGCAAGCCGCATGAGCGCAAGCAAAATATCTGCACCCATTGTTCGGTTGGCTGCACAGTCATCGGTGAAATTCAGAACGGCGTATGGGTCGGTCAGGAACCTGCCTGGGACAGCCCGATCAATCGCGGCACCCATTGCGCCAAAGGTGCGTCAGTTCGGGAACTCGTGCACGGCGATCGCCGCCTGAAATATCCGCTGAAGCTGGAGAACGGCGAGTGGAAGCGTATTTCCTGGGAAGTCGCGATCAACGAGATCGGCGACAAGATGAATGCGATTCGTGAGAAATCCGGCGCAGACTCTGTCTACATGCTTGGGTCGGCCAAATTCACCAATGAAGCCGCTTATCTCTTCCGCAAGTTCTCGGCCTTCTGGGGCACCAATTCGGTCGATCATCAGGCCCGTATTTGCCACTCGACCACAGTGGCTGGCGTCGCCAATACCTGGGGTTACGGTGCCCAGACCAACAGTTACAATGATATTCGCAACGCTAAGACGATCATCTTCATGGGGTCGAATGCGGCTGAAGCCCATCCGGTTTCCTTGCAACACATCCTGACTGGCAAGGAGCAGAACCGCGCCAACGTCATCGTCTTCGATCCCCGCTTCACACGTACGGCAGCGCATGCAACCGAATATGTTCGCTTCCGTGGCGGCACCGACATTGCGGTAATCTGGGGCCTCCTGCATCACATCTTCGCCAATGGCTGGGAAGACAAGGACTTCATCTCCAAGCGTGTTGCAGGCATGGACCAGATCCGCGCCGAAGTCGCCAAATGGACGCCGGAAGAAACCGAAAAAGTGACTGGTATTCCCGGCGATCAGTTGAAGAAAGTCGCCGAGACTTTTGCCAAGCAACGCCCCTCCACGTTCATCTGGTGCATGGGCGGCACACAGCACACCGTCGGCACAGCCAACGTGCGCGCTTACTGCAACCTGCTCCTCGCGACCGGCAACGTTGGCGCTTACGGCACCGGCGCCAACATTTTCCGCGGCCATACCAATGTACAGGGCGCGACCGATCTGGGTCTGGATATCGGCACCTTGCCGCTCTATTACGGGCTTGTCGAAGGCGCATGGCGTCATTGGGCGCGGGTCTGGGACGTCGACTACGATTATCTGCAGGGGCGCTTTGACGAAGTGCCCGCAAAGGCCGGCCGACCGGCCCGCACGCGCAAGCAGAACATGGAAGCTGCGGGCATACCGTCAACACGCTGGTTCGATGCAGTCAGCTATAACCCTGATGAAATCGACCAGAAGGACAGCGTCAAGGCGATGATGGTCTTCGGCCACGGCGGCAACACGATTCCGCGTATGCCCGACATGGTGAAAGGCATCGAGAAGCTTGATCTGCTCGTCGTCGCCGATCCGCATCCGACAACCTTTGCCGCCATTTCCGGCCGCAAGAACGGCACTTACCTTCTGCCAATATGCACCAGCTTTGAAATGGAAGGTTCGCGCACAGCCTCCAACCGTTCGATTCAATGGGGTGAGCAATTCGTCAAGCCAGCCTTTGAATCCAAGAACGATTACGAAGCGATCTATCTGTTGTCCAAG
>CANJJI010000133.1 GCA_947474545.1 Beijerinckiaceae bacterium | reverse complement strand
GCTGGCCATCCTTGACCGCCGACCAACGCCTCGCCCCGGGGAAGGCAGGTCGGGACGGAGGGATGGTCTGCCCGCTCTAACAAAGGGATACCCTGATGCGCGTCGTCACCTGTGCAGCGCCCTAACCCACTCGGTTTTCAAAAGAGGCTAATTATCCATCGTCACTTTCCGGCGGCATGCGCCAGCGTGCTGCTCTGCTGCGCACGCTCCTTGTCGATACAGATGTCATTCTCCTTGATGAACCGTTTGGGGCGCTGGACGCACAGACTAAATCGCAAATGCAGGAATGGTTGCTGCAGCTCTTTGGTGACTTCGGCCGCACGGTGATCTTCGTGACTCATGATGTGGAATAAGCCGTTTTTCTCTCTGACGAGATCTACGTCATGGCGAGCCGGCCCGGTCGGGTTATCGACAAGATGCCTGTCGATTTACCGCGCCCGCGTGATCGTTCCCTCGTCAGTACACCACGCTTCGTCGCCATGAAGAAATACTGCCTCGATCTTTTGCATGCCCATGGGCAAACAGCTGAGGAAAAGCAGGCCGCTTAGTCCATTCGCAAATTAAACTCTGGAGGTCCGACGTGAACACCAAGACATCCGTTTTGCCAGCATTAACGTCCTGGAACATTTTTGTGAGCCGGACTGAAGCCCCGGCAGTACAAAGGAAAATCAAACGGCGCTTGCCGGTGCAGAAATTGTGGAGCACGAAATGGCTTGTCAGCGTGCAGGTCGGCATGCTCATGGCATTTCTCTTGCTGTGGGAAGTAGCAGCAAGATTCAAGCTGATTGACCCATTCTTCTGGTCGCAGCCCAGCTCAATCTGGTCAACACTGCTCGTATTCCTCATGGAAGGAAATGCAGCGACAGACATTGCATTCACATTCCGGTCAACAATCTTCGGCTTCATCATTGGTACATCGGCAGGCTCTCTTCTTGGCATGTCGTTCTGGTGGTCGCGCAATTATGCCCTGATCATGCAGCCCTATATCATCTGCCTTGAATCCATCCCCAAGCTGGCGTTGGCGCCGTTGATCATTCTCGTGTTCGGCATGGGGCTCGCGTCTAAAGTAGCAATCGCGACCGCGCTTACACTGATTGTTTCCACACTGACCGCCTATTCAGGCGTGCAGGCCGTCGACAAGGATCAGGAGAAGCTCTTTTATTCTCTCGGAGCCAGCCGCTGGCAGGTTTTTACCAAGCTCGTTATCCCCTCCTGCATTCCGTGGATCATCTCAATCCTGCGCGTCAACATCGGTCTTGCCCTCACAGGCGCCATCGTCGGTGAATTTGTCTCCTCGCAACATGGTCTTGGCCGCACGATTCTTTATGCCGGATCAACTTACGAAATATCTCTCGTATGGGTTGCTGTGCTCGTCCTCTCTGCACTTTCGATCGTGATGTACGCCAGCGTCTCCTGGCTTGAAAGCCTTCTACGCAAAGGCGTTGTGCATTGAAAACACTACCACCAACAAAAATAGGCAAACAGGAGTGTCAAATGTTGAAATCGAATGCCCGCATCAGCTCGTTGTTTGTACTTGCGTTGTCTGCGAGTGCCGCATCCATTTCAATAGCGCAGGCGCAGTCGAAGACCCTTATCGTTGCCGAGCCAGTGCACGGTACCGGCTATCTTCCGCTCTATGTGGCCATCAAGAACGGTTACTTCAAAGCTGAGGGGCTTGATGTTCAAATTCTGACCGTGGAAAGCGGGGCTGGACATACCAATGCGGTGTTGACCAAGCAGGCCTTTGCTTTCATCGGCGGTCCCGAACACAATGCGTTTGCCAAGATCAAGGGCGCTGAGTTACGTGGCGTCGTCAATGTCGTCGATCGGGGCAATGTCTATTACAACGCGCGGGCCGGTCTTGCGCCTGCACCTGGACAATCCATGGCGGAATTTTTTAAAGGCAAGTCGATTGCCGTCAGTTTCTTTGGCGGTACGCCCAATTCCATCACACGCTATTACCTCAAGCAATGGGGGTTGGACGACAAGAAGGACGTGGTGCTGAAGGAAATGGCAACTGGCGCCGTGCTTGCAGCTGTCAAAACAGGCGCCGCAGAAATTGGCGTTACAACAGAACCGGTCCTCACACGGGGCGTTCAACAAAACATCTGGGGTGAGCCTTTTCTAAACGTTCCCAAGGATCTTGGCCCCTACGCCTATTCGACACTCAACATCCGTCTTGAATCAATCCAACAGGAGCCTGCGATTGTCGCAAAATTTGTGAAGGGCGTAGTTGCCGGTCTCAAGGCGACCTATGCGGAACAGGACAAGGCGCTGGCGATTGCCAAACAGGAATTTCCCACCATGTCAGTCGAAGATCTCAAGGCGACGCTCGACCGCTCATTTGCCGATGAAATGTGGAGCAAGGACGGCATGATCTCGGCCGCGTCCTGGGCCACAGCTGAGAAAGTCGTCCTTGAAGCAGGCATTCTCAAGAAGCCTGTCGCCTTCGATGAAATCATCGACATGCAATTTGTGAAAATCCTTCATGCTGCTTTGAAGTAGGAAAACAAGAACTAAAGTTTACCCAACCAGCCAAACAGGAGAAGTCAAATGTCAGAACCAATCTGGAATCAGTTTTTGACCGAACGTGACAAAGCCGTGTTTGCCGCATCAGGCTATGGTGCGCGCGGTGGTTTCGGCAAACGCCCGGCGCTCCTTGTAATCGATGTGAATTATGCTTTTTGTGGCGACAAACCCGAGCCAATTCTGGAGTCGATCAAGCGCTGGCGTAATTCCTGTGGTGAAGAAAGTTGGCCTGCGGTAGCGGCGATCAAGTCCCTCATCGACAAGTCCCACGAGAAGGGCATTCCTGTGATCTACACGACAGGCGTGCGCCGCGCCGACAATTGGGATTCCGGCTCATGGAGCTGGAAAAACAATCGCAGCAGCGAAAAGCCGACAGTTCCGGTTTCCAATATCGATGGCAACCAGATTGTCGATGAAATCGCACCGGCGCCGCAAGATATCGTCATATACAAGCAGAAGCCATCCGGCTTTTTTGGCACAAACATGACGAGCTACCTGACTCTTCTGGGTTGCGACAGCGTCATTGTAACGGGCACGACGACATCGGGCTGTGTGCGCGCCACAGTGCTTGACGCCTTCAGTCAGAATTTCCATGTCGCATTAGCCGAAGAAGGTTGCTTCGATCGTTCGCAAGCCAGTCATGCCATCAATCTTTGTGACATGAACGCCAAATATGCCGATGTTGTAAAGACAGCGGAAGTCATCGCCTATTTTGACAGCCTCGCCTCCGGTATGTTTGACTTGCCAAAGGGACCACCAGCAGAAATGCCTAAAGCTGTCAATTATTGAGGAGTGTGTCATGTCCGGAGATAAACCGCGCATCTGGGATCAATATCTGACCGAGCGAGACAAACAGGTCTTCAAAGCGTCTGGCTTTGGCGCGAAAGGCGGCTTTGGCAAGCGGCCGGCGCTGTTGATCATAGACGTGAGCTACGGTTTTGCTGGCGACAAGCCCGAGCCCATTCTTGAATCGATCAAGCGCTGGAGCAATTCCTGCGGCGCTGAAAGCTGGGACGCCATCGCGGTCATCAAATCGCTCGCGGAGACTTTCCGCGAGCGCAAGATGCCGGTGATCTATACAACGGGCGTCACTCGTCCCGATGGATGGGACATCGGCAGCTGGGGCTGGAAGAATACACGCACCATCGAATCGGTACCTGGCCCTCATCAGAATCTGGACGCCAACGAAATTGTGCCGGAAATCGCACCGCAGCCGCAAGACGTCGTGGTGCTGAAGCAAAAGCCATCCGGCTTTTTTGGCTCCAATCTGGCGAGCTATCTCACCCTTCTGGGGTGCGATAGCGTGATTGTGACGGGCACCACCACATCGGGCTGTGTGCGCGCAACCGTCATCGACGCCTTCAGCATGAACTACCGGGTCGCTATCGCGGAAGATGGCTGTTTTGATCGCTCGCAGGCCAGCCATGCCATCAACCTCTGCGACATGCATGCCAAATACGCGGATGTCATGCCGGGCGCGGAAATCATCGAATGGGCAAAGACATTGCCTGACGATCTTTTCCCGAATCTGCCCAAGGGCAGTGAAGCGCCGCCGCGCGGTGTGCCATTGCGGCTTGTCAGTGGCGCCTCGTGACAGGTTGTGACGAACAATCTTTCTATCGGCGTTCCGCCACCATCATATAATTCACATCCATGTCGCGCGAGGTTCGCCATTCGCGCGACAAGGGATTGTAGATGACGCCTGAACGATCTTTGATTTCGAGGCCTGTGTCCTCAATAAATCCCGTCAGCTCACGCGGCGTGATGAATTTTTCCCATTGATGTGTGCCAGTCGGCACCCAGCGCAGCACATATTCCGCGCCGACGATGGCAAGGGCAAAACTTTTCAGTGTGCGATTGAGAGTTGAAACAAAGAGCAGGCCGCCGGGTTTCACAAGCGACGCAGCTGTGGCGATGAAAGCGGCTGGCCGGCGCACGTGCTCCACCACCTCCATGGCGCAAACCACATCAAAACATTCCCCCGCTGCAGCCAGCGCCTCGGCTGTGACTGCGCGATAGGTCACATCTGCGCCCGCCTCATCCGCATGGGCGCGGGCAATTTCGAGGTTGCCTTCGGCAGGGTCGATGCCGGTAACAGCGCCGCCCAGCCGCGCCAATGGCTCGGACAGGATGCCTGCGCCGCAGCCGATATCCAGAATGGAAAGGCCCGAAAGCACGCCCGGCATTTCCACGTCCCGCGCGCCGCCATCGGGTGCAGCAAAATGTCCGGCCATGGCATCACGCAGCCAGCGCACGCGGACCGGGTTCATCCGGTGAAGGGCCTTCATCGGCCCGGTTTCGCTCCACCATTCCGCGCCCATGGCTGCGAACTGGGCGACCTCGCGGGGATCGACGCTGGAGCGGGTAGCATTGGTAGCGTTCATCATAAATTTCCCTGCGCCTCGACCATTCAGGTGAAGGGAGTCCTCATCCTGAAGGCGCGCGAAGCGCGCGTCTCGAGAAGGACGAGGAAGCCCGGAGAGAGCGCTCGTTGCCCGCCCTCGTCCTGCGAGGCGCGCCCTGCAGGCGCTCCTCAGGATGAGGGCTAGTTTTGCAGTCCTGCACGATTCCGCTACCTGCGCCCCATTGGAGCGTTGACAGGCCGTCATGCCGCCGTCATTTATACGCGCCCTTCAGGGGTTGTCATCCCATCATCCCTCTCCGTGCAGAAAGCAGCATGGCCCGTCTAGTCATGAAATTCGGCGGCACGTCCGTCGCCAATATCGAACGCATCCGCAATGTCGCGCAGCATGTGAAGCGCGAGGTGGATGCTGGCCATGAAGTGGCAGTCGTTGTCTCGGCCATGTCGGGCAAGACGAACGAGCTTGTCGCCTGGTGCCGTGATGCCTCAGTGCTGCACGATGCGCGCGAATATGACGCCGTGGTCGCCTCAGGCGAGCTGGTGACGGCGGGACTGCTCGCTATTGCCCTGCAGGATATCGGCATTCAGGCCCGCTCCTGGCAGGGCTGGCAGATTCCGATCCTGACCGATAATGCGCATGGGTCTGCCCGGATTGAATCCATCGACGGTTCGGAAATCATCAAGCGGTTTACTGAACGCGAGGAAGTCGCCGTCATCGCTGGTTTCCAGGGGATGCACAAGGAGACGGGCCGGGTCACGACACTCGGCCGGGGCGGCTCCGACACCAGCGCTGTGGCTATCGCCGCCGCCATCAAGGCGGACCGCTGCGATATCTATACGGATGTGGACGGCGTCTACACCACTGATCCGCGCGTCGTACCCAAGGCGCGCAAGCTGGAGAAGGTGGCGTTCGAGGAAATGCTGGAAATGGCGTCTCTGGGCGCGAAGGTTATGCAGGTGCGCTCTGTCGAGGTAGCCATGGTGCACAAGGTGCGCACTTTCGTGCGTTCATCTTTCGACGATCCGAAGAACCCCACCGAGGGCACCCTTATTTGCGACGAGGAGGAAATCGTGGAACAGCAGGTCATCACAGGCATCGCCTTCTCGCGGGACGAGGCCCAGATCACGCTGCGCCGCGTGGCGGACAAGCCGGGCGTCGCCGCCGCGATTTTCGTGCCGCTGGCCGACGCGAACATCAATGTCGACATGATCATTCAGGTCGTCTCAGGCGATGGCGCAAAAACCGACATCACTTTCACCGTTCCCGTCGCCGAATACGAGCGCGCAACGACCATTCTTGAAAAGGCCAAGGCCGAAATCGGTTATGAGGCTTTGCAAGGCGCAACGGACGTCGTGAAAATATCCGCCATCGGTGTTGGCATGCGCTCACATGCCGGCGTTGCCGCAAGGGCTTTCAAGGCCCTGTCCGACAAGGGCATCAACATCCGCGCGATCACGACGAGCGAAATCAAGTTCTCCGTGCTGATCGACAAGGATTATACGGAGCTTGCCGTGCGTACGCTGCACTCGCTCTATGGGCTGGATAAGGTGTGAGGCGAAGTTACCCTCCCACAAACACCCCCGCCCATTCCGGATGCCGCCGCTTTTGCGCGGCGACATAGGAACAGGCCGGGATGATCTTGAATCCTTCAGCCTGCGCATCCGCGACTAACCGTTCCACCAATTGCGCGGCGATACCTTGTCCCTGCAGGGCTGGCGGGACGCCCGTATGGTTGGCGATTATGATGCCGGGCGCGCTGCGGCGATAGGTGAGTTCACCTTCGCCTGCAGAGCCTTCTATAGTCGCGACATAGCGGCCGCCCCGCTCGTCGTCTTCGCGTTGAATATTTGTCCTGAGCGCCATTGCAGCCTCCTCACGCCGCCATATCGAACAAGATCACTTCTGCGCCGTCACCGCCATCCACGATAACGATGCGCGAAATATCATTGAGCGCGGCGCCGTCGCCCTGTTCCAGCTTTTCCCCGTCGATCATGATACTGCCACGCGCCACCTGCGCCCAGGCGAGACGGCCGGGTTTGAGCTCGTGCGTTACAACGTGCCCGCCGTCGAGAACAGCGGCATAGATGTCCGCATCCTGATGAATGGTCAGCGCGCCATCGCGGCCATCCTGCGCGGCGACGAGGCGCAAGCGATTATGCTTTTCCGCTGCGGGAAATGTTTTTTGTTCATAGCCCGGCGCGATGCCACGCACGCCCGGAAGCACCCAGATTTGCAGAAAATGCACGGGCGTTGTCTTCGAGGCGTTGAACTCGCTGTGCGTAATGCCGGTGCCTGCGCTCATGCGCTGGACGTCGCCGGGCCGGATCACCGAACCGCCACCGGTTGAATCCTTGTGTTCAAGCTCACCTTCCAGCACGTAACTGATGATTTCCATCTCGCGATGCGAATGGGGCGGGAAACCGCCGCCGCCCGCCACCTTGTCCTCGTTGATTACGCGCAACGAACCAAATCCCATCTGCTGGGGATCGTGATATTCGCCGAATGAAAACGTGTGTTTGCTGTCGAGCCAACCGAAATCTGCGCGGCCACGGTCAGCGCTGCGGCGAACGATCATCATGGTGAAATCTCCAGCGGGGTGCTCCCCGTATTCATATAGGCTCCATGCGAAGCAAGGATCGTGGATATAGGGTGGCGCGCCTCCTTCGTTAAGAGGGGCTGGCGCTATCCAGCAGCATCGGCTTGAAGCCTAAATATCGCTTCCAGTCGAAAAGGCCAGTGCTGCCCTCCTCGATTGAGCCATGCAGGAGATACCGGATACCCTGCGTGCCCGGTTCAGCGCGCGCCAGAAGCCATTGCATGATGTCGAAGATCAGCATTTTGGTGACGCCATCTTTTAAAGCGTCACCATGGCCAATGAACCTCTGGATCCAGACAACGTTGCCGGTGCGTATCAGAATTGCCGAGGCCACGAGTTTTTCACCGGCCTCGGTTGATTTGAAAGCGCCCCAGCAATACCGCCAATGCTCGAGGCAAACCGGAGGAACAGGAGGCTTTTTCGTATCCACGAGACTCGCTGGCGGCGCGATCAGGGCGGCCCAGACGAGCAGTCCCTTCGAACGGCGGAATTTCGACCCAGTCAATTCGTAGACGCTGCGGTGGTAAGAATTGAACCCGACGATCCCGGCGCTATAGCCCATCCGGCGCGCCTTGTTGGCGCTGCGATGATATTTTCCGCTGGTCGCGCGCGAAACCTGCACCCGCCACGCATCGAAATTTGCAAAAGTGTCGAGATCGATGACAGCAGCAGTAGCCCCAAACAAACTGGCAACATTTTTGCGATCATTGCCCGCCGTGAGCTCGCGAATGGTCTCTCGGCTCAACGGCACGTAATGAGAGGTGTGGCGGCATTTGCAATCGCTGGCCAGATTCACCGCGGCGATAGCCAGTGGCATACGCCGGTCAAGCCCGAGTTTTTCAAAGCGCGCTTTGCGAAGGGCATGGAGAGGCCAGAAATAAAACCGTTTCCACGCGTTCTTGTAGGCCCGGGCGGCGCGCCTGAGCGCCGGCGAAGCCGTGAAACGGGACAAGAACTGCAAACGCATTCGAAGTGGCCCGGTTGGCGCGGCGCGCCAAAGTGCGCCTGGTGATTCCATTATTTTAACTGATTGCCTTGCGTGCGCCAAAGCGTTTTGCGCAATCGCCGATCCGGCGCTACGGTCAAGGCCGGGTGCGATATCAGACGTTGGACATTGGGCGCCAGCGGGAAACGGCGGGGAAAACGATGCTGGCTGGGGCCATCGTCATGGCCAAGGAAAAATTCGGGCCGCTGCTCCGCGGCCTGAAGCGTATGCTCGCGCAGGGCACGACCATCTATCCACCGAAGATCGCCCGCCGGTTGAAGGTGCTCAACGGCATGGCGTGGCTGATCGTGATCTTTTCCACGCAATATGCGTTGAGTTTCGCGCTGGCCGATTTTGCGAAATACCAGCCATTCATCTGGCTTAATGTGGCGCTGGTTGTCATGGGCCTCAGCGTTCCCTTCACGCACCGCTTTGGCGAAATGGCGGGCGGCCTGCTGATCACCTTTACCGAGATCACGGCGCTGTTTGCCTTCGCGGCCCTGCTTGGCCGAAATACCGGCATTCACATCAATCTCATTGTCGGCGCAGCTGCGCCTTTTTTCGTGTTCGGCCTCAAAAGGCCGCTGCTGATTGCCTTGATTGTTCTGGCGACTTTGGTTGCGCATACTGCAGCGTGGTTTCTCTTCCCGCAGGAAAAAGCATGGATCACCGCTGACCCCGCGCTGATCGACCAGCTCTATGTTTCCTCGGCGATCACGACGTTCGGCGTTATTGCAGCGCTGGTCTGGTATGCGTTTGCGCTGGTCGAGGAAGCCGAGCGGACGACAGAGGAATTGCTGCACAATGTCTTGCCCTCAAAAATCGTCGAGCGTTTGACAACACGGCCAGGCCATCCGCTGGCTGACAGTTTTGCCGAAATCACTGTGCTGTTCACCGATCTTCAAGGCTTCGTGCAGATTGCCAAGGACCTTGGCGCACGGCGCACCGTGGCCATGCTCAACCATCTTATCCGCGCGTTCGATGTATTGGCCGACAAGCACGGCGTTGAAAAGATCAAGACGATCGGCGACGCTTATATGGCGGTTTCCGGCGCACCTGAGCCAACGGCCAACCACGTCCAGAATATGGCGAGGTTCGCGCTGGATTTGCAAATTGCCCTGGAGGAGACAGCACGCCGTTTCAACGCGCCGCTGAAAATGCGCATCGGCATCGCCTCGGGGCCTGTCATGGCTGGCGTTATTGGCGCACGGCGTTTCAGCTACGACGTCTGGGGCGATGCTGTGAATCTCGCCGCGCGCCTGGAAGCCACCGGGATAGCCGGGCGTATACAGATCAACGAATCGGTCTATCGCAGGCTGGCCGGCGATAATGAGGCGCGCGATCGGGAGTTTGTGTTCGAGCCGCGTGGCTTTATCGACATCAAGGGCTTTGGTTCTGTAGAGAGCTGGTTCCTTGAATCTGCCAAACAGGAAAAGGGCTGAAAAGCCGATGACGAAGCCCTGGCGCGCGAGCGTCTTCTCCCTGATGCCGGACATGTTTCCCGGCCCGCTCGGCCTGTCGCTCTCGGGCGATGGGCTTTCGCGCGGGCTCTGGTTGCTGGATGTGCATGACATCCGGGACCACGGCATCGGCAAGCATCGAAACGTCGATGACAGTCCCGCGGGCGGCGGCCCTGGCATGGTGATCCGCGCGGATGTGCTGGCCGCTGCCCTCGACGCCAACATTGCAAATGATGGGCGTACACGCTTGCTGATGTCGCCGCGCGGAAAGCCGCTGCAGCAGGCGCGCGTGCGTGAACTCGCGCGGGGTGAGGGAGCAATCATCGTCTGCGCACGCTTTGAGGGTGTGGACGAACGTGTCATCGCCGCGCGCGGGCTGGAAGAAGTCTCCATTGGCGATTACGTGCTGTCTGGCGGGGAAATCGCGGCGATGGTTTTGATCGACGCCTGCGTCCGCCTCATTCCCGGTGTGATGGGCAAAGAGGCGTCAGGAACGGAAGAAAGCCACGAGAATGGCCTGCTGGAATATCCCCATTACACCCGCCCGCGCGAATGGGAGGGGCTCAGTATTCCCGATGTTCTGCTCTCGGGCGACCACGCGAAAATCGCCCGGTGGCGCCGCGAAGAAGCCGGGCGCATTACGCGTGAGCGGCGGCCGGATATGGCGGACAAGCCTGGCAAAAACGCTCTTTGAGCCCAAAAGCGCGCGCATGGCGATTTCCTGAGCTTGCCGCTATATACGGGCTATGGATCAGATCACCGCCGAAACCACCGCGCCCGTGCGCGCCTTGCCGTCACTTGTGGGCCTCACCCGCACTGGCCTTGCGGACGCCTTGCGAGCCATCGAAGTGCCCGAGCGGGAAATCCGCATGCGAGCCGGCCAGCTCTGGCACTGGATCTATTTTCAGGGCGCCCGCGATTTCTCACAAATGCTCAATATCGCCAAGGGCATGCGCGTCAGGCTGGCGGACCATTTTTCGCTGGCGCGGCCGGAAATCATGGCTGAACAAGTCTCCAAGGACGGCACCCGCAAATGGCTGATGCGCATGCCGCCGACCAGCGCTTCAGACAAGGGCGCGGAAATCGAGTGCGTCTATATCCCGGAAAGCGATCGCGGCACGTTATGCGTCTCCAGCCAGGTCGGCTGTACCTTGACCTGCACCTTCTGCCACACCGGGACGCAGAAACTCGTACGCAATCTGACGACCCAGGAAATCGTCTCGCAGGTGGTGGTGGCTCGCGACAGGCTTGGGGATTTTCCCGGCGGTGTCGTGCCCGGCGATGGCATCGTGCCCCATGGCGAGGGCGTGCGCGCCGTCTCCAACATCGTGTTCATGGGCATGGGCGAGCCGCTCTACAATTTTGACAATGTCCGCGATGCCCTGGGCGTATTGTCCGATGGCGAGGGATTGTCACTGTCCAAACGGCGGATCACAGTCTCGACCGCAGGCGTTGTCCCGCAGATTGCGCCACTGGGGGAAGAATCGGGCTCCATGCTGGCGATTTCCCTGCACGCCACTAACGATGACCTGCGCAACGCGCTGGTGCCGCTTAACAAGAAATACCCGATCGCCGAATTGATGGAAGCCTGCCGCACCTATCCCGGCGTTTCCAACGCGCGGCGGATCACGTTCGAATATGTGATGCTTAAAGGCGTCAACGATACCCCCGCCGAAGCGCGCGCGCTGGTGCGCCTTCTCAAGGGCATTCCGGCCAAGATCAACCTCATCCCGTTCAACCCCTGGCCCGGCACAAAATTCGAATGTTCCGATTGGGAAACCATCGAACGCTTTTCCGATATTGTCTTCGATGCCGGCTACGCCAGCCCCGTGCGCACCCCGCGCGGCAGAGATATTCTGGCGGCCTGCGGCCAGTTGAAGAGCGAGACAGAGAAGCTGCGC
The DNA here is from genome assembly GCA_947474545.1 of Beijerinckiaceae bacterium. Lineage (GTDB taxonomy): Bacteria > Pseudomonadota > Alphaproteobacteria > Rhizobiales > Beijerinckiaceae > Terripilifer. The sequence continues at coordinate 1,424 of CANJJI010000133.1, read as the reverse complement.
GCAAGGGCGCGGATGGTGGAGTGAGCGAGATCGAGCTTCCGCCCGCTTCACTCTGGCAGCTTTAATGCGCTAAGTTGTAACGAAACAACATGAGGCGCTGACATGAACACAAGTTCTGACCCGCATCCGGCCCTTTGGCTGCGCATCCTGCAGTTTCCGCTCACCCGTCTCGTCGTGTTGGGATTTGTCATCTTGTACATGATGGGCATGAGCAATGGGTTCATGCAGCAATTAAAGGGCCACCCGTTGAAGTCCATTGCGGTGGTGGTGGGCATGGCAGCGGCGGCACTCGCCGTATATGTGGGCTGGGCGCGGTTCATCGAACGACGTTCGGCAGACGAACTCTCGCTGTCAGGCGCAGGCCAGGAATGGGGTACCGGCATGTTGGTCGGTGCCGGGCTCTATACCTCTTGCGCTCTGATCCTGATCGCGCTCGGCATGTATCGCATCGAAGGCCTGAACCCCTGGACCTTTGTGATTCCGGCGGTTGCGCTGGCCTTGAGTTCGGGAATATTCGAGGAATTGCTGTTTCGTGGTGTTCTGTTCCGCTCGGTTGAAGAGATATCCGGCAGCTGGATTTCGCTTGTGGTGTCTTCCGCCGTGTTTGGCTTCGTGCATTTGCTCAATCCGGCAGGCACTATCACCGGAGCCATCTACATCAGCATCGAAGCAGGTTTGCTGCTGGCTGCCGCGTACATGCTCACGCGCCGCCTGTGGTTGAGCATCGGCTTCCACATGTCGTGGAACTATGTCCAGTCTGCTATCTTCTCTGGGATCGTGTCAGGCGGGGTTACAGACCCGGGTTTGATCCGCTCCAACATCAAGGGGCCGGACGTGTTGACAGGCGGGAGTTTCGGGCTTGAATCCTCGATCATCGCATTCACGCTTTGCACGGCAACCGGTATCGTGCTGCTGATCATCGCCGTCCGGCGCGGCAAGATCGCGCCACTGCCACGGAAACGTAGGAGCAAATAAGGAAAAGCGTCGGCCGCCGAATGATCCATCACTGTGCATAAATCTTGGATACCGTTGAAAAACTCAAAAATCGCATTCATCATCTTTTGAAGGCACCTTGCAGTCGAGTAGATAATTTTTGCGCGGGGCCCCCAGCGTTCCAGCAACAAGACCTACGTGTGCCTTTCGCTATTGATTTGAGGGTGCAACCAGAAGCGGTTCGGGCAAATTATGCAGTCTCGACGAATTTATTGAGGCAACTGTTTTCGAACTTTTTCAACAGTATCCTTTATAAACGCACGGTGCTTGAGGTTGTTTCCCCGTATCTTGTTGATAATAATATTGCCTCTTTTGAAAACCGAGTGGGTTAGGGCGCTGCACAGGTGACGACGCGCATCAGGGTATCCCTTTGTTAGAGCGGGCAGACCATCCCTCCGTCCCGACCTGCCTTCCCCGGGGCGAGGCGTTGG
>CANJJI010000132.1 GCA_947474545.1 Beijerinckiaceae bacterium | reverse complement strand
GCCATAATTGAACGCATTCAGCGCCATGCGACCCTCGATCTTCTCCTTGAGGTCTGCGGGTAGCGCATCATAGGCTGCATAGAGATTTGAGAATACCGTGTTGCCGCCCCAGGTCGGGATTTCGATGGAATACAGTAAGGTTGCCTTGTGCGGTCGCACATTGTGGATCATGTCGTGGTGAAACCACATCTCCCCGTCCGGCAGCGCGCCGATCGGCTTGCCATCTTCGCGAATATTGGTGATGAGCATGATCTCCGGCAATTGCCGCTTCTGCACGTCTGTCTGCAAATCCTTCGGCCGGTCGTAATTGGCGACTTCGCCAAACATGCCTGTCGCTTTGACAAGTTCTTCTTGCGTCAGTTGCTGGTCGCGAAACAGGATAACGCAATGTTCGACAAACAGCCGGTTGATTTCATCGATCACCGATTGAGGTTGCGGCCTGGACAGATCGACGCCCAAAACCTCGACGCCCGTGTGCTTCGAGAGTTTCCTGTATTCGACCATTTGTAGTCTCCTTGATCGCGCCCGCAGCCAGCTTCTTATTTTTCTTTCAGGTCGAGTGGCGGGATGATTTCTGCCCAGCGCTTGAGTTCGGATTGATAATAATTGGCAAAGTCAGCTCCATGCAACTTGCCTGTTTCGAGGCCGAGATCTTTCCAGCGCGCCTCGATTTCTGGCATTTTCATGATTTCAGCGAGTTCTTTAGTCATGCGCTCGACGAGCGGGGCAGGCGTGCCGGATTTCATCATGACTGCATACCAGAGCGTCAGATCCATGGGATAGCCGCCTTCGGTAAACGTCGGCACATCCGGCATCAGCGCCGAACGCTGCGCTGTGGAGGCTGCAAGCGCCCGTAGTTCGCCCTCCTTCACCTTGGCAGCGATTACACCGATATCTGAAACCAGAAACGTCAGTTCTCCCTTGATGATCGAATCAGCCGCCAATTGCATGGTGCGGAATGGAACATGGATGACGGGCGCATTTGCCGCCTTGCCAAAAAGGGCTGCGGAAATTGCAGAAGTCGAGCCTGCGCCTGCCGAGCCGTAGGTTGCCTTGTCAGGATTTGCTTTGATCCACTCAGCGAAATCCTTGACCGTCTTCACCGGGAGTTTCGGGTTGACCACCAGGATCAGTGGCAGCGTAGCGGTCAGGGAAATCGGGATGAAATCTTTATGCGGATCGACCGGCATGCTGGGCAACACGAACGGAGCGATACACATGCTGCCAAGGGTCGTGAGATAAAGCGTTGCACCATCTGCTGGCGCGGCAACAAGCGCCTGCGCGGAGAGCATTCCGCTTCCGCCGGCTTTGTTGTCAACAAAGACAGTGGCTTCGAGCCGTTTGGCGAGTTCCGCGGCTATGACACGGGGCATGATATCTGTCGTGCTGCCTGGGGTTCCAGGCGAAATGAATCGCACCGTCTTTAAAGGATAGGGCTGGGCCGTAGCGTTAGAAGCGGCAAAAATTGAACCCGGCAGGACTGCACTGGCCAGTGCAATGACGCGCAGAACCTGTTTGGCCAAGTTAATTGTTACAGCGATGCGCGATGGGGTTTCGGTTGCGCAGGTAAGGTTTGAGGGCATGACGTGTTCCTCTCATATTCCGCGGCTCTAGGCGCCCCGTTGCATTTCTATGAGTACACTAGCGCAACAATCAGGCGCGAGATAGCCTGAGCCTTCATTTGTACTGCATTGCCGTTCCTCGCCGCGATCTCGCATTGCAACAACAAGAATGCCAATGAATCGCTGCGTTGCAGCAAGCGAATTAACCTCGAGGGCTGAATTATTGCAGTGCGGCAATCGCCTTTGAGCTGAATTTATGCGTTAAACACCCGTTATGTCGCTTGACGGCGGCGTGATACTGGCACACGTTTCGGCCCGCCCGTTGCTGCGTTGTCCATCTGGATGGTTGTGGCCTGAACGAAGGGTGACGTATGACAGCAGGCGGATCATTCTTGGACCGGCCCGCGATGCGCCGGGAGGACTAGCCAGGTGAAACCGACCGAAATAGCAGACCCGAATTACTTCCATAAAGTCGTTGATTGCCAATGGGCCTGCCCCGCCCACACGCCCGTCCCGGAATATATCCGGCTGATTGCGGCAGGGCGCTATGGCGACGCTTACATGATCAACTGGAAGTCGAATGTGTTCCCGGGCATTCTCGGGCGCACATGCGATCGACCTTGCGAACCGGCATGCCGCCGTGGCCGCGTTGAGGAGCAGCCCGTTGCGATTTGCCGCCTGAAACGTGTCGCGGCAGATTATAAAGAGGATATCCGCGAGCGCCTGCCGCGGAAGGCTGCCAAGAAAAACGGCAAGCGTATTGCCTGCATCGGCGGAGGCCCGGCCTCTCTTACAGTTGCGCGCGATCTTGCCCCACTGGGCTATGAAATCACGGTTTTCGATCGTGATCCGCTCGCAGGCGGCATGATGCGGACCCAAATCCCGAAATTCCGCCTGCCGGAAAGCGTGATCGACGAAGAAACCGATTACGTGCTCAATCTCGGCATCGACTTCCGTGGCAACACGCCCATAGACAGCATGAAGAAGCTGTTGGCAGAGGGTTATGACGCCATCTTCGTCGGCTCAGGCGCTCCTCGTGGCCGTGATCTCGACGATTTGCCCGGGCGCGACGAATGCCGGGCGAATCTTCACATCGGCATCGACTGGCTTTCGAGCGTATCCTTTGGACATACGACCAGCATCGGCGAACGGGTCATCGTTCTGGGTGGCGGCAATACTGCAATGGATTGCTGCCGGTCTTCTGTCCGGCTGGGTGGCAAGGACGTGAAGGTTGTTGTGCGCTCCGGCTTTGAGGAAATGAAGGCCTCACCGTGGGAAAAAGAAGATGCGATGCACGAAGGCATTCCGATCCTTAACTACCTCGTGCCCAAGGAATTCAAGCACGATAACGGCAAGCTGACAGGCGTCGTCTTTGAAAAAGTGAAGGCGGAATACGACGACAAGGGCCGCCGGCGTCTGGTGAATTCGGGCGAACCAGATGTGCTGCTGGAATGCGATGACGTGCTGATGGCCGTTGGCCAGGAAAATTCATTTCCCTGGATCGAACGCGACATCGGCATCGAGTTCAACAAATGGGACATGCCCGCTGTCGACGAAACAACCTATCAATGCTCACGCCCCGGAATTTTTTTCGGCGGCGATGCGGCCTTCGGCCCCAAGAACATCATCTGGGCCGTTGCGCATGGGCATGATGCGGCTGTCTCCATTCATAAATATTGCTCGGGCGAAGATATCAAGGACCGCCCACCGCCGATGACGACACTCGTGAGCCAGAAGATGGGCATTCACGAATGGAGCTATGACAACAAGATCGAGAATGACAAGCGCTACAAGGTGCTGACCGTCGATCCCGCGATTGCGTTGAAAAATATCAAGGTTGAATCCGAGCTCGGCTTCGACCTCAAACTCGGGTTGGCAGAAGCGCAGCGTTGTCTGAATTGCGACGTCCAGACGGTGTTTGCCGATAACCTCTGTATCGAATGCGATGCCTGCGTAGATATATGTCCAGTGGACTGCATTACTTTCACGGATAATGCAGAAGAAGACGTTTTGCGCACACACCTCAGCGCGCCGGCAACGAACAAGACGCAGGACCTTTATGTGTCCGGCGAACTTAAAACTGGCCGCATCATGGCGAAAGACGAAGACGTCTGCCTGCATTGCGGTTTCTGCGCCGAACGTTGCCCGACGGGCGCCTGGGACATGCAGAGATTCACACTCAATATGACACATGCGGAGGGCGCATGCCGATCCAGAGCGTAAATGACTTCGTCGTCCGTTTTGCCAACGTCAACGGCTCCGGCTCGGCCAGTGCGAACCAGCTCTTTGCGCGTTCGATCATGCGCATGGGCGTGCCGGTTTCACCGCGCAATATATTCCCGTCGAACATTCAGGGACTGCCCACATGGTACGAGGTCCGCATCAGCGAAGCCGGCCACATGGGCGCGCGTGGCGGCTGTGACCTGCTCGTTGCAATGAATCCCGAGACCTGGGGTGAGGATGTCGCTGACATCGAACCGGGCGGCTATATTTTTTATGATTCGTCTCGTCCCGTGCCGAAGTCAGCCTTCCGGGACAATCTGACCATTCTGGGAATGCCGCTGACCGAGATATGCCTCAAGCATTATACCGATCCGCGCCAGCGCCAGCTCTTCAAGAACATCATCTATGTCGGCGCGCTGGCCGCGCTGCTCGATATTGATATGGCTGAAATAGAAAAGTTGATTGGCGAGCAATTTCGCGGCAAAGACAAGTTGATTGCGCCCAATCATCAGGCCCTGCATCTCGGCTATGATTACGCGAAAGCCAATTTCGCCTGCCCCATCGGCGTACACCTCAAGCGTGCGAACGCCGTCGGCGATCTCATCTTTCTGGAAGGTAATGATGCTGCCGCTCTTGGCGCCGTCTATGGCGGGGCCACAGTCTGCGCCTGGTATCCGATCACGCCATCGACGTCGCTAGCTGAGTCCTTCATGGCCTATTGCAAGCGCATGCGGATCGACAAGGAAACCGGCAAGAACAAATTCGCGATCGTGCAGGCGGAAGACGAATTGTCATCCATCGGCATGGTGATCGGCGCGGCCTGGAATGGCGCGCGCGCTTTCACTGCAACCTCGGGCCCTGGCATTTCGCTGATGCAGGAATTTTTCGGCCTTGCTTATTTTGCCGAAATTCCCGCCGTGGTGTTTGACGTTCAGCGCGGTGGACCTTCAACGGGCATTCCTACGCGCACGCAGCAATCGGATATCCTACTGGCCGCCTATGCCTCGCATGGCGACACCAAGCACATTCTGCTGTTTCCCGAAGATCCTTATGAATGCTTTGAGTTTGGCGCGCAGGCCTTCGATCTGGCCGACAGATTTCAGACACCTGTCTTTGTGATGCTCGATCTCGACATCGGCTCCAATCACCGCATGTGCAAGCCGCTGAAATGGGATGACAGCCGTCAGCTGGATCGCGGTAAGGTGATGACGGCTGAGGATCTGGAAGCTGGCAAGGAATTCGGCCGATATCTCGACGTCGATGGGGACGGAATCCCCTATCGCACCTATCCTGGAACGCATCCAAAGCGCGGCGCCTATTTCACGCGCGGCACGACCAAAGATCGTTATGCCCGTTACACCGAATTGGCAGCGCCCTACATCGACAATATGGAACGCCTGTTGAAGAAGTTTGACACGGCGAAGAAATATGTGCCCGGGCCAGTGTTGCGCAAGGCGTCGCGCAAGACGGACCTCGGCGTGATCTATTTTGGATCGACGAGTGCGGCCATGCATGAAGCGCTGGATTTGCTCGAAGCCGATGGCATGCATATCGATGCGCTGCGTGTGCGCGCTTTCCCGTTCTCAGCTGAAGTGAGCGACTTCATTGCCGCCCATGATCGAGTCTTTGTTGTCGAACAGAATCGAGATGGGCAATTGCGTACGCTGCTTATGGTCGAGTGCGGGATTGATCCGGCGCAACTCACGTCCATCGCCCATTACGGCGGTGTTCCCATCACGGCGCGTTTCATCCGCAAGGCGATGAGCGACGCAGTCAACAAGGCAACCGGCGCTGGCCGGAAGGAGACAATCGGATGAGCTTTCTCCCGAAACCAAAATTCCGCCATCCCGCGATTGAAACCAACGACCTGGGCTTCACCCATCGCGACTATGAAGGCGCAATCTCCACTCTCTGCGCGGGATGCGGGCATGATTCAATTTCAGCGGCTATTATCAAGGCTGTTTACGAACTGAGCCTGCCGCCCCATCGCATCGCCAAGCTCTCCGGGATCGGCTGTTCCTCTAAGACGCCAACCTATTTTCTCGGCGCTTCGCATGGCTTCAACTCCGTGCATGGACGCATGCCCTCGGTCCTGACTGGCGCCAATCTCGCCAACAGGGATCTCATTTATCTCGGGGTCTCCGGCGATGGCGACAGCGCATCTATTGGCTTTGGGCAATTCGCCCATTCCATCCGGCGCGGCGTCAACATGGTCTATATCGTCGAGAATAACGGCGTGTACGGACTCACCAAAGGTCAGTTCTCAGCCACATCAGACAAGGGCTCAAAGAACAAGCGTGGCGTCGTCAATAACGATTCGCCGATCGACATGGTCTCGATGGCGATCGAACTTGGCGCTACCTTTGTCGCGCGGTCTTTCTCAGGCGATAAAACGCAGCTTGTTCCGCTGATCAAGGCGGCAATCGAGCATCGCGGCGCGGCCTTCATCGATTGTATTTCGCCTTGCGTGGCGTTCAACAATCACGAGGGCTCTACCAAGAGCTTCGACTACGTGCGGGCCCATAACGCTGCGCTCAATGCTCTGGATTTCATCACACCGCGTGCGCCGATCAGCACAGAATATGAACCCGGTACCACCGAGATCGTTCGGCTGCATGATGGATCGTCGATCCGGCTGCACAAGATTGATGCTAGCCATAACGTACATGATCGCGCCGAAGCGATGTCGGCTATTCACCGGCACAAGGCAGCCGGTGAGATCGTGACGGGCCTGCTCTACATCGATGAAGATCCGCAGGACCTGCATACCAATCTCGGCACGATCGCCCAGCCGCTGAATGAGCTCAACGCACCCGAACTAAGCCCGGGCCAGGCGCTGCTCGACAAGATGAATGCCGCTCTGCGCTGAAGAAAAGCAGCCGGATTTCAGCCAAACACTTGAACACGGACGCATGACGCGTTCCGGGATCAATATTTTTGGTAATGCCCGGGCTGTCAGCGCTGCAGCGGCAGCGCAAAGAAAATAAGCTTCACAGCAAATTAGATGAACGGCCCTGCCAAAAAGAGCCTAAGGTGATTTTCTCGCTTGGAGAAAAGGCGGGAGGGAGAGCCTGATGGCCGATCTATCCGATACAGACAAGAAGATATTACTAGGCGAGAACTATCTGGAAATCGAAAAGCAGGCAGCGCTCAGGCGAAACCTGTCACAGGGTCAGGAAGAGGCCGAAGAACTGCAGAAAAAAATGCTGAATTATCGCACAACGGCAGGCATCATATTCTTGCTGGCAGCGGTGGTCTTTATAACAAACTACCTTCAACTTTCAGGGCCATATCAGCCCTATATGTCCATAGCTGCAGCTGGGGGCACGATCATCGGAGCCATATGCGCAGTGTGGGCGCATACAAAACTTCGATTTGCCTGACGGGCGATTGTTTGAACCAGAGAGGATGCGCCGGCAGTTTTGATCGACCCATGGGTCGATCAAAACTGCCCTCAGGCGTAACAGGCGTGTGCCTCGCGGCCAAGCTGAAACTCTGCTTCGCATTCCTTATAACTTTCAGGAGTTTGCATTGAAGTCCGTATAAAATATTGACAAATCAGCATGATTGAATAATCTTTGTCAGGTGAGTGGGAATGCCCGGACACTGTTTCTCCATCTGGTGATGCGGAGGTGACCATGGAACCACCGATAAAGAAAAGCGCAGCTTAAGCCGCGCAGATCGCGTTTCTGATCGAAACTTTCAACTTCAATTCAAATCCAAGCACCATGCCGTGCGCGTTCGAAAAAGACGCGATAACGATGGAGGCCACAATGCATTATTCAGACTATCTTCGCGAAGAAGCCGCGCACTATCGCAAACTCGCCGAGCTTGAACATGAAGACCGGCAACGTCAGGAATATCTGGAAATGGCGGACGTCTGCGAAGAGGTTGCGGTAAAAATCGACAACCTCCGCGCCAGCGGTTGATCTATTCGTCCGGAGAAAAATACTTGCCGCGCGCATAAATGCGCTTTTTGGCGGTTTCGCCGTTCTTCGCCTCGTTCCCGATCTTGATCGAGCCGTCGGCGAAAGTCGTGAGCTTGTTCACGTCCAGCGGCGTGCCGTGTTCGGTCAATTGCTCGATGCCTTTGACGTCGCGCGCGCCGCCACCAACACGCATAAGCACGAGATTCTCGGCCTGATCAGCCTCGAATTTGTACTTCACATTCTTGGGGATCATCACGCCTTCGTGCTGACGGACCACCGAAGTCCGCCCGTCCCCAAATGTGAAGGTCGCCTTGCCCTGCATCACGACAAACAGGTGGTCTTCGCCCGCATGCGAGTGCAGCGCATTTTCTCCACCGCTCGCATAGACCTTGACGCTGGCCCAGAGATTTTCTGACGTTGCCAGCGGATCGTAAGTTGTTCCCTGTTCCAGTAGCGGCAGATTGCGCATGGAAAACAATGCAACGTCATCGACAGCGCGTTGCAGTTTGCGGACCTGCATCTTTTGGTCGTCCATGAGATATTTCCTCCTGATTTGCATCGATCAAACGCGCTCAAGCACTGTATTGTCAAGACCGTGGATTCCATCTCCGGTAACTTGCCCGGGCGCGTGATTTGTGTTCACGTCAAGCGACCATATAAAAGCGGCTGAGCCGCCAAAAAGGGAGGATGCTCGTCTTGCACTTCAAATCTTTAGTGGTATCCGGCCTTGCTGGATTCGGCACCCTGATCTCAAGCGGCGTGGTGGCCCAGGGCGCAGACCCCTTCTTCAAGGGCAAGACGATCAACATAGTCGTCGGTTCTTCGGCCGGTGGCGGCTATGATACCTATGCCCGTCTGATTTCCCGCCATATGAGCAGGCATCTGGCCGGAGCGCCGACGGTCATCGTCGCGAACATGCCCGGCGCGGGCAGTAATATCGCCGCGAATTACATTTACAACGTCGCGCCCAAGGATGGCACCTATATCGGCGCGTTCTACGCTGGCACGCCTCTGGAACCGTTGATCGGCAGCACGCCTGTCAAGCATGATCCCCGAAAGTCGCAATATCTGGGCAGCGCCAACAACGATGTCTACATATGCGTGGGCCGCAAGGATTACGCCAGCGCCACGATCGATGACATCAAACAGAAGCCGATGATTCTGGGCTCGCAGCATTCCAGCACGTCTTCGGACTTCCCGCTGATCTTGAACGAAGTGTTTGGCACCAGGTTCAAGCTTGTGTTTGGCTATCCCGGCAGCCGGGAAGTTGGTCTCTCCATCGAGAAAAAGGAAACAGATGGCGCCTGCGGATTCGCCTGGCCGTCGATCTCCGTCACCAATCCCGGCTGGTTCGGGGAGAAGGGCATCATGCGCGTTATCGCCCAGACCCATCCCACAGGCCATGACGAGCTGAACAAGGCAGGCATTCCCAACGTCTACAATTTCCCGATGCCGCCGGAAGACAAGGCCCTACTCGACGTCTTCTTCAGCCAGATGGTCTTTGGCCGCCCCTACGTCCTGCCGCCGGAAGTTCCGGCTGAACGTGTTGCGTTGATGCGCAGGGCCTTTCTGGCAACCCTTGCCGATCCAGAATTGCTGGGCGAAGCGAAAAAGGCCAATCTTGAGGTCAATCCGGTCAGTGGCGACGATGTGCAGGCGCTGATGGCAAAGGTTTATGCGGCGTCACCTGAAATTATCACCCGCATCAAGAAGGCGCTGATTCCGCCGTCGTGATTTTCGGCTTCTGAGACCGAAAAAGCCTTTGTGCAGTGCACCTAGCCTTTTCTGCGTCTTTGCCGTATGAGAGGGGTTCGTTGTGGGCGAGATGACTCGCCCACACTTTCAGCTGCGCAAGATATTGCCCGGCCGCCTTACCCCGTCAGGTCCTCATTCGTGTCTTTTGGTAAAACCAGCCCCACGCTGGCTCGCGCGCTGGCCGAGCATGATTATAACGACGCCACCCCGGTTCAGGCCGCAGTCCTCGCCAAACAAGCGGAGGGACGCGATGTCGTCGTCTCTGCGCAGACAGGTTCAGGTAAAACCGTTGCCTATGGGCTGGCGATTGCGCCCGATATTCTCGATCCCGAGGGGAAGTTCAACGATGTAGCCTCGCCGCTGGCGCTGATCATTGCGCCCACGCGTGAACTCGCCATGCAGGTCGAGCGCGAATTGCGCTGGCTCTATTCCTATACCGGGGTCAAGATCGTCGCCTGCGTCGGCGGAATGGATCCGCGCGAAGAACGCCGCAAGCTCGGCCAGGGCGCGCACATTGTGGTGGGCACACCCGGTCGCCTGCGCGATCATATCGAGCGGCGCGGTCTGGTTATGGAAAGTCTGGCCGCGGTCGTGCTCGATGAAGCCGATGAAATGCTGGATCTGGGTTTTCGCGAAGACCTCGAATTCATTCTGGAAGCCACGCCCGAAGCGCGCCGTACGCTTCTGTTTTCAGCCACCATACCCAAGGGGATCGCGACTCTTGCGAAAAAATACCAGCGCGATGCCCTCCGCATTGAAGTGGCGGCCGGCGAAAAAGGCCATGCAGATATTGAATATCGCGCCATTCGTGTCGCCTTCAAGGAACACGAACACGCAGTCGTGAACTTGTTGCGGTTTGTCGATGCGCAGACATCGATTGTATTCTGCAACACGCGTGAGGCGGTGCGCCATCTGCAGGCGACATTGCTCGAACGCGGCTTTAACGCCGTGCTGCTCTCGGGCGAACTCAGCCAGCACGAACGCAATCAATCCATGCAGGCGCTGCGTGATGGCCGCGCGCGCGTTTGCGTGGCGACGGATGTCGCGGCGCGCGGCATCGATCTGCCCAATCTCGGCCTCGTGATCCACGCCGAACTGCCCCATGATGCAGAAGCCCTGCAACATCGCAGCGGCCGCACAGGACGGGCCGGACGCAAGGGCGTCAGCGCTATTCTCGTGCCCGCGCCCAAGCGCCGCAAGGCTGAGCAGCTCATGCGCGATGCCGGTGTGCGCCCCATCTGGAGCGGACCGCCAACGGCAGAAGAGATCAAGAAGCTTGATCAGGAACGCTTGATCAATGATCCCATTTTCGACGAAGCGCCGTCCGAAGACGATGTGGCGATGGCGCAATTAATGTTGGCGCAACGCACTCCCGAGCAGCTCTGTGCAGCGCTGGTTCGCATGTATCGTGCGCGGCTGCCCGGGATCGAGGACGTCAGCGATCCCGGTGATGGTCCGCTACGCCGCGAACCGCGTGACGTGCAGAACAGCAGCACAGCGCCAAAAACCTTCAAGACTGGCGAATTCAAGTCTTCGTCCAAAGGCCGCGCCATTCCCGATGGCGTCTGGTTCCGCCTTGATATCGGGCGCAAGAAAAACGCAGATCCCAAATGGCTTTTGCCCATGCTCTGCCGCAAAGGCGAGATTACAAAGTCCGATATTGGCGCGATCCGCATCTTTGAGCACGAAACCAAGGTCGAAATCGCGGGCGCTGTGGCAAAGTCATTTGCGGTCAACATCCGCAAGCCCGGCGGCGAGAATATCAAAGTGGATCGCCTCGAGGGGGATGACGGACGCGAATCTGCTCCCGCTCCCGTGCGCCACGAAGCGCCGAAATTCGACGGGCCAAAATACGAGCCGGTCAAGCGGGAATCCGTTGAAGCCGACAAAGTTGCTTTCGCGAAGCCGAAATTCGAAAAGCCAAAATTCGACAAGCCGCGATTTGACGGGCCCAAAGGCGACAAGCCCAGATATGAGGGCCAGAAGCCCGGCTTTCAGAAGAAATTTGAAGGCCCCAAGAAAGACAAGCCGAAGTTTGAGGGCAAGAAATACGAAGGCCCCAAAAAGGGGGGTGGACCAAAGCCCGGCACACCCAATCCACCAGGCAGCAAGGCCGACAAGCCAAGATATGTTTCAAAGGCCGACAGGAAGCCTGCGGGCTGAACCTATTGCGGCTCCAGCCCGATCAGCGGCAGGTCCACCTTGTATTTTGCCAGATCTGATGTGATGAGATCGGCAACTTCCTGCGGCGTGCTGCCGACGACATCGACAGCGGTTTCCTTGAATTTGGCAATGACTTTGGGGTCCTTTGTCGCGATGACGGAAGCGGCGTGCAGTTTGTCGATAATGGCCTTGGGCGTGCCTGCAGGCGCAAACAGCGCATACCAGGATTCAAAGTCGATACCGGGAATGGTTTCGGCAATCGTCGGCATATTCGGCATCGCGTGATAACGTTTCTTCTCGGCGACCGCGATCAGATTGACTTTCCCCGCTTCGGCCAGCGCCAGCACACCGGCGGGAGTCGAAAATCCAAGCTGGAATTGTCCGCTCAGCAAATCCGCCATCATCGGCCCGGTGCCGCGATAGGGCAGATGCACCATCTCGACGCCAGCGCGCTTGTTGATCAATTCGCCCACAATATGCTGGCCGGTGCCAATGCCCGCGCTGCCGAAAAACAGTTTGCCGGGGTTTTTCTTCGCATAGGCCACCAGCTCGGCCACCGTTTTCACCGGCAGGGACGGATGCACCACCATGAACAGCGGCGTCGTCGCTATGATGCTGATCGGCGCAAAACTCTTTTGCGGATCATAGGGCAGATTTTTCTGCAGAAAGATGTTCTGCGAAATCGGCGGATTGACTGAAGCCAGCAGGGTGTAACCGTCCGGAGCGGCACGGGCGACGGCGGTGGCGCCTGTTGTCCCGCTGGCGCCAGAGCGGTTTTCGATGATGATGGAAGTGCCCAGAGTAGCCGCCAGACTGTCCTGGATGACCCGGGGCATCAGGTCGGCAGTTCCACCGCCGGGAAAGGGCACGATGATGGTGATGGGCCGCGAAGGATAATCCTGCGCCTGCACGCCCGCACTCAAAAGCGCCAGCGCCAGCCCGCCGATGAGTCCCACCTTGCACATCTTCATGTCATCCTCCCTGATTTTTGCAAAGACGTTAGCACAATGCGCGAGGCTTTCCAGCCTGCCAGGGCGCGTGCATGGGCAATCGGGTGAAAGGCTTGAGCCGAGTCCTCTGTCTCTCAAAAGGGCAGGCGCTATTGCATGCCCGGATCGCTTTTGCGTCCGGGGTGAAAATTATCCTGATTTTCAGCGGTAGAAATCGTCAGGACGTGTCAGACGCCAGCGCATTGCGGGCGAGCCAGTCGCAGTCGCGCAGCACGTGATCCACTTCCAGACGCGGCTTGACGCGAAAGCCCGGCGCGCGTCCCGGCCGCATGGGCATTCTGAGTTTCAGATGGGAGAATTTCTGCCGCCGGGCCAGCGCGCGGACGAGACGTTTGGCCTGATGCGGCAGATTCTCAAGCGCGCCGATCACCGCTTCAAGCCGCCGCAGGAGATTGAGGGGGCTTATATCCGCAGGCTTCTTGTCCGGCATATGGGGTGCGTTGAGGCTCTCTTTCAGCCTGCTGAGTCCCTCGCCGTCGAGCGAAATAATGCGCGGCAGCGCGGCGGAGGCTTTTTTCGCCGGGCGCTGGCGCCAAAACCGCTGCCGGGGATCAAAAAGCGGGAAAGACTGGCGCTTTTTTCCCGTCCCCGTGCGGGCAAGACCTGAGGGCACGGAACGTGACTGCGCCTGTGGACGCGGCGGCGGCGCTTTCATTCCCGTGATCGTGACGAGCACAACAATCAATCGCCGCACG
>CANJJI010000131.1 GCA_947474545.1 Beijerinckiaceae bacterium | reverse complement strand
TTCTCATGGTCGAGCACCATCCGCACAGCGCGTTCGCGCACTTCAGTTGAATACTTGTTTGCAGTCTTGCTCATAGTGGCTCCACCTTCTCAGGAGTTGGAGCCTCCGGCAATCCCGGGGCGGTTCAGTGACGCTGAGGGCGACAAGTTGACGTCGATTGAAAACATCATTGGCAGCTTTGGAAACGACATTCTGAGTGGCGACGGCGGCGGTAACGTGATTAATGGAGATTACGGCGACGACATCATCAACGGACGCGGCGGCAACGACACAATTCATTCAGGCTATGGCGCAGACATACTTGATGGCGGCGCAGGCGCCGATGTGTTCCAGTACAATGACAGCAGAGACTCAGGTGCCGGTTACCGGGCCAGTTATCGTGGCGGCATCTACCGTGTGGAATATGGCAACGACACCATTCTCAATTTCGAGACGGGCATCGACAAGATCGACCTGCGCCAGTGCGACGCGATCAGCGGAAATACGACCAGTGACCATTTCGTATTCGCGGACGCTCTCACAGGCGTTGCGGGGCAATTGGTCTTGATCGGCGGGCAATTGCTGGGCGACATCACAGGCGATGGAATTGCGGATCTCGTCATCAACGTCGCCGGGGCGCAACGAACCGACATTCTCGGTGTAGTCTGATACCATCGGTGTTCTTAGTCTGCTGCCGCCGGATTATCCGGCGCCGGCGCCTGAATGGCCAGCGGCGTCTCCCCTGGCCTCTATAAGATCTGGCCCAGGTATCTTCACATCCCATACGAGGCCGGTGCGAGCCAGTACCCGGAGCACCCAGAATCCCGGGTCAATCTCGCCCTTGTGGAGAGAGAATTTTGCCGACCATTGAAACGCGTGATGATTGTTGTGCAGACCTTCGCCTACAAGCGTCATCGCGTTGACGAGCGGATTGTTGCGGCTGTCGTCCTTGGTTACGAACGGTCTTGATCCCCAGAGGTGCCCAAGCGAATTAACGGCCCAGGTCGCCTGCAATTGCAGGAACACGCGCATCGCGCCTGCGCCCAGCACACCCGATACAAAGCCGGGCCAGGAGCCGTACCAGGCCGCGCTGATCAGTCCGGGAATGAGCCAACCCATCAATACCCAAAGCCAGTAATAACGATCTGCAAAAGCAATCGCCTCGTCCCGGCGCAAGTCCCTGACATAATCAGTGTAATTGCAGAGACGGCCTGACACCGTCCAGCCCACGTGGCCATCGAGAAATGCAAGCAGCGCAGCGACAAAGCCCTCGCCAGCAGATTTTGGCGAATGGGGATCGCCGACTTCATCACTGTGATGGTGATGTTTGCGATGGACCGAGACCCAGGTCATGATCTTGCCCTGCATCGAGGCGGCAGCCAGCGCGCCGAGCACGATGGAAACACCGCGCCCGGCAGAGAAAGCCTTGTGGCAGAAGAGCCTGTGATAACCAAGCGTTATACCCAGGCCAACAAGAAACTGTGTCGTGAGCAAGAGTGTAATATCGAAAAGCGTAATCCCCCGGTCCGAAAACCAGAACGCAGCCGCCAAAGCGCCTGCTGTCACAATTATCAGATTGAATATCGAAGCGAGTTGCATCGTGTCGATGCGCATTCGGTAGCCGGCCGTGGGCACAGTCACCACAAGGATCGGCGGCCAGCGCCGGTTTCCTTCGCGGTCAGTGAATTCCACGCCGAAGCGAAGGTTCCAGAATGACATGCCTGTTCGTTCACCTGAGATCGCAACATCGGGGTGAAAGTATACGCCTTGCGAGCTAACAGCGAGAGACTTGCCCCGAGCGCCTATTCTTCTACGCCCCGATCACGCGGTCCCGGTTCTTCGAAACCCTCTGCGGATTCCGGTTCATCAATGGATTCCACGCTTTCACGAGGGCTTTCGTGTTCACCAACTGCCTCGACGCTCTCGTTGGCGGCGTTGCCCTCAGTGGCGATTTCACGAGCGTCGTGGCCGTCTTCTGCATCCTGTTCGTCCTGAAGCTGCGCGGCAGCCTCAAGCACAGGCTCGACCATTTCGCCAGATTCGCTATCAAAATCGGGCGCGCCTTCGGCAAAGTCGAGCAAGTCGCCATCCTCCAGCGGATCTTCGTCTTCAGCAAGTTCGGCGCTGTCATTCGGCGTAGGAACGCCAAAGCCCGGCGGCAACCGGCCGTCAAAGAGACCTGCGCCCTTCAATTCTTCAAGACCCGGTAAGTCCGAAACCCCTTCGAGGCCGAAATGCAGCAGAAAATCGTCTGTCGTGCCGTAAGTGACGGGGCGGCCCGGAGCTTTGCGGCGGCCGCGCAGGCGCACCCAGCCGGTCTCCATCAACACGTCCAGTGTACCCTTGGAAATCGCGACACCGCGAATATCCTCGATTTCAGCCCGTGTAGTTGGTTGATGATAGGCAATGATCGCCAGCGTTTCGAGCGCCGCGCGCGAAAGTTTTTTCTGCTGCTGCATTTCGCGCGAAAGGAGCCAACCCAAATCTCCTGCTGTGCGAAACGTCCATTTGCTGCCAACGCGCACCAGATTAACGCCGCGCTTTTCGTAATCCTTGCGCAGTTCGTACATGACATCCGCGGCCTTCAGGCCTTCTGGCATGCGTTTAGCGATTTCGCTCTCTTCGAGCGGCGCTTCGGCGGCGAAAACCATGGCTTCAGCGATGCGCATGGTCTCAAACATCAGGGCCGAACGTGGAGCCGGTTCTGACGCAGCGACTTCCACCAAGACCGGGGGTTTGGGCACCGCAGCCTTGCGCGACGGCGACTTGCGCGCCGGTTCGACCGTCTCTTCGTTCACCGGGAATAACCTTGCCGCTTCTGCCACCTGACCCACGCTCCCCTGTTACGCTGCTTCATCCGGAAAATCACGCGCGCCGTCGAGCGCAGTACGGCCCTTGATCCAGATCGGAGCAAAGGCCTCGTCCTGCCGCAGAACGACTTTTCCCTCGCGCACCATCTCCAGCGAAGCGCTGAAACTTGAGGCGCGCACAGTTCGGCGCATCTGCGGGCTGGTGATATAGCGCAGGATGAAATCGTCCAGGACAGTCCATTCAATCGTATGCCCCGCCAGCCGCTCCAGCGCCTCGCGCGCCTCGGCCATCGTCCAGACGACACGCTGGCGGACCGTCACATGGGACAGCACCTGCTTCTGGCGTTGCTGGGCGTAGGCGGACAGGAGATCGTAAAGGGTCGCCTGAAACTTCGAATGACGGATAATAGCGATGCCTTCCGGCTCACCGCGCAGAAACATGTCGCGCCCGACACGAGGCCGATTGGAAAGCTTTTCGGCAGCGGCGCGTATGGCTTCCAGACGGCGCAGGCGATTGGCCAGTGCGGCAGCCAGATCGGCAGCGGCAGGCTCGGCGCCTTTCGGCTCCTCGGGCAGCAACAGGCGTGACTTGAGATAGGCCAGCCAGGCCGCCATCACGAGATAGTCGGCAGCCAGCTCGAGCCTGACCTTGCGGGCCTGCTCAATGAATTCGAGATATTGTTCGGCCAGCGCGAGGACGGAGATCTTGGCCAGATCGACCTTCTGTCGGCGGGCAAGTTCGAGCAAAAGGTCAAGGGGACCTTCGAATCCGTCAACATCTACCAGAAAAGAGGGTTCAGAATCCCCTTTATCCAGTACCGCGACATCCTCAAACGGCAATTCCGCCACGCGAATCACTCCGGCTTGCGCCACTCCTCAGTCTCACGGCTCTAGAGTCGTATCTGAACGAGGCATTCGCAAGACCAAACCGGCGCGCGCTGCAGGGTATGCACAGAAACCGGTCGATAAATGGAGACCGGACAAGGTACGCCTTATACGCCCGGGCTCATCGCGCCCTGCAGGCGCCCCCAGGCTGCACTGGCATTGAATGCATCAGCTTCGCCCCCAATCATGTCCAGCGCTCGCGCCGCGCGTTCCGCACGTTTGCCATCCAGCACCGGGGAAGCCTCTGCTACTTCCTGCGCGCTGGCGGCCTCGAAATGGCAATACAGCGCCATATCCAGTCCAGCTGCGAACAACGCCTCGGTCTTCTCGCGAAAACTGCCCTTGAGCGCCTTCATGGCGAGATCGTCACTCATGATCAGACCGTCAAAACCGATATGACCACGCATATAGTCTCGTACGACCTTTTGCGAAGTCGTT
This sequence comes from Beijerinckiaceae bacterium, assembly GCA_947474545.1. Taxonomy (GTDB): domain Bacteria; phylum Pseudomonadota; class Alphaproteobacteria; order Rhizobiales; family Beijerinckiaceae; genus Terripilifer. The sequence continues at coordinate 9,249 of CANJJI010000131.1, read as the reverse complement.
GCCGGATTTTCTGGGTCGATGGCGGTGTAAACCACGTGTGCGCTCATCGCGAGCGGCATTTTGTTCAAGCCACAAAAAGGCGCGAAGTCCGAAGCAGTCAGATCGGCAAGACTTGCCGTCACTACGGGCAATTCGAGGTGAGAATCGGCCCCGGCCCGCCCATGCCCTGGCATGTGCTTGATGACTGGCAGGACCTTGCCAGAAAGCATGCCTTCACACGCAGCGAGCCCGAGCGCAGTCACAATACTCGCGTCCTTGCCATAGGCGCGATCGCCGATGACATCATGTCCGCCGGGCGCGGGAACATCGAGAACAGGCATGCAGTCGACATTGATGCCGCACGCGCGCAAGTCTTCCGCCATCAGCCGCGCTCCATCGCGCACCAGAGATGCGCGGGCATCCTGAGACAAAGGGAGATTTCCCAGGGTGGCGGCCGGCGGATATTTGGGCCAGTGCGGCGGCCCCATGCGTTGCACACGCCCACCTTCCTGATCAATCAGCACAGGCGCGTTTTCGCGCCCGACTATCTCACGAAAGTTTTGAGTCAATTGAATAACTTGAGCGGGATCACCGATGTTCCGCTTGAAGAGAATGAGCCCCCACGGCTGAGTCCTTTTAATAAAATCGCGCTCTTCATCTGTCAGCTGAAGAGCGTTGCAACCCGTTATGAAAGCGCGTGCGGGAGATGGCATTCTTTACCCCTGTATAGAAAAACCGGCGCTGTTGACAGCGCCGGTTCATAAGCTTCAATCACGCAAACTTCAGTTCTTGGCGACGAAACATGCGCCGCCCTTGCCCTGGAGCTTAGAGCAAAGCGCCGTAGCATCTTCACGAGACAACCCACCGATACGGACCCGATAGACAGTCTTGTCGCCAACTGCAGCCTGGCGCACGGAGGGCGAACGTCCACCCAGCTCGGATGCGAATTTCTGGCGAAGCCGCGCTGCCGTGCTTTGCGCCTCGGCCTCGGTGGGCGGAGCGGCAAGCTGGATCGCGAAGCCGCCGCCACCAGCAGGCGTCGCACGCGGCGTTGCTGCCGGGGTTACACTCGCCACGCGCTGCTGGGCGGGCTTGGGACGTTCGGCAACAGGGGCAGGCTTGGCAGGACGAGCTGTAGCCGTCGGCGATGAATCGGGCTCTTCAGCACCATTACGGGCAATTTCAGCAATGCTCGGCGGGCGATTGGCCCGGGCCGTATTTTTTTCGGACGCGGCGGGGGCAGTAGCTTGCGGGCGCGCCGCCGGAGGTGTGGCGGCCACCGAAGGTTTCGCATTGGGTACGCCAGCTGCGAGGGAAGGAATCGAAGGCGCGGGCCGGGCTACCTGAACAGGCGGCTGAGCATCGGGAACCACCGTGCCATCAGGCTTGACTGACACCGTCCGTACCCGGCGCGGCTCAGGAAAATAGCCCCCGGACTGCTGCGCAGATGCAGATTGCTGGGCAGACGCCGCCTGCGGCGCAACTGTCGCTATCGGCTTGGTCGCATTGGGGTTATTGAGATTCACAATCTTGTTCAGGTCACCATCGCTGACTCGCGGGCCGCGCGGCTGCGCCTGAACCTGGCTGAGGTCAACGGGCTGCTCGACCTGGCTGGCGGCGCTGGATTGCTGCGGTTTCACGCCGCCGCTTTTATCGAGAATCGAGACAGTGCGCACGGCCCTGGGAGCGGAGGCTTCTTCGCCTTCCGGTTTCACCTTGATGGGATCCTTGGACGCGCTGATCGTCGGGACGCCGCCGGGCTTGACCTTGCCGCTTGTAGCGAGGGTTGCGCCGATCCCGGCTACGACGACAGCCAGCGCTGAACCCATATAAAGCATCGACTTGCGCGACATGGCCGAACGCTTGACCGGGGCATCTTCAAGACCTTCCGGCGGAGCCGGAATATCTGGCCGCTGGCGAACAGCTGCGGGCATTTCCGCATCTTCATAGCCATCTGCCTGCCAGGACGCTGGATTGGTGCTGGCATGATGCGCGTGATGAGCATGGTCCTCGCGGTCATCCGGCGCACGCTCTTCAACATAACGCGTCTCGGGGCGAATTTCCGGTGTGGCAAGATATTGTTGTGGAGCAGGCGGCACATAAACGCCTGCGGGATGGCGCATTTGTCCGGCCACGCTTCGCAACACATGCGGAGCCGAGTCAGGGCTCAAATGTTCTTCGGATTCAGTATAATAGTGCGGTCCAGCGGCAGGCGCGTGAACAGTCTGCAGCTGTTCCTGGGCCGCATCATCCTGATGCTGGGGCTGGACACCGGCCTTTGCCGGGCTGGCAAACATATCCTTGAACGGGTCATTGGCGGAACCAACCAGACGCGCCAGCTCAAGCAGCGGATCTTCGGTGCGCCGCTGCGGCTCAGGCGCCCGCAGACGCCGTTCGAATTCTTCCAGATCAATTGGCTGGCGTTGATCACGCATATTTCTCGCCACGGGCTCACTCATTATCCACCTCACGCAAAGGTGGCCGCTGATCCGGCGGTATGCAAACACAAATTGTGCCTGCCCCGCCATACACCGGCCGCCGCGCTGCACGAACTGCACAGCGCGGACTTTCCGGGCGGCGGCAGCAGCGTTCAGCGCATCTCTTCCGGGGCGCTCACTCCGAGGATATCCAGCCCTGAAGCCAAAACCCTCGTTAATGAAGTTACCAATGCGACCCGGGCACAGGTCAAATCTCGCTTTTCTTCATTAACAAAGCGTAATTGCGGCTGATCTTTGCCCTTATTCCAGTGAGAATGCAGCGCGGACGCCAATTCGTGCACGTAAAATGCTATGCGATGCGGCTCATGGGCCGCCGCCGCAGCGTCAATCTGACGCGGATATTGCGCTATCAGTTTGATCAGCTCGATTTCTCCTGAGTCTTCGAGCAATTCCAGACGGGCGGACGAGAGACTCGCCGGGTCCAATGGCGCATCTTTTAGCGCAGCCTGAGCTTGACGGATAACCGAGCGTCCGCGGGCATGGGCATATTGAACATAAAAGACCGGATTGTCCTTGGATTGCTCGATCACCTTGGCCAAATCGAATTCCAGCGCCGCATCATTCTTGCGGAACAGCATCATGAACCGTGTGGCGTCGACGCCGACTTCTTCCACCACATCGTGCAGGGTGATGAATTCGCCCGAACGTTTGGACATTTTGACTTCCACGCCTTCGCGCACCAGCTTGACCATCTGACACAGCTTCACGTCGAGGTGGGCTTTCCCATCCGAAAGCGCCTTCACGGCTGAGGCCATGCGCTTCACATAGCCGCCATGATCAGCGCCCCAGACGTCGATCATGGTCGTAAAGCCACGATCAAGCTTGGATTTGTGATAGGCAATGTCGCTGGCAAAATAGGTATAGGACCCGTCCGATTTCATCAGGGGCCGGTCGACATCATCGCCAAACTGCGTGGAGCGGAACAGGGTCTGTTCTCGGTCTTCCCAATCGTCGGGCAACTGGCCCTTGGGCGGCGGCAAGCGCCCTTCGTAGATCAGGCCCTTGGCCCTGAGATCCTCGATCGCCTTTCGCACAGCATCGGTATTGCCCGTGTTCACCGTCAGCGAACGTTCGGAAAAAAATACATCATGCCTTATGTTCATGGAGGCCAGATCAGCGCGGATCATGTCCATCATCGCATTAATGGCGAACTGGCGAACCAGCGGCAGCCACTGGCTTTCGCTCTGCTCCAGAAGTGAGCGCCCATGGGTTTTGGCGAGATTTTCACCCACGGGTTTCAGATAATCGCCGGGATACAGACCTTCGGGAATATCGCCGATAGCCTCCCCCAACGCCTCGCGGTAGCGCAGGAAGGCGGAACGGGCGAGCACATCGACCTGCGCGCCTGCGTCGTTGATGTAATATTCGCGGGCGACGTCATAGCCGGCAAAGGCCAGAAGGCGCGCCAGCGCATCGCCGAACACCGCGCCGCGCCCATGGCCCACATGCATCGGGCCGGTGGGGTTGGCCGAAACATATTCCACATTCACCCTGCCCTCACCCTGCGGCCTCTCTCCGGCCCCGAACCTGGGGTCGGCAAGCACGTCACGCAAAACCTTGTGGAAAGCCTGCGGGACCATGGTGATGTTGATGAAACCCGGCCCGGCCACTTCGGCGCGGTCCACATCATTCGCAGCAGCCAGCGCGGCAGCGATTTCCACCGCCAGCTGGCGCGGATTGGAAAAATGCGCCTTGGCCTCCTTGGCAAAAACCATGGCCGCATTGGCCGCGAGATCGCCATGGCTTGGATCACGCGGCGGCTCGACCGTCAGGCGCGAAAAATCAAGCCCCTGCGGCAAGCGGCCATCGGCGGCAATGCTTTCGAGGATGGAGACGATGCGGGCGTGGATGTCAGCGAAGAGATTCATGCGCGGGGTTTACTCGTCTCTGGCTACAGGGGCAAATTTCTCTTTGGTATCTCTCGCGCTTGACCAACACCCTCCCCCGGCGGACACTGACGCAAAAGCGCTGATAGCGCTGCGTCTCCGGGAGGCATAAATGACCACGCTCGCCACACGTCCCGCAACTGGACGCCACGTCTGGCGCAATGCGGATTATTCTTCCCGCACCGATTGGGTCGAGCATTTTTCCCCTGCCGAACTTGCGGAACTCGAAACAGCGGCCGAGAGCGTGCGCAAGCGCGGGACTATGCTTGAAGAGGCGACGAAGGACGATTTTGTTCTGCCCCTGCTCTCCTCCCGTCTTGCCAAAGCGCGTGAGGAACTGGCGCGCGGGCGCGGGTTTGTGATGCTGCGCGGCATTCCGCGGGAGCGTTACAGCGAGGACGAACTGGGCACGTTGTTCTGGGGGCTGGGCACGCATCTGGGCATCGGCGTCTCGCAGAGCCTGAAAGGCGACAGGCTCGGCCACGTGATGGATATCGGCGGCGATATCGACCGGTATTATACGCGCGGCGGCGAGCTGGAATTTCACATGGACCCTGTGGATGTGGTGGGCCTGTTGTGCCTGCGCACCGCCGTCAGCGGCGGGGAAAGCCGTATTGTCAGCTCGATGGCGATTTTCAATGTGATTGCCCGTGAGCGGCCTGACCTGATGGGTCCGCTGATGGAAGGTTTTCACTATTCGCGGCGGCAGCAGGACCCCCATGCGGTGGGCGCGGCGCGCTATACAGCCCATCGGGTCCCTGTCTTCATGGACGGCGCCTGGGGCAAAGAATGTTATTTCCTGCCCGCTTCCATTCGCGGCGCGGCGCGCGAAGGCGCGCCGGTCAGCGCCGCAGGGCAGGAAGCCATGGCCTTTATGGCTGAAGTCGCAGGACGGCCGGAGCTTTATCTCGATATGTCGTTTCGCGAAGGCGACATTCAGTTTCTCAACAACCGCACCATCCTGCATGCGCGCACCGATTATGTCGAAAACCCCAAGGCCAAACGCCATCTGTTGCGGCTCTGGCTGATGATGCCTGACTGGCCTGAGCGCCCGACAAGCATGCGCCCGCATGACGGGGCCGACAGAGCGGGCGGCGGCATCGCCAAAGCTGGTTAAAGCGAAAGGGTTTGCCGTGCAGGAATATGATTACATCGTCGTGGGCGCAGGCTCGGCTGGCTGTGTGCTGGCAAACCGGCTGAGCGTTGATCCGTCAAACCGTGTGTTATTGCTGGAAGCAGGCGGACGCGACAACACTATTTTCGCACATATTCCGCTGGCCATGCGCATCATCTCGCGCGACCAGAAGGTACTGTGGGATTTCGAGACTGAGCCGGAGCCCCATTGCTACAACCGTACCTTTCGGCCACCACGTGGCAAGCTGCTTGGCGGCACGTCTTCCATCAATGCGATGATTTACGCGCGCGGCCATCCGCTGGATTACGACACATGGCGCCAGCAGGGTCTTACCGGGTGGGGCTATGAGGATGTGCTGCCCTATTTCCGGCGTTCGGAAACCAATTGGCGTGGCGACACCAGATATCACGGCGGAAACGGAGAACTGAAAGTTTCGCTGACGCCAACACCGCACAACATGCATGAGCTGATCGCACAAGCTGCCGGGCGCGCGGGTCTGCCGCTCACAGAGGATTTCAATGGCGAGAAGCCCGAAGGCTTTGCGCAACTCGACATGACCCTCGGCGATGGCCGCCGCTCCTCCACCGCCCATGCGTTTCTGCGTCCGGCGGAAAAGCGCAAGAATTTGACAGTGCTGACGCGCGCGCAGGCGCATCGTGTCATCATCGAAAAAGGCCGCGCTGTTGGCGTTGAATTTGCGCACAACGGTACTGTGCAGACAGCGCACGCGGCGCGCGAAATCGTGCTATCTGGCGGCACGTACAACTCCCCGCAATTGCTGCTGCTGTCGGGCATCGGACCGGCGGATGAATTGCGCGCGCTGGGTATAGACCCGGTCATCGACAACAAGTCTGTTGGCGCAAACCTGCATGATCACGTGAACACTTTCTGCACGTTCGATCTGAATGGCAAGCAGTCGCTCAACTGGCTGCTGCGGTTTGACCGTCTTGCCATCGAGGCCATCAAGTGGGGCATCAACCGTTCAGGCGCGCTGGGTAATTTGCCAACATCGTCCGTGGGGTTTCTGCGCGTCCATGAAAACAGCGAGAGGCCAGATGTCGAGTTCATCGCCATGCCCGTGTGGCAGGAAGAAAAAATCTGGTTTCCGGGTATTCGCATGCCGGAGGCCGAACGTTTCACCATGCGCATTGCCGTCCTCCATCCGCGCAGCCGCGGCTGGGTCAAGCTGCGTTCAAGTGACCCCGCCGCGCCGCCGCGCATATTCTGGAACCTTTTTGACGACGAACATGATTTGCAAACCTTGCGCGAGGGCGTGAAAATGGCGCGCGATATATTCGCGCAATCACCACTCAAGGACATGGTGGATCACGAATCCCGGCCCGGCGCAGCGATATCAGGCGATGACGAAATCGATGACTGGCTACGCCAGAATTGCACCACGGCGCAACATCCAGCCGGCACGTGCCGCATGGGGGCGGATGACGGCGCGGTTCTGGATGAGAAGCTGCGCGTTCGTGGAATTGAGGGCCTGCGGGTTGCAGATTGCTCTGTCATGCCGGATGTGGTCGGCTCAAATACGAATGCACCGACGATCATGATTGCGGAGAAGGCTGCGGATATGATGTTGCGGGGGTGACTTCCCTTAATTTACAGGCTGACTATACAAACTCAATTCTCCAGCGGCTGAAACCCGGATTTTTTCACCACATCGCCCCATTCCCTGATCTCACGATGAAACTGTTCGCGAAAATCAGCTGCCGTGCCGCTGCGCGGTTCTATGCCAACGGCTTTAAGTCTAGCGTTCACGTCCGGTGACGCCGTCGCCTTGTTGATTTCGGCATTCAACCGCGCAACCACGTCAGGCGGCGTGCCTGCTGTGGTAAAAGTACCGAACCAGAATTCGATTTTGTAGCCGGGCAATCCCGCCTCAACCGTCGTCGGCAAATCGGGCAGTTCTTCCATGCGATTGGCGGCTGCTACGGCCAGGCCGCGCATCTTGCCTTCCTTGATGGATGAGACGACAGACGGCATAATGACGAAATCTGTTTCGCCGCCAATCGTGGCCGAGATCGCAGGCGCAGTGCCGCGATAATTGATGATGTTGATATCGACCCCCGCCTGCTGGTTGAACAATTGCAGCATCAGGACGGCGGCGCCATTCACAAAAGCTGCGCCCTTGTATTTGCCCGGACTTGCTTTGGCGAGAGCGATAAACTCCTGCAGCGTCTTTGCGGGCACGTGATTGCCAATGGCCAAAGTGACAGGCACCACGCCAATTAGTGCCACGGGCTCGAGGTCCTTGATGGAATCATACGGCAGGTTCCGGTAAATCGACGGATTCATCGACATGCCCATGGCCTGTTGCAACAGGTATTGGCCGTCCGGTTTGGCTTTCACCACTGTGAGCGTTCCCACAAATCCGGAGCCCCCGGGCTTGTTTTCCACAATCGCCGTCTGTCCTAGAGCCGCCTGCAGTTTGGGCGCCAGCAAGCGGGCCAAAATATCAATGCCGCCGCCTGCGGGAAATGGCACGACGAGGTGGAGTGTCTTGTCCTGTGCGGACAAGGGAATCGGCATAAGCACGAGTGACCCAACCACTGCCGAAATCGCCGCTAAGACGCGCCTAAACTTAAACTTGAGCTTCATTGCCGTTTCCTGCCTCAAATTTTGGCCGGATTGAACGGCATCTGCCCTCCAAATGCAACAACCGGGAGTGCCCGATAGGAGGATCGGGCTCTGTGTCAATTCCGGATGGAGAAGATGTTTTCATTGGCATAAATGAAATCGCGGTCGAGATTGGCAATGCATTTCAAAAAGCCCTGTGAGGTTCGCTTTTTAGGCAACAACCAGTCATGCAGTTCGATGATGAGCACGGGAAATAGATTCACCCATTCATTCGGCTCATCGAATAAAGTGTCCTCCGCCCCTTCAATATCGATCTTGACGATCAGGGGGGCATAGCCTTCGGTGAGCTTGCTTTCGACAAGATCATTCATGGCAACGACGGGAATTTTACCCTTCGGATCGGGCAAAGTGCGAAAGGCCCATTCACCCTCTCCAGGATCGAACAGATTGACATGCCCCGCTCGCGCGCCGATGGCGGCCTGGTGCAAATCGACGTTCAGACCCGCAGTATTTTTCAGAAACAAATCACAATTTCCATGATCAGGCTCGATGGCTGTAATCTGCGATTTTGGATATTGATGCAGAAAATAGAGTGCACTTGCGCCAATATTTGCACCAGCGTCCACGATGAGCGGGATTTTGCCCGCCTTCAGAATTTCATAATAGGACCTGCGCAGGTCGGCGCTGCGGCTCACCAGATGATCCGGGCTGTAATCCTCGTTCACAAAAATCTGGTCGATGACGCCATAGTCCGCATCAGACCCGCGATGGGTGAATGGCCGGGAGCCTGCGCCCGCCATGTCAAGCGTGAGGCTCTTGATCTCGACAGCCCTATGAGCATCTTCGGTCACAAACACATGGCTTGGCCTGCGTCTGCGTTCGCGCAGATATTTTTCAAGCGTCAATCGCCTTTTTGCTGCCTCTCCCAAAATTTTTGGCGGCGCCTGCTTGGCTCCGTCCTGGTCCGCTACAGGGGGCGATACGGATGACGTTTCAGCCTGCGCATTCATTACAACTCTGCCTTTTCTCCGGCTCTCAGGTGCCGTCGCGGGAGTGGTTGGAATTAGGTTGGCGTAGTCTCCGGGTTGTCCAACCCAATTGATTCTGGCGTTGAAGCGCCAGACTGGAGACCACGCCATGAACAAAGATACCACGAAGCCGGCCT
>CANJJI010000130.1 GCA_947474545.1 Beijerinckiaceae bacterium | reverse complement strand
CATGGCGTTGAACGTCATGCAAAAAGACGGTGGAAAAGTATCCCTGCGCGGCAAGATCAAAAAAGCAGGGTGGGATGACGCATACCTGTCAAGACTTCTGACCCTGTTTTGAAATGCGATTGCCCTGGTAAAACTGGCTCCTTTTCTGGGAATCATTTTCAGCGCGTGGGCCCTTAGCCTGTATCGCTATGGCGACGCCTACCAGCAGGCTCATATCGCGTTCTATATGGCAATAAATGTAATAGGCTGCATATTCTGTCTCATCCAGTTAAGGGCTGCCGCGCTGCTTGTTATTTTTACGGTGCTCGTGCCGTTTACGGTGCACTTCGTGTTCACAGGCATTGCTGTTTTTATAGCTATTGCGTGCAATGTAGTTCTCGTTCTTTCGGCCATGCTCTTTGTTGTGCTCACACAATATCGGACATTTGCCGAATTGATTGAAGTGCAAAGCGCGCTGGTGGCGCGCAATCAATCCATGAAGGCGCTGAGCGACGCCAATCATGAGTTTGCCAATATCGATGCGCTTACGAGCTTGCCGAACCGGCGTTATTTTTTTGGTGAGCTGGATAGCTTGCTTACGGCGCAGCTGAGCGAAGGATTTTCGCTGGGGATTGTCGATCTCGATGGATTCAAGCCCGTCAATGACCTCTATGGCCATACTGCGGGTGACAAGGTGCTGGCCGAAGCGGCCAGGCGAATTCGCGATGTTAGTCCGGAATATGTGTTCGTGGCCCGGCTTGGCGGTGACGAATTTGCACTACTGTGTGAGAATGATTCATCTGGCGAACGGCTGAAAGCAGCTGCCGAAAAAATCTGCGAAGCCTTGCGGCAACCGTTTTTTTCGCTCCGAACCTCGGTGCATATTGCCGGGTCGATCGGGGTGTCCGTACATCAGGGGCCCGGCAATACAGCGGAACACATATACGAAAGGGCGGATTACGCGCTCTATTACGCCAAACAAAATTTGCGGGGCAATGTGGTTATGTTCTCGGAGGTTCACGAGACAGAATTGCGCGATCTCCACAAAATGGAGCAGGCCCTGTGGGCTGCTGATCTCAAGGCCGAAATGCACGTAGTTTATCAACCGCTCGTTGATACTGCACGGGGACAGATCAAAGGCTTTGAGGCGCTTGCGCGCTGGTCGAGCGAAATTCTCGGCGATATCCAGCCCTCACTTTTCATCCGTGCGGCCGAACGCACGGGAATTATCGCCAAGCTGACTCCCATACTGCTGGAAAAAGCATTACGGGATTTACGGCACATGCCATCAGATATGATGTTGTCATTTAATCTGTCGGTGCACGATTTATGCTCGCCGCAAACCATGGTGAGCATAATTGCCCTTGTAAGGGCGGCCGGCGTTGATCCAGCCAGGCTGGAATTCGAAGTGACCGAAACGGCCATTATGGTGGACTTTGATCAGGCTTGCGACGCTCTCAAGCTGTTACGCAATCTGGGTGCAAAAATCGCTCTCGATGACTTCGGCACCGGTTATTCCAGTCTTATCCACGTTCACCGTCTGCCGCTTGATACGATCAAGATAGACAGGGCCTTTGTCGAAGATATTGAAACCAATCCCACCAGCGGCAATCTCGTGCGTTCGATCGTGGATATGTCGCGCAACCTTGGCGTGGGCTGCATTGTTGAGGGCGTGGAGACGGAACGGCAGGTTGAATTGCTGCGCGGGTATGGGCTTGTCTATATGCAGGGTTTTTATTTTGGTCGCCCTGGGACGGCGGACGATATTCTGAAACTATGCCGCGAAGGTTTGCCGTCATATCTCCCGGCTTCTGGCGCAGGGGTACACGCAGCCGCAAGCCGTTCTGCTGCATAAAATTGCCTGCAACATTCCAGAGGCCGGACGCCAGTCTCGTTCACATTGCCAAACCGTCCCGAAACTACACTTTGCTTCACGGGACGGAGCTGCTGCCAATCAGCCCGATGTAAGTCTGGGCATGGGCCCGCGCACACTGCGCGTTGGCGTTGCGCGCTTTGTCGGATTGTCCAATCGCTTGTCGAGATAGGCGCCAACTTTTTCGATCAGCGGGTCGACGCAATTTTCGAAAAAGTGGTTCGCGCCTTCCACAACCGTGTGCTCGATCGCAATGCCCTTCTGGGTTTTCAACTTCTCGATCAGCGCCATGACCTCTTTCAATGGAGCGACACGGTCCTGATCGCCGTGGACGAAGAGGCCCGAGGACGGGCAGGGGGCCAGAAATGAGAAATCGAAGCGGTTGGCCGGCGGCGCAACCGAGATGAAACCTTCGATCTCCGGACGGCGCATCAGCAATTGCATGCCAATCCAGGCGCCAAAAGAGAAGCCGGCAATCCAGCAAGCGCGCGCTTCGGGATTGATCGACTGTGCCCAGTCGAGAGCGGAAGCAGCATCCGACAACTCGCCCTGACCATGATCGAAGGCGCCTTGCGAGCGGCCGACACCGCGGAAATTGAACCGCAAAACCGAGAACCCGCGTTCCGCGAATGCATAATACATATTGTAGACAACCTGATTATTCATCGTGCCGCCGAATTGCGGATGGGGGTGGAGAATCACCGCAATGGGCGCGCCGCGTGTCTTGGCCTGGGTAAAGCGTCCTTCGAGGCGGCCAGCTGGGCCGGTAAAGATAACTTCGGGCATGATGTCTCCACTTGAGCTGTGCTGACGCACAGCATATGAGCCGCCTCTATATGGCGATGAAAACCCGGATTCCGAGCCTCTTTGCTTGACTTCATCGCACCAAAAGCCCAAAATAGTGTTAGAATAATTCTAAACTAGCCGATACTAGGAGACATGCTCCGTAGCGGCGGGCGGTTCGGCGGAGTCAGTCGGGCGGATCAAAGTGGTCCAGACGACGGGGTTCCTTCAGGCGCGCTTTTAACATGCACCGCTCCTGCCAATGCAAGAAAATTGCGACAGGAGCCGAGCGCTGGTGGAATATGTCCGCCGCGAAACAGAGCGACGGAGTTTTCGCCCCCAATGGCGGCACAGCGGACCTATCTCGATTACAACGCGACCGCGCCAATGGCGCCGGGCGTTCGGGAGGCTGTTTGCGCGGCGATGGAGCTGATGGGCAATCCGTCTTCCGTGCATCAGGAAGGGCGCGCGGCGCGTGCGTTGATAGAAGCGGCGCGCGAGCAGGTGGCGGCTCTGGCCGGGGCTCCTGCCCGGAGGGTTATCTTCACTTCAGGCGCGACCGAGGCTGCCAATCTGGCTTTGACGCCTCATGTGGGTTTACCTGACCGACAGGCAATCGATATTCTATTGGTCGCAGCGGGCGAACATCCGTGTGTTATCGACGGGCACCGGTTTGCGCCGGAGGCCGTTCACAGTGTTCCCTTGACGGCAGTTGGCATGCTGGATTTGACGGCGCTGGAGCGGCTTCTTGCGAGGATGCAAGGCAAGCGGTGCATGCTCGCTTTGCAGGCGGCGAACAATGAGACCGGCGTCGTTCAGCCCGTCAAAACCGCTGCAGCGCTCGTGCATACCCATGGCGGGCTAGTCGTCTGCGACGCGGTGCAGGGTGTTCACCGCATGGATTGCAGTGTGCTGGACGCGGATATGATCTTTTTTTCCGCTCACAAGCTTGGCGGGCCTAAAGGCGCGGGGGCTTTGGTGCTGGGGAATGAAAGCATCGAGATTAACCGGCCGCTATTGCGCGGAGGTGGACAGGAACGTGGCGCGCGGGCAGGGACTGAAAATGTTGCCGCTATTGCCGGTTTTGGCGCAGCCAGCTTTCTCGCTTTGACGTCTCGCGATGCGGAAAATATACGCCAGACTGGACTACGCGATCGGTTTGAAAACGCTTTGCTGGCGCGTATTCCCGGTGTCACCCTGTTTGGCGCCCATGCGCCGCGGCTGGCAAATACTTCTGCCTTCGCCATAGAAAAAATGTCTGCAGAGACAATGTTGATCGGTCTGGATCTTGAAGGGGTCGCGGTTTCTTCAGGCTCTGCCTGTTCTTCGGGCAAAGTTCGCACGTCGCACGTACTTGAAGCAATGGGAGTTGCGCCCGATTTATCGCGTTGTGCCCTGCGCATTAGTGTCGGGGCCGGGACGCAAACGGAAGATATTGAATTTGCCCTTGCCGCATTGGAAAAGGTGGCGGGGCGTATGACGGCGTTGCGGATCAAAACCGCTGCGTAACGGGCTTGAATGTGGCTCAACCGGCGGACCTTGAATCCGTAGAGGTGAGGAGAGTGCAAATGGCGGCTGTTCAGGAAACAGTCGATACAGTGAAGTCGCTCGATGTCGACGCCTACAAATATGGCTTCGTCACCGATATCGAATCCGACAAGGCCCCAAAGGGTCTCAGCGAGGATATCGTACGCTTCATATCGGCAAAAAAGAATGAGCCTGACTGGATGACGCAATGGCGGCTTGAGGCCTATCGCCTCTGGCTGACCATGAGGGAGCCCCACTGGGCGCGCGTCGAATATCCAAAGATCGACTATCAGGATCTCTATTATTATTCCGCGCCCAAGAGCACGCCGGGCCCGAAATCCCTCGACGAGGTCGATCCGGAATTACTTCGCACCTATGAGAAACTGGGCATTCCCCTGCGCGAGCGGGAGATCTTGCTTGGCGTTGAAGGCGCGGGTACGCGCGTTGCCGTTGACGCGGTATTTGACAGTGTTTCAGTGGCTACAACATTCAAGGCAGAGCTTGCAAAATCGGGCGTGATCTTCTGTCCGATTTCCGAAGCCGTGCATTCCCATCCCGAACTGGTGAAGAAATATCTCGGCTCTGTTGTGCCTGTCAGCGATAATTATTTCGCGACGCTGAATAGCGCGGTCTTCTCCGATGGATCGTTTGTCTATATTCCGCCGGGCGTGCGCTGCCCGATGGAATTGTCGACTTACTTCCGCATCAACGAAAAGAACACTGGCCAGTTCGAGCGCACGCTGATCATCGCCGACAAGGGCGCTTATGTCAGCTATCTCGAAGGCTGCACGGCGCCGATGCGCGATGAAAACCAGTTGCATGCGGCCGTTGTCGAACTGATCACACTCGATGATGCAGAGATCAAATACTCGACCGTGCAGAATTGGTATCCTGGCGACAGCGAAGGCAAGGGCGGCATCTATAATTTCGTGACCAAGCGCGCGGACTGCCGTGGCGACCGCTCAAAAGTGTCGTGGACCCAGGTGGAAACGGGCTCGGCGATCACGTGGAAATATCCGTCCTGCATATTGCGTGGCGAGTCTTCGCGTGGCGAATTCTATTCGATAGCCATTTCGAATGGCCGCCAGCAGGTGGATAGCGGCACGAAGATGATGCATCTGGGCAAGAACACGTCGAGCCGTATTATCTCCAAAGGCATATCGGCGGGCCGTTCGAACAACACTTATCGAGGCCAGGTGTTTGCGCATAAACGGGCTGACAATGCGCGCAATTTCACGAATTGCGACTCTCTGCTGATTGGCGAAAAATGTGGCGCGCATACCATCCCCTATCTCGATGCGCGTAATCGCAGCGCCGTGTTCGAGCATGAGGCGACGACATCGAAAATCGCTGAAGACCAGCTGTTCTATTGCCGCCAGCGCGGGCTGGATGCAGAAGAGGCGACTGCGCTGATCGTCAATGGCTTCGTGCGCGATGTGCTGCAACAATTGCCGATGGAGTTTGCGGTGGAAGCGCAGAAGCTGATCGCCGTGAGCCTTGAGGGGAGCGTGGGGTGAGCGGGACCACCGCACTGGCGCCTCATATTGCCGACCTCATCAAGCGTGCGCGCTGGCAGCCGGAAGTGGTGCCTTTGCGCGGTGAGCCTGATGCGAAGGGGCAGTGGCAGCTGGTGCAGCTGGCAGAAGTCTATGGCCGGAAGGTTGACTGGCAGAGCGTGGCGCTGTCAGCGGATGAATGGCCGGATGAGGGCGTTGAAGGCTCCATCGACCTTTTTCGCGAAGCTGAATATGCGCATGTGGATTATCTCGTCGCCGAGCGAGGCGTGTGGAGCGGCTTCCCCGATCCGCCGGAATTCTCGCTCTGGCGCATGAAAAAAGACGAAACGGAATGGCGGTTTCTGGGACATTTCGATCGCTGGCCGGAACAATGGACGAAGGTGAGTTCCAACAATGCTTGAAATACGCAATCTCCACGCCCGTATCGGCGACAAGGAAATTCTCAAGGGTCTTACGCTCACTGTGAAAGACGGCGAGGTCGCGGCCATTATGGGTCCGAACGGCTCGGGCAAGTCGACGCTCAGCTATGTCGTCTCGGGCCGCGAGGGATATGAAGTCACTGCGGGTGAAGTGTTTCTCAACGGCGAAAACATTCTGGACATGCCGGCGGACGAACGCGCTGCCAAGGGGCTTTTTCTGGCGTTTCAATATCCCGTGGAAATTCCCGGCGTCACCACGATGACCTTTTTGAAGGCGGCGATGAATTCGCAGCGCAAGCATCGCGGGGAGGCTGAACTCTCCACACCTGATTTCATGAAACGCGTGCGCACCGCGTCCGACAAACTCGGCGTTGCGCAGGATATGTTGCGCCGCGCGCTCAATGTCGGATTTTCCGGCGGCGAGAAGAAGCGGATGGAAGTGCTGCAGATGACGTTGCTTGATCCGAAATTCGGCATTCTCGATGAGACCGATTCCGGACTCGATATCGATGCGCTGCGCGTTGTTGCCGAAGGCGTCAATGCCTTGCGTGGCGATGGACGCGGCTTTCTTGTCATCACGCATTACCAGCGGCTGCTGGAATATATCAAGCCTGACTCTGTGCATGTGATGGCAGCCGGCCGTATCGTCAAATCGGGCGGGCCCGAGCTGGCGCATGAACTCGAGGCCAATGGCTACAGGGATTACATCGGACAGGCAGCATGAGCGCGACGGTCACACGCATCAAGTCCGAAGCAGAGGCGTCGCTGGAAAGCGCCTTTGCTGTCGCGCGCGAATCCTTGCCTGGTCAAGCCAAAGTCCAGGCGTTGCGCGATGAAGCCGCTGCGTTGTTTGCTTGTAACGGCCTGCCGACGCGCCGGGTCGAGGCCTGGCACTATACGGATTTGCGCGCAGCCATGCGCACCATGTTGCCTCTGGCGCAACCACCCGGCAAAGCGCTCATTGCCAAGGCGGGTGCTGCGCTTGCGCCTGCGGCGGAAGGTCAGGTTCGGGCCGTGCTGATCGATGGCTATTTTATTGATGAGCTCAGCGTGGGTTTGATCACGTCCGACATCACCATGCGGCCGCTTGATGTAACTCTGGCGGAGGGTGATCGGGTCGCGATCGAAATTCTTTCAACACCGAATCTGGGGCGAGGCGATGCAGCGCTGGCGTTGAATACCGCCTTTATGCAGGGTGGCGTCGAGATTGATGTGGAGCCTGGCTATCACGCTGCACTACCTGTCGAGCTGATCCAGATCAACAGCGCAGATAAACCTTCCGCTATCTTTTCGCGCTCGATGGTTCGCGCTGGCGCCGGATCGAAATTCACACTGCTGGAACGCCACATTTCGCTTGGTACGGAAGCGGTTCAGAAGAATGATGCGCTTGTGCTTTTCACGAGTGGACGCTCGCAAGTTGAGCATGTGTTCGTGCGTGAACGTGCGCCAGACTCGCAAACGCATGTGCATTCCCTGCTGCTGAATGTGTGGGAGGATGTAAAGCTCAATTCCTTTGCATTGGTGGAAGGCGGCGGACTTTTGCGGCGGCAGATTTTTGCGCGGTTTGAATCTGAACGCGCTGAACTGTCATTGTCTGGCTCTACGCTGCTGCGTGGTAAAGATCATGCTGATACGACGCTTGTTGTGGATCACGCCAACCCGCATAATTCAAGCCGTGAATATTTCAAACATATCGTCGATGGTTCTGCGACAGGTGTATTTCAGGGCAAAATTATTGTTGCACCCCACGCGCAGAAAACTGAGGGCATGATGAAGTCGCAGACCATCCTGACCGGCGTTGATGCGGCCATGTATAACAAGCCGGAACTCGAGATATTTGCCGACGATGTGACTTGCGGTCATGGGGCTACTGTGGGCGCCCTTGATCCCGTGCAATTGTTCTATGCGATGTCGCGCGGTTTGCCGCGGGCAGACGCTGAAACATTGCTTCTGGAGGCCTTTGCCGGCGACGCTATCGATCGTGTTGCCGATGAATCCTTGCGTGACATGCTGATCGCCCGCGTACGTTCCTGGCTTCAGAGGAGGGCGATGTCATGAACATTAACACCGCTCCCTATGACGTCATGAAGGTGCGCGAGGATTTTCCAATCCTGCGCGAGAAGCCCTACGGCAAGCCGCTTGTCTATCTCGACAATGGCGCGTCGGCACAAAAGCCGAAGCAGGTTATCGACCGGCTCACCTATGCTTATGAGCATGAATACGCGAACGTTCATCGCGGTCTGCATTATCTCGCTAACGCGGCGACGGATGCCTACGAGAGCGCACGTGAAAAGGTGCGCGCTTTTCTCAATGCGGAATCGACTGACGAAATCATTTTTACCCGGTCGGCGACAGGTGCGTTGAACGCCGTTGCGGCGAGCTTCGGTCTGAACAATATCGGCGCTGGCGATGAGATCGTTCTGTCCATTATGGAACATCATTCCAATGTGGTGCCGTGGCATTATCATCGCGAACGCAAGGGCGCCGTGCTGAAATGGGTGGATGTGGACGAAGAAGGCAATTTCTCGCTGGAGGCATTTGAAAAAGCCCTTACGCCGCGCACTAAAATCGTCGCCATCACGCATATGTCCAATGTTCTGGGTACAATCGTTCCGGTGAAACAGGTCTGCGAGATCGCCCATGCGCGCGGCATTCCCGTGGTCGTTGATGGCTCCCAGGGGGCCGTTCATCTGCCAGTCGACGTACGCGACATCGATTGCGATTTTTATATCGTCACGGGTCACAAGCTCTATGGGCCCACTGGAATCGGTGTGCTCTATGGCAAGAAGAAATGGTTGGAAACGTTGCCGCCGTTTGAAGGCGGCGGCGAAATGATTGTTACTGTGACCCAGGACGAAGTCACCTATAATTCACCGCCGCATCGTTTTGAGGCGGGGACGCCGCCTATCGTGCAAGCCATCGGTCTCGGCGCGGCGCTTGACTATATGGACAGTCTTGGGCGCGACAAAATTTTGGCGCATGAGAATATGCTACGTGACTATGCGCATGAGCGGCTGAGCCAGATGAATTCCATCCGGATCATCGGTACGGCGCATGACAAAGGCGCGATCCTTTCTTTTGAGATGAAGGGCGCCCATGCCCATGATGTGGCGACGGTCATAGACCGTTCGGGCGTGGCTGTACGTGCCGGCACCCATTGCGCCATGCCCTTGCTGAGCCGGTTCGGCGTGACTTCAACGTGCCGGGCTTCGTTCGGGCTTTATAATACGCTAGAAGAAATCGACATCCTCGCCGAGGCGCTGAAGCGCGCCGAAGCTTTGTTCTCCTGAGGGGTGCGTTATGTCTGAAACGAGTCCTGCCGCCGAGCCCCGCGAGTTCCAGCCCAACCGGCCGGATTTGTCGCTAGCTTCAGCCATTCCGCCCGAAGAACTGGACCGGCTTACTGAGGAGATCGTCACTGCGCTCAAGACTGTGTTCGATCCGGAAATTCCTGTGGATGTCTATGAACTTGGGCTCATATACAAGATTGATATCGATGACAGCCGTTTCGTGTCGGTGGACATGACGCTGACCGCGCCGGGTTGCCCCGTAGCCGGCGAGATGCCGAAATGGGTTGAGGATGCTGTCAGCGCGGTGCAGGGCGTCGCCGGCGTGAAAGTGGCTATGGTGTTCGATCCGCCATGGGATCAGAGCCGGATGTCTGATGAGGCCAAAGTCGCTTTGGATATGTGGTGAGCCGGCGCGCGCGGTTTTCTCTGGCGCTGTTGTGTGTGGCGGTTACGTACGCCGGGGCGGCCAGGGCGGGCAGCTTGTGCGGAGATGTCGAATGGCAGGCGCGTCTGCCAGGGTTGCGGCTGGCAACGGCGCGTTCTCCGGCCTTGAAGGTGAATTTCATTTCCGACAGGACCGAGAAAAATCCGCAATGTCCGCGGAAAGTCCCTGCCTGCGCCAAGCGGGCTATCATAGTGCCGGGCGACGAAGTGCTAACCGCCATGAGCGAGGGGCCCTTGATCTGTGCGCTTTACATGTCCGCGCAGGGGATCGCGACGACGGGCTGGTTGCCGCTTGAGGATATGGTTTTTCCCGATCCGGTCAGCGCCCTGCCTACGGAGGATTGGAGCGGCTCATGGAAGCGCGACGAAGAGGCCAACATCGAGTTAAAGGCGGTGGGTGATCGTGTTCACATGAAGGGAGTTGCAACGTGGGGCGGAAGAAACTCGCAACGTGTTGCGAAGGGCCTTGTCAACACAGGCGAATTCTCAGCCAGCGCAGCGCCGCGCGGCAATCTTCTCAGCAATGATCCAGCCTATGATGGGACGGAGTCTTTGAATGAAGCAGGAAAGTCTGCCTGTCTGGTGGCGATGAAGCGTTTGGGGCGTTATCTGGCGGTATCGGACAATTCCGGCTGCGGTGGGATGAATGTAACGTTTGGCGGGATATATGTGCGGGACGGTAAGTGAAGAGCCTATTATTCGGCGGCGCTTCCTCCTATCTAGAGACAAGTATCACCCTGCGGCCTTGAACCGCTGGAATACGGAGACGAACATGGCCAGTGCGAGACCTCGCCCCAAAGTGATGACGCTAACTGATGCGGCTGCGGCGCGTGTCGCCGAAATCATGTCGAACAATGATCGGCCCATAGCAGCGCTCAAGGTGGGCGTGAAAAATGGCGGTTGTGCGGGCATGTCCTATACGATGGAATGGGCAACCGAGATCGGCAAGTTCGACGAAGTTGTCGAGGACAAGGGCGCGAAAGTGGTCATTGACCCCAAGGCGATCCTGTTCCTGCTCGGCACCGAGATGGATTACAAGGTCGACAAGCTGTCATCCGGC
This sequence comes from Beijerinckiaceae bacterium, assembly GCA_947474545.1. Lineage (GTDB taxonomy): Bacteria > Pseudomonadota > Alphaproteobacteria > Rhizobiales > Beijerinckiaceae > Terripilifer. The sequence goes on along the minus strand of CANJJI010000130.1, from coordinate 2,485 downwards.
TTTGTGTTCAAGAACCCCAATGAGACATCCGCTTGTGGTTGCGGTGAGAGTGTGGCGATTACCCCGGCGAAGGCGGATGCGCTGGCTGCGCATGAATAGCGATCTATGGACAGACGGGCGGTCGAAGATCTGTTCAAACCCATTGGCGCGGTCACAATCAAACGCATGTTTGGCGGACTTGGCATCTATTCAGATGGGCTGGTGTTCGCAATTGAAGCGGGCGGCGAAATCTATTTGAAAACGGACAGTGAAAATCTGCCTCAATTTGAAGCGTATGGCCTGCGGCCTTTCTCTTTTGAGAGCAAGCGTGGGACCACGGTGACATCCTATCGGCTGCTGCCGGAAGAGGCGCATGAGGACGAAGTGGCGCTTCGTCACTGGTGCGGGCTTGCGTTGGGGGCAGCGAAAAGGGCCGCTGCAGGGAAGGTGAAGAAAAAACGGCGGGGTAAGGATGACCCGCCGTGAAAGAGCAATGCCCCTTATTTTAGCCTATTCTTCCGCCGCAGCCTGTTCAGAACTTTCAGGCTTCGCAACCCGCTTGATCACCACAGGCCGGGTTAAAAATGCGGGCATGTGGTCGCCAAGACCAACGAAAGACGGGCCGAGATCATCGTCGCGATAGCGGCGCGGCGGCGCGCCCTCGGGGCGAGGCTGGCGGTTTGTTGACTGATAGCCGCCGCGATCTTCGCGGTCGCGGGGTTCGCGAGGTGCTCTGTCAATCCTTGGTTGTTCATCAGATTCTGCAACCGGCGATGCGATGCGGCGGGGGCGGCGCTCGGGTCTGGCTTCAAAGCGCGGGGCAAATTCAGGCTCAATGCGAGGCTCGAATGGCATGCCGGGCATCGGCGCGCCCGCCATGGGTTGAGCGTCTTCCCCAAGGGACGGGCGGGGCGGGCGGCCTGTCCTATCCGGACGGCTTCCACGCTCCGGGCGTTCGCCACGTGAGCGGCCCCCACGTTCGCCACGTCCAGAGGAGTCGCCACCGCGCGTGCGTCCGCGTCCGCGCGGGCGCTGCTCCTCAGGCGCATCGCCAAGTTCGTCCAGGCCAGGACCCATCCATTCGATGGGTTTGTTGATAAGTTTAACAATGGCGTCGATGTGGCGTGTGTCTTCGCGAGTCACGATGGAGATAGCTGTACCGAATTTACCGGCGCGGCCAGTGCGGCCGATACGGTGGACGTAGTCGTCGGCGTGGATAGGCAGATCGAAATTGAAAACGTGGCTGACATCGGGGATGTCGAGACCGCGCGCTGCGACGTCTGAACAGACAATCAGGCTGACCTCGCCGTTCTTGAAGGCGTCGAGCGAGGCCATGCGGGCCGGCTGGTCCATGTCGCCGTGCAATGCGCCTGCTGAGAAACCGTGGGTCAGAAGTGACTTGTGAAGGATCGCAACGTCCCGTTTGCGGTTGCAGAATATAATAGCATTGCGAAAATCTTCGGCGCCACGGATGAGGCGGCGAAGGGTCTCGCGCTTTTCGCGGCCACCGTGCGAGGCGACTAGCCCTTGGGTGATGTTAATGGCTGTCGAGCCTACGCGGGCGACTTCTACCCGCACAGGGTTTTGCAGGAAGGCCTCTGTCAGGCGGGTGATTTCCGGCGGCATTGTCGCCGAGAAGAAAAGGGTCTGCCGCGTGAATGGCACCAGTTTGCAGATCTTTTCGATATCGGGAATGAAGCCCATGTCGAGCATACGGTCGGCTTCGTCGATCACAAGGATTTCGATGCCTGTCAGCAGCAGTTTGCCGCGTTCGTAAAAATCGAGCAGCCGGCCTGGTGTTGCGATCAATACGTCAGCGCCGCGCATGATCTTGGTTTCCTGATCGCCGAAAGCCATGCCGCCGATCAGGAGCGCGACGTTCAGCTTGTGCTGCGCGCCGTATTTCAGAAAGGCTTCTTCCACCTGTGCTGCGAGTTCGCGCGTGGGTTCGAGAATGAGTGTGCGCGGCATGCGCGCACGGGCGCGGCCCTGTTCAAGCCGGCAGAGCATGGGCAGAACAAAGGCGGCCGTCTTGCCGGTGCCTGTCTGAGCGATGCCGAGTACATCGCGGCCTTGGAGTGCGTGGGGAATTGCTTGTGCCTGAATGGGCGTAGGTTCTGTGTAGCCTGAGGCTTCAACGGCGGCGAGAACTTTCTCGCTCAGCCCGGTTTCCTTGAATGACATGAATTGCTTTCGTAGGGAGATATACCTCTTTGCCTTCGGCCAATATGCCATGGGGCTGAAAGGTGGATGTTTTCCGTGATTGTCCCGGAACCAGCGTAAATCTAGCCGGATGGAGCAGAGCTCCTTGACATACCAGAGCGATTTGACGTTCTCCGGGAGTCAGGCGCGTTGTACGCGAACACCTACTTAATCGATTTTGGCGTAAAGTCAATGAAAACCGGCCAACATTACAAAGAAGTAACCGGTGATCCGCATTTTCCTGCCGTTGCAGGTCAGTTTGGCATGCCCAGCGAGGTATCGCTTACCACATTCTTGATCTTCT
>CANJJI010000129.1 GCA_947474545.1 Beijerinckiaceae bacterium | reverse complement strand
TGCAACGCGGCATTGCCCGTGCGAGGATCGACCAATCCCTCCCAGCATTCAATAAATTTGTCCAAAATATTCTCCCGCGCCGTGATTCGTTCACGGCCCGGTAGAATCCATCTCAAGCAAAACGTAAAATCAGCGCCCGAAACAGCACGCTATTTCAAATGCGATTCCCCTGGGGACGCTTGTCCTTGAGACCTGATAGCGGACGCGCTCAGCAAAAAGCCGGACTGCTCCCGCAATCCGGCTTTTTGTTTCAGATGAGACGATCAGAATGAACCGCCGCCGGAGAACTTGAAGCGCTGGGTGACGTCGAGTTTGTCTTTACGAAGCGCAACGGCATAGTCGAAGCGAATAGGCCCGAGGGGCGAGGCCCAAAGAACACCAGCGCCGACCGACGCCCTGATCATGTGCGAGTCATGTACCGTGATGCAGGTGCCCGGTTGATAGAACAAATTGTTACCACCAGCTTGCTGTTGCGGCGCCTTACAACCACCAACGAGGGGGTTATTGTTGTTTGGGGCCAGATTGGCGAAGTTTGTATTACCGTTATAGCCAAACAAAGTACCCGCATCCGCGAACAGGGCGCCCTTCAGACCCACCTCTTTTGGCAAACCAAAGATCGGGAACTGAACTTCGGCAGTTACCCCAAAATAGCTTGTGCCACCGAGACCCGACGTACGTGTATCGACACCTGGCGACACGTCACGAGGGCCTAGGCCATTGGGTGCGAAGCCGCGTATGATCGAACTGCCGACGTTGAAATTGTCGATAATACGAAGCTTCTGCCCACCCAACGCCATGGTGTGGCCACCCTTCGCTCTGACAAAGCCAATCACGTCATCCCAAATCGGGTAGTAATAACGGGCATCGCCGGTCACGCGAGTAAAGTGGGCATTTCCGCCAAGGCCAGCAACGTCGCCGCGAAGTTCAGCATAAATACCGCTCGTCGGGTTACGAATATTGTCCAGTGTACTGTAAACAAGCGAACCGCCAACCATGGACGTAATTCTCGCCCCGGCAGCCTCCTTGATCGCCAGCGAGGCTTCGCCATTGTTCAAGCAGGTTACAGTCGAAGTGTTGATAGATGGATCTGGAGGACCACCCACAGTACCAGGCGTCACGCCAGCGATCGGCAAAGTACAATCATTGTAGGGCCGCTTGGCATCGTTCGGAATCCTGATCTCCGTCCGGTAGAGCGAATACCGCAGCCCCACCGAAAACTCTTCTGTGATCGGGACGCCCAGACGCAGCGCGCCACCCACAGAGGTCGACTCATACACCGCATAACGCGAATTGCGGGTTTCCTTGGCGAAGAGATCAAAGCCGCCCGACATGCGGTAACCCAGGAAATAGGGCTCCGTGAACGACAGGTCGATACCGCGAGTGCGCTGGCCATAGGTCACAGATGCTTTGGCATACTGGCCCCGGCCCATGAAGTTGGCTTCGCTCACGGATACTTCCGCCAGGAAACCATCTGTGGTCGAATAGCCGCCGGAGATACCAAACGAACCAGTCGGCTTGTCTTCCACGTCGACGACCACAACCACGCGATCAGGCGCAGATCCAGGCAGATTGGTAATCTTGACCGACTTGAAGAAGCCGAGATTGTTCAGGCGCCGTTCGGCACGGTCGATCAGCACGCGATTATAGGCGTCGCCTTCGCCGATATCGAATTCGCGGCGCACCACGTAATCACGGGTACGCGTATTGCCACGCACGACAATCCGCTCGACATAGGCGCGCGGGCCCTCTTCGAGAATGAAGCTCAGGGCAATCGTATGATTGACCTGGTCGCGATCGCCATTCGGGCGGGCCGAGGCAAACGCATAGCCTTTGCGCGCAACTTCGCGTGTCAGCTCGGTAACGGCCTTTTCGACCTTGTCGCCGTTGTAATATTCGCCGGCGGAAATCCGTGTCCGGGAAATCAGCGTTTCGGCAGGCACATCAGGGATGCGCGAATCAACGTTCACCGAGCTGATGCGGTAGGGCTGGCCCTCTTCCACTGTCACCACGACGATCCAGCCGCGTTCGGCTTCATCATAACGTGTGTCGTTGCCGACCACTCGGAAGTCGGCGTAACCGTTCTTGAGATAGAAGCGGCGGATCCGGTCCAGATCGGCAGAGATCTTGTCGGGGTCATAGACGTCGGAGTCTTTGAACCACGACATGAAATTCATCTGCGTCACTTCCATCAGGTTGCGCAGACGGTAGGACGAATAGGCGTTGTTGCCGACAAAGGTGATAGAACGGATGCCGGTCTTTGAACCCTCATTGATCGTATAGACGACATCAACGCGGCCGTTTTCCAGCGGCACTGTGCGGGCGGAGACTGTCGCATCGCCGCGCCCTGCCCTGCGGTAAAGATCCTTGATGCGCTGGACGTCAGCTTCGACTGTGGAAGGAATATAGGCGCCACGTGAACGCGACTGAACTTCCTTGCTCAGCTGGGCGCTCTTGACCCGGCTATTGCCCTCAAAAGCGATGCGGTTGATGGATTGCGCCTCGACGACGCGCACAACAATCCGGCCGCCTTCGCGGGTCACGCGAACGTCCGAAAACAGCCCGGTCGCGTATAATTCCTTAACAGCATCGTTGATGCGGCCCTGATCGTTGCCGCGGAAATAAGAGCGGACGGTTTCAGCATCGACCTTCTGAGTCCCCTGCACGACAACATTTTGCGCGAGGGCTGGCGTGATCGTGGCCGCAGCGAACAGACCCGCCATAGCCAAACCGGCCGCGATCATTCGCTTTGATAACCTGTTGAAACTCTTCATCGTCTGACCGATCCCCGTCACATTCCAGACTTGCCGGACCCAGAACCTTGCAGCTCTGTGCGCCTGCAACTGTACTTGCGGCATTGAATTACCGCGCGGCACGTCCCAGGTCGTTGTCACCAGCATGCGAGTCGCATCCTGATGACACCCTTAATCCAAAGCTTCTACAAGGTTTATAGAAACCTGCAAATGCTCTTTTGTCCGGTGAAAGTGAATTTACGGTTTGCGTTGCCCTGACGACACGTTTTATGGTTACGCGCCGGTTAACCGAATATTCTCAGCAACTTCGGGCCAACGTGAACAATATCGTTGAAGGTTGCAAAAACCATCAGCGCGAGCACCATAGCCAGTCCAATCCGCATCCCCATTTCTTGCCCCCTCTGGGACAGCGGACGGCCTTTCAATGCTTCGACAGCAAAGTAAAGCAAATGTCCTCCGTCCAGCGGCGGCACCGGAAACAGGTTCAGTAGACCGATAGAAATCGACAGAATTGCGGCCAGATTGATCAGCGCCGCGATGCTGATCTTGGCCAGCTCCCCAGAGACCTCGGCAATTCTGAGCGGGCCGGATATCTGCGCCGCCGATTCCTTGCCGGCAAACAGACCGCCAATATAAGATCCTGTACGCTCAATCACATACCAGGTTTCATGGATGCTTTCACCCAAAGCCTGGCCGAAGGTGAATTCCTTCATTTTCCAATTTTCGGCGCTATTGGCGGCCGTGACGCCCAGCAGGCCTGCGCGGTGGCTGCCAAATTGCGTCTCGATATCCTGCCTGACCGGGGTAACCGTCAGGCTGACTTCGCGGTTACCGCGTTCGACGACGAAATTCAGGGACACGCCGCCCGACGCCTGAACCGTACGCTGCAATTCGTTCCAGCTCGCAATCTTCTGGCCATCAATTGAAATCACGAGATCACCGGGCTGGAAGCCCGCTTTTTCAGCCGCCTCACCCGGCCGGACAGACGCGATTCGCGGCGCGAGTTCGGCTTTCCCGGACGTCCAGAACAGACCGGTAAAGATCACCAGCGCCAGGATGAAGTTCGCTATCGGACCCGCCGCCACGATCGCTGCGCGTTTGCCGACGCTTTGCCCGAACAGGCTGATCTTGCGATCCTCGGCGCTCATTGCGGCCTCGATCTCTTCACTCGACATGCTCGCGGCATTGGCGTCGCCGTAAAATTTCACATAACCGCCAAGTGGAATCGCTGCGAGGCGCCAACGCGTTCCCTTGCCGTCGGTGAATGAGAAGAGTTCAGGACCAAAGCCGATGGAGAAGGCCTCGACCTTCACGCCACACCAGCGGCCTACGAGAAAATGGCCAAGCTCGTGAAAGAACACGACAATGCTGAGGACTACAACGAACGGGATCAGATACCCCGAAAAACTCCACAACGTTTGCAAAATTGACATCGCCGCCTCACGCAACACCCTTGGACGGCGACAGCCGCCCTTTGGTTACTGAAGTATTACTATCGGACAGATGGGGGGTGCGCCAAGATAGTGCGAGCCCTTTCTCTTGCAATATGGTCAACGGCCAGCGCGTCAGCCATGGATGACAAGTCACGCGACAGGCCCTCGCGCGCTGCAGCTTCACAGACGCTTCGAACCAGCGTGACAATTCCGGCAAAGCTCAGTGCGCCAGCGAGAAACGCCTCAACGGCCAGTTCGTTTGCCGCATTCAGGACGGTTGGCATCGCCCCCCCTTCCCGCATCATCTCCATGGCCAGTGCAAGTGCCGGGAACCGGATGAAGTCGGGACGTTCAAACGTCAGCGTGGCAATTTCCGACAGATCCAGACGGCGGCTTGTCGTGGCGATCCTGTCAGGCCAGCCAAGGCAATGGGCGATCGGCACCTTCATATCCGGGCTCGACAACCCCGCCACCAGCGCACCATCGGCGAAACTGACGAGCCCGTGCACGATCGATTGCGGATGCACGAGAACGTCAAGTTTGTCAGCAGGCACGCCAAAGAGATGATGAGCCTCAATCAATTCGAGGCCCTTGTTCATAAGGCCGGCCGAGTCGACGGTGACTTTGGGTCCCATCAGCCAGTTTGGATGCAGCAAGGCCTGTTCCGGCGTAGCTGCCGCAATCGCCCTAGCGGTCCATGTGCGGAAAGGGCCGCCGGATGCTGTCAGGATCATCTTCTCGATGGTTTCAGGCGAAGCGCCACCCAGCGCCTGAAAAATCGCGTTGTGCTCGCTATCCATCGGCAGAATGCGGCAATGTGCGGCTTTCGCTGCGCGCATGAAGGGCGCTCCAGCACAAACCAGAGTTTCCTTGTTCGCCAGTGCAATGGTCCGGCCTGGCGCCAATGCCGCAAACATCGGCTCCACGCCTGCCGCGCCAGTAATCGCGCCAACTACAACATCGACAGGACGGCCAGCGGCTTCGATGATCGCCTGACGGCCCGCCGAAGCTTCTATGCCGCTGCCGGCCAGCGCATCGCGCAAATCGGCTAACGCAGTTTCGTCAGCAATTACAGCGCAGCTGGCACCAAGTTCACGCGCCAGAGCGGCGAGCGCCATAGCATCCCTGCCGCCAACGACCGCCTCGATTTCAAACAGACCCGGCGCGTCGCGCAAAACCTGGGCGGTCGAACGGCCTATTGAACCTGTCGCGCCAAGGATCGTCAGCCGCCGCACGGTGGGCCCGGCGCGTACTTCCAGTCTTGAATCCGGATTAGCTTCCAACATTATGTTTTTCAACATTTTTTACCAGATCAGCAATCCGGTTGCCGGATTGATCCCGCCGCCACGCGCCATGCCCAGCAGCGCCGCACATACACACGCTGTAATGAAGCCGTCCAGCCGGTCCATGAAGCCACCATGACCGGGAATGAGGTTGCTGGAATCCTTGACGTCGAAATGCCGCTTTATGGAGGATTCCAGGAGATCGCCGCCTTGTGAAATCGCGCCGGCGGCCAGCCCTATAAGGATATAGGCCAAAACGGACTGCTGGCCAGCGGGCATCGCATTCATGAGTACGATCGTGCCCGCCAGCGCTCCGCCAAATACGCCTGTAAGGAAGCCAGACCAGGTTTTTTTGGGCGATACCCGCGGCCAGAGTTTCGGGCCGCCGATTAGCCGGCCCCCGAAATAGGCGAGAATATCGGTGCCCCAGACAACGGCAAAGAGCCACAGGATTGCCTCTGCGCCGCCCCACAGCGACAGGCGAAGTCCCGTCACAGCAATCATGAGTGAACCGGCGTAAATCATGCCGGCCGCGGCCCATACGGGTTTACGGCCCCGTTCGGCAGCCGCAGCGGCGATGGCCACAAGGACCAGAACCACCATAGCGAATTCCACAACGCCTTTGGCGGTCAACGCGGCCAGGATTGCAAACACGCATGCGCCAAGTCCGGCTTTGAACAGCCGGTTTTGCGCGCCTATCAAACCCAGCCATTCCCAGAATATGGCAGAGGCCGCAACAAGCCAGAACGCCACGAACCAGCGGCCACCGAGCCACAGTGCGCCCAGCGCCAGAATAATCATTACGACAGCCGAAGCCAGTCTGGGGCCGAGGTCACTCATGGCATAAACCCTGTGAGCGCGACCCTCCCCGTCTCAGGAGCTGCGTTTTTACTTCGCGATGAGGCCGGCCGGGGTTTTTCACGATCCGGTCAAAGCCGCCCGGCCCACGGGCGCCGGATCTGCCGGCGCAGCGGACAGGGCCCCGAAACGGCGATCGCGTGCGGCGAATTCGGCCAGCGCCGTATCAAAGGCCGCTCGGTCGAAATCCGGCCAGTGAATCGGCAAAAACACGAATTCAGCGTAGGCCGCCTGCCACATCAAGAAGTTCGACAAACGCTGTTCGCCTGAAGTCCGGATGATCAGATCGGGGTCGGGAATATCTGGCGCATAAAGGTTTGCGCCGATCATGGCAGGGTCAATTGCGGCGGGGTCAATTTCGCCGCGCACAGCCTGCTGAGCCAGCTTGCGCGCCGCGTCGGCGATTTCCTGACGGCTGCCGTAGTTGAAGGCGACGACCAGGGTCATATTGGTATTGGCTTTTGTCATCTCTTCGGCATCGGTGATGAGCGAGATGATATCCGGCGGGACGTTTTCGCGCGAACCGATGACGCGCACGCGCACGCCGCTGGCGTGAAGTTCGGCAAGATCGTTGCGGATGAACCGGCGCAACAGGCCCAGAAGATAACTCACTTCCTGTGCAGGTCTGCGCCAGTTTTCAGCTGAAAATGCATAAATCGTCACAAAGGAAATGCGGTATTCCCCGGCAATCCTGATCGTACGCCGCAACGCCTCGACGCCGCGGCGATGCCCTTCCACGCGGGGGAAACCACGTGACGTCGCCCACCGTCCGTTTCCGTCCATGATGATGCCGACATGACGCGGCGAACTTGCCGCCGCCCGCTGAGGCGCCGGGAAATCATCGGCCTGCTTGTTATCGTCCCGCATCATGCGCCCCGCCGCCGGTCTGCCAGCCTAAACCTGCATAATCTCTTTTTCCTTGGCCGCCAAAACCTGATCAATTTCCGACACGGCTGCATCAGTCGCCTTCTGTACGCTGGCTTCATGACGTTTGGCGTCGTCTTCGCTGATGTCCTTGTCCTTCAGCAGTTTCTTGGTCTGGTCGATGCCGTCCTTGCGCACGTGGCGCACGGCAATCTTGGCGTCTTCGGCATATTTATGCGCCACTTTGACAAGTTCCTTGCGGCGCTGTTCGTTCAGTTCGGGAATGCGAATGCGCATCACCTGCCCTTCGGTCTGTGGATTGAGGCCGAGGTTTGAATCGCGGATGGCCTTCTCCACGGCCTGCACCATGCTTTTGTCCCAGACCTGCACCGACAAGAGGCGCGGCTCAGGCACGCTGACTGTCGCGCATTGAGAGAGAGGCATCACTGACCCGTAAGCCTGAACGTTGACGGGATCGAGCAGGCTCGCGGATGCGCGCCCGGTGCGCAGACCGCTAAATTCATGTTTCAGAGACTGGAGCGCGCCCGTCATGCGGCGCTGAATATCGGCGAGATCAAATTGTCCGCTCATCTGTCAGTCCTGTCAGTTTGGCCATTTTCTCCGCCAGTGTAACGGGCTTCGCCGCCACGCTCCACTCCCTCTGCGAACTCCAGATGGCTTTGCTGTGAAAAGATTTGGGCAACGAGAAGATCCCGGCTGGTCATGGCACGACCAGTGTCGAAGTGCTCTCGCCCTTCAGCGCCGCCGTAATCGCCCCCTCTTCGGCTAGCCGAAACACCAGAATCTGCAGATTGTTCTCGCGTGCTATTGCGAAGGCTGCCGTGTCCATCACGCCGAGATTTTTGGCAATGGCCTCATCATGGGTCAGTCTGTCATAACGAATGGCGGACGGGTCCTTTTTGGGATCGGCGGAATAGACTCCATCGACCTGGGTGGCTTTCAGGACCGCGTCAGCGGACAATTCCGCCGCACGCAGGGCTGCGCCAGTGTCAGTCGTGAAAAACGGATTGCCTGTGCCACCGGCCAGAACGGTCACCCTGCCCTTGCCCAGATGGTTCAGCGCCGCCTGGCGCGAATAGGGCTGGCACACATAGGGCATGGGGACCGCCGAAAGCGCGCGGGCGGGCTGCCCTGCTTTCTCAATCGCATGTTCGACGGCAAGCCCGTTCATCACTGTGGCCAGCATGCCAATCGAATCGGCGCGGGCGCGATCGATGCCTTTGTCAGCGCCCTGAATGCCGCGAAAGAAATTCCCGCCGCCAACGACAATCGCGATTTCAACACCCAATGCGACAGCGCTTTTCACGTCACGGGCAATCCGCTCAAGCGTCGGCTGATGCAGGCCATGGGACAATGGCCCCATCAAAGCCTCACCAGAGAGCTTGAGGACGACGCGTTTCCAACGGATGGGTGCTTTGCCTTCGGCCATGCGGAGCCCTGATTTCGGGCAGACGATTCCACCCCGTCAAATTGAGTAAAGCGATTCGCCCGTTCAAAACAGCGCCAGCGCTGGAACCTTGTCCATGCCGCACTCGCTTGTCACAGAAAAGCCCTCCGGTAGGGGATCCCGGAGGGCTACAACGGAACCGCAACTGTGTGGGGCGGGGGCGGGGTAAGCCGCGGGTCCGTCGATCTCAGTTATGAGGCATCTCAGTTGCAGACGCGCTGCGGGCGATAACCAACGAAGTCACCCCAGCTATTGTAGACCGCGCGGCGCTCGGTCCAGCATTCACCGCCGTAAACCGGGGCTGCATAAGCGGGACGGGCATAATTGTTCGCGATGATCGCGGCGCCGACGAGGCCGGCTGCGCCACCGAAGAAAGCTGCATTGCGGCCCCAGCGGGCTTCGGCAGGCGCGGAGGTCGCTGCGAGCGTGATGCCGAGTGTGAGGGCGGCAAAGGCGGTGGTCAGTGTCTTTTTTGCGAAGGCGTTCATGGTTCTCTCCTGTTTCATTTGCCGGGGCGTCTTGCTCACCGGCGATGATTGGAGATTACGGGAGCACCATTTGGGAGGAAGTGCGAAGGCGCACGTGGCCGGCGAATGACCGGGCTAGGCGTTGAGCCGAAAGATCGCAGCGTTGAGGACAAGCGCGAAGGAAACCCAGAGGATATAGGGCACAAGAAGTGCACCTGCCGTTCTGGCGAGACGAAAAAAACTCACGATCGTTGCTGCGATCATCATCCAAAGACATACGATGACAATCAAACCAGCCAGAGGATTATGTGCAGCAAAGAAAGCCCATGACCACAAGGCATTCAACGCCATCTGAATTAGAAATAACCCGATGGCGAGGCGGCGCCCTGCCATCGCATGGGGCAGCCGCAATATGCAATAAAAGGCATAGGCCATCATAATGAACAGCAGCGTCCAGACAGGGCCGAAAATCCAGTTGGGCGGATTAAATGATGGCTTAGCCAGCGACGCATACCAGACCGGGATATTTGGAATCGTCGCAACGTTTCCCAGCACAGCAGCAGCTGCGACCGGCAAAGCTGCGTATAAACCCGTCAGCAGCGGATTGTGTTGACTCTTTCGGATCACTTCATTCATTGGTGCGCCCGCCCTTTGCATCTTGCATATAGAGCGAAAAGGCGCACCAGCAATGCCCGCTCAGTTGCCGTATTTCTTCCGCAAATCCGGCAGGAACACTGTCGCCAGCCCAATCAGCGGCAGGAATGAACAGACCTTGTAGACAAACTCAAGACTCGTCCTGTCCACCAGATAGCCGAGCGCCGTGGCCGCCACACCGGCAATTCCAAAACCGAAGCCGAAGAAAAGGCCTGACATGACGCCCACTTTGCGTGGCGCAAGCTCCATCGCATAGACCATGATCTGCGACATGGACGCCGACATGATGAAGCCGATGATCACGGTCAACACAGCCGAGCCCATCAGGTTTGCGTAAGGCAAGATGAGCGTGAACGGCAATGCGCCGAGGATCGAAATCCAGATGACATATTTGCGGCCTATGCGGTCGCCGATCGGCCCGCCGAAATAGACGCCTGCCGCGACCGATCCCATAAACAGGAACAAATAAAGCTGGGCGTCACGCAGCGGAATGGCGAATTTTTCCATCAGATAAAACGTGTAGAATGTGCTGAGGCTGACAGAATAAACGCTTTTGGAGAACATGAGAATCAGCAGGATCGTGATCAGGAAGATCAGCCGCCCGCGTGTCAGTCCGTAGGGGTTATCTTCTGCCGAGGTGGCGCGCGCGCTGCGCGTTTGCGCGTGGATACGCGGCGCGGCCCAGCGGCCGACCATCAGCATGATCACATAGGCCAGCAGAGCCACCAGCACGAACCAGCCGATCCCGCTCTGGCCAAATGGCACGATCACGAAAGCGGCCAGAAGCGGGCCACTCGCCTGCCCGAAATTGCCTCCCACCTGAAAGGTCGCCTGCGCGACGCCGGGACGGTTTCCGCCTGCCAGCCGCGTCATGCGCGACCCCTCGGGGTGGAAAATCGCCGAGCCTATTCCGATGAATACAGCCGCAAGCAACACCAGCTGATAGGTGCCAGCAAATGTCAGCATAGCAACACCAGCCGCTGTTGCGATCATTGATGTCGACAGCGCCCAGGGCGATGGCCGCTTGTCCGTGTACATGCCGACGAATGGCTGGATAAGAGAGGCAAAGGCCATATAGACCGAGACGATCAAGCTCGTTTGCGCATAATCGAGATGAAAATTGTCTTTCAGGATCGGCAGGATCGCCGACATCAACGATTGCAGGAGATCGTTGGCGAAATGCAGAAAGCACATGGTCCACAGGACCATCTGCACAGGCGCGCTCTTGCGCGCAGCTTCCGCATCGAAAGGTGCAGCTGCCGCCGGTGTGGCGATGGCTTGATCGGCGGTCTGAACGCTCATGAGGGCCTGCAATAGCGTGAAACGGGAATGGAATCGCCGGGACGCATTAACGACGCCCAGATCATGCAACGCAACATAGGGCGACAGCGCGCCGGGGCCAAGCGCATTGGCGGCAAGGCAGCCATGCGCCGCTCAAAAAGCAACAAGGCGGCCCCGGGGACCGCCTTGCTGGTTATTCAATAGGCAAAGTCTTTACCGCGCCATGCCCGCGACCTCAGCCGCAAAGTCGCTTTCCTGCTTCTCGATGCCCTCGCCCAGCGCGAAACGGACGAAGCCCTTCAGCGCCACGGGAGCGCCAGCCGTCTTGGCTGCTTCCGCGACCGCCTGTGCGACAGTCTTGGCGGGATCGTGGATATAGGCCTGATCCAGCAGGCAGACTTCCTTGAAATAGGTCTTCAGGCCGGATTCAACGATCTTTTCGAGAACATTGGCTGGCTTGCCTGCGTTCTTCTCGCGCAACACGTTCTTTTCGCGCTCGATCACGGCGGCATCGACGCTGGAGGCATCGAGCGCCACAGGCGAAGCGGCAGCGACATGCATGGCGATCTTGCGGCCGAGGTCATTGAGCGCGTCTGCAGTGCCCGTTGATTCCAGCGCCACCATCACGCCAATCTTGCCCAGGCCGTCGCCGATGGCGTTGTGGACATATTGGCCCACGGCGCCAGCCGAGACTTCCAGCATCGCTACGCGGCGCAAGGTCATGTTCTCGCCGATCGTCGCGATCGAATTGGCGATGGCGTCCGCGACTTTTCCGCCGCTGGGATAGCCGGCTTCTTTCAGCTTCTCGACATCATTGATGCCGCCCGAATGAGCCACGGAAGCGATGGACGAAGCCAGTTGCTGGAAGTCAGCATTGCGGGCGACGAAATCGGTCTCCGAATTCAGCTCAATGGCAATGCCGCGCGTTCCGGATGTGCGGACGGCGACAAGGCCTTCGGCGGCAACACGGTCAGATTTCTTGGCGGCCTTGGAAAGCCCCTTCTTGCGCAGCCAGTCAACGGCGGCTTCGATTTCGCCGTTGGATTCGGTCAACGCATTCTTGCAATCCATCATGCCTGCGCCGGTCATTTCGCGCAGATCCTTGACGAGGGCGGCGGTGATAGCGGCCATGGAGATCATCCTCTGTCTGGCGGGAGATTTCTCCCGGAGGTTTCATTTCGGGGTTGGTCGTTTCAGAATGATGACAGCGGGGGAGCCCTGCCCGTCCCGCTGTCTTGATTCCGGAGGCGCCACAGCGCCCATTCAGAGTTTAGGCGCTCAGAAGCTTGCGAGCCTGATCAACCCAGTTATCCCGGGCGATGCGGCCATTGAGCTTGAGTTCGGCATCGAGCTTGGCGACATCATCGGCCTGCATGGCGGACACCTGCCACCAATGGAAAACACCGGCGTCATTGAGCTTCTTTTCGAGCTCGGGGCCGACGCCCGTCAGCTTGGTCAGATCGTCAGGGGCGCCGCGCGGGGCGGCGAGGCTTTCGTAGACTTCAACCGGCTCTTCGGCGGCGGCTGCATCCGGCAGCGTCTCGACAACCGGCGCTTCCATCGCGCCGAGATCACGGCCCGAGGAACCAGCGGCGCGGCCAATGCCTTCGATACAGGCCTTGGCGATCAGATCGCAATAGAGCTGGATCGCGCGGCCCGCGTCGTCATTGCCGGGAATCGGATGGGTAATGCCGGCCGGATCGCAATTGCTGTCGAGGATAGCGACAACGGGGATGTTGAGGCGATTGGCTTCCTTGATCGCCAGCGCTTCCTTGTTGGTGTCGATCACGAACATCAGATCGGGCACGCCGCCCATGTCCTTGATCCCGCCCAGCGCCTTTTCAAGCTTGTCGCGCTCGCGCGAAAGCATCAGGCGCTCTTTCTTGGTGAGGCCGGAGATGCCGGCATTGAGCTCATTGTCGAGCTTGCGCAGACGCTCGATCGAGCCGGAAATCGTCTTCCAATTGGTCAGCGTGCCGCCGAGCCAGCGCGAGTTGATGAAATATTGCGCGGATTTCTTGGCGGAATCAGCAATCGACGGCGCAGCCTGACGCTTGGTGCCGACGAACAATACGCGGCCACCCTTGGCCACGGTGTCGCCAACGGTCTTCAGCGCCTGATGCAGCAAGGGCACGGTCTGGGCGAGGTCGATGATGTGGATGTTGTTGCGGATGCCGAACAGATAGGGGGCCATTTTCGGGTTCCAGCGATGGGACTGGTGGCCGAAATGAGCGCCCGCTTCAAGCAGCTGGCGCATAGAAAAATCAGGAACAGCCATGGTATTCTTATCTCCGGTTATACCTCGGCGGACATGTGGCGGGGAAATCCCCGCACCGGAGCGGCCCTTGAAGCAGGGACGCGATCGATCCGCCTGTGGAATGGGCGCGCTTATAGGGGAGGCCTTGCTGCAATGCAAGAAGGGGGACGGATTTATCTGTCCGCAGGTTTGCGCATAAAAAACTCGATAGAGCCTCTTGCAAAACTCTTCGGGGGATTCGCCAGCTTGGGGCTGATTTTGCCGGATAGCGCTGTTTCCGGGCGTTCGCCATACCGTTCTGGCCTTGCATGGCCCATTTTCCGTGATTGCGGACGCGCGGCATCCGCCGCTTGCGC
>CANJJI010000128.1 GCA_947474545.1 Beijerinckiaceae bacterium | reverse complement strand
TAGCGTCTCGCGCAGAGGCATTTCGAGGCACTCGCCTGTTGGTGATTTGTCGTGGAAACACCATGCCAGGTTCGGACCCGGATGCCTCGATTTATTCCCTTTCAGGGCGAAAAATCAGCGCGCAATCGCGGTTTTGCAATTGGCTCCTGATATTAATGTTTAACGCCGAGGTAATCTTCTGGTGATGGGAAAGAAGGTGTAAACGCAACCGCATAAACTGAGATATATTGTTAAATTTCCATCGGTTGAACGATTTGAAAACAGCCATCGTTCCTGTGGTGGAGCCGTTTCTGGTCTCACATCGCAATGCGTTCCCAGCCTTTGGGATGGCGTACGCGATACCATGGCACCGGCGCATCGTGCGGCAGGCCTTGCGCCATACGCACTTCCAGTTCGCGCAAGATCACAGCTGTGATTGTTGGCAGTTCCATGGCGTAGGCTTCTGCAATCGGTACCCACACGAGTTCCACCAGTTCCTTGTCCGGACCGACGGCGCCTTCCTCGCGCGCCACGATATTGGTCGCCTCGGCAGCCAGAAAAATCGTGTCGTAGCGACGCGGCAGTCTTGGCGGCGTTGTGGCGCGGCCGACGAAGTGGATGGCGCCAAGATCTGGAAAAGCGCCATGGGCCGTGAAATTGCGCCATCCGCCCTCGGGCGAGCCTTCCGGTGCGCCGAATTCCTTCGTGCCGATGACCAGGCCTGTTTCCTCGAACGTTTCGCGAATGGCCGCCAAGGGCAGGGAGCGGGCGAAGGCCTTTCCTCGCACCATCTGCAGCCGCCGTTCGGCGGGGCCAGACAATGCTCCGGATACATTCATCACTGCGTCTGCAGGATCGACCCTACCGCCGGGAAACACAAACTTGTTCGGCATGAAACGATCTGACGGGTTGCGCCGGCCCATCAATACCTTGGGGTGCGCCTCCGTCCTGTCGATCAGGATCAGCGTTGCGGCGGGAATGGCGCGCACGCCATTGGGCTTGAGGCCGCGAATGCGGGGCCAGATTTCTTCCTGCAGATGGTGGGTGAAGCCTGAATGGGTTTGTTGAGTGTCTGTCACGCTGGATTCGATATCATCTGTGCTGGCGGCCGGGATGGCGACGCCGTAGCGAACCCGTGCATTCTGAGCGCCCATTGATAAGCAATCAAGGCCCCTTTGAATCGAGGTAGAAACCAGAGGCATAGGACGAGACCAACCAGCGGCCAAAGCAAGGCTTCTGTCCACACAGACATCGTCCAGCCGCGTTCATGAGCAAACAGCATCGCAGCGCCGACCAGATGGCCAACAAACAATATCGTCAGATAGGGCGGGGCGTCGTCAGCGCGGTGGTGATGAATTTCCTCCCCGCACACCTCGCAGGCATCTACGGGCTTCAGATAGGCACGAAACAATTTGCCTTCGTTGCAATGGGGGCAGCGGCCCCAAAAACCGCGTTTGGCAGCCTGCCACCAGTCACGAGGTTGCTCGGTTTCGGTATTCTCTCGATAAACCGTATTGTTTGCGTTGGGCATCCTGGGCTCCGGGGCTCACCGTTGCCGTTTATGTGGCTTTCGTGCGCCCTTGCGGGAAGGGGGCTTGTTGTCGCGCCACCCGCTTCTGGGCTGTTTGGCCGCAGTCGTTGCGCGTGTGCGATGCGCACCTTCGCTCAGCATTTCGAACCGCAAAGCGCCTGCAAGGGGCGCAGCTTCGATGAGTTTCACACTGACATGATCGCCTAAGCGGTACATTCCGCCGGAATGGGCGGCAATCATCGCATGCATGGATTCATCGTAGTTATAGCGTTCGCGGCCAAGCGTTGCCGCAGGCACGAAACCATCCGCGCCGGTTTCATCGAGTTTCACGAACAGGCCTGCGCGGGTTACGCCGGAAATACGGGCTTCAAATGATGCGCCGATCTGGTCCTTCAGGAAGGTTGCGATCAATCTGTCGGTGGTCTCGCGCTCAGCGGCCATGGCGCGGCGCTCTGCGGCAGAGATGCGTGCGGCGATTTCGGCGAGTTCGCCCACAGTCATAGAAGGTAGCCCGCCCTCGCCAAAATGCAGCGCACGTATGAGGCCACGATGGACGATGAGATCGGAATAGCGGCGGATCGGAGAGGTGAAATGCGCATATTTGCGCAGATTGAGCCCGAAGTGACCGTAATTCTCGCTGACATATTCAGCCTGAGCCTGCGAACGCAGAACCACCTGATTGACGATATTCTCGTGTTCGGTGCCTTTCACCCGCGCCAGAATGCCATTGAACTGTTGCGGGCGCATTACCTGCCCCTTGGCGAGTTTTATGCCGATGGTTGCCAGAAATTCCGACAGTACGCGCAATTTCTCAATCGATGGCTCATCATGCGCGCGATAAATCAGCGGTTGTGATTTCGCCTCCAGCGACTCGGCAGCTGCGACGTTGGCGAGGATCATGAATTCCTCGATGAGCCTGTGCGCATCAAGGCGCGGCGGCACGATCACGCGATCGACGGCGCCGTTGTCTTTCAACAAGATCTTGCGTTCGGGTAATTCGAGATCGAGAGGATGACGCTGTTCACGTGCGATTTTCAGGGCTGCATAGGCATCCCACAAGGGGATGAGAACATCGTCCAGCAGGGGAGCTGTTGTCTCATCCTTGTGTCCATCAATCGCCGCCTGAGCCTGCGGATAGGCGAGCTTTGCGGCCGAGCGCATCATGATGCGATGGAAGGAGTGGCGCAATTTGCGGCCATCTCTTGCAATGGTCATGCGCACGGCGAGCGCCGGGCGGTCCTGCAGCGGACGCAAAGAACACAGATCATTCGATATGCGCTCGGGCAACATCGGTACGACGCGATCGGGGAAATAGACTGAATTGCCTCGATCCAGCGCTTCGCGGTCCAGAGCCGATCCCGGCCGCACATATTCGGCGACATCGGCGATAGCGACGGTTAAAATAAAGCCGCCGGGATTTTCGGGATCATCGTCGCGTTGGGCATGAACCGCGTCATCGTGATCCTTTGCGTCAGCCGGATCGATGGTGACAAGCGATAAGGCCCGCCAATCCTCGCGATCCCTCATGGTGGCGGGACGCGCCTTTTCAGATTCGGCAATGGTCTCAGGGCGAAAGAGATTGGGGATGCCATGCGTATGAATGGCAATCAGCGAAATCGCCTTCTCACTATCGACACGTCCGATGCGCTCGCGCACCTTGGCGCGTGGCGCGCCAAAACGGCCTTCACGCATGATATCGATGGCGACGAGTTCGCCATCCTGCGCATCGCCTTCAGCACCCGCTGCAACGCTGAGCTCGCGCCCCAAGGCCTTCTTATCAACAGGCACGATGCGGCCGCCGCCGTTGGGTGTTGCGCGAAAGATACCCAGCGTACGCGCGCGCGCCTTGGACAAAAGCTTTATGACGCGCCCGCGCCATTGCGGGCCCGGGCCTGCCTCCTCATCCCGCTCCGTGCGCACCAGAGCCCGGTCGCCGACGCCGGGCACAGGTTCGCCGGGACGCGGCTTGCTGCGTGTCAGTATTGCTATACGCGGTGGTGTGCCCTGTGTTTCCTCGTCCCATTCCGCGGGAATGGCGATCAGCTCGCCATCCTTGTCTCGGGTGATGATGTCACACATGAGGACGGGCGGCAGTTCGCCGGTTTTGTGGACGTGTTTGCCGCGCTTTTCAATCTGGCCTTCGTCCTGCAGGTCGCGCAGCATGCGCTTGAGCGCAATGCGGTCATCGCCTTTCACGTCGAAGGCGTTTGCGATTTCGCGCTTGCCGATCTTGCCGGGTTGAGCTTTGCCCGCACTTTTTGCCGCCGCAGTTTCTCGCGCGATGAAGGCGAGAATGTCCTCGCGTGACGGCAGGCCAGTGGGCCTGACTCTTGCTTTTATTCTTTCGCGCTTGCTGGGACGTTTGCTCAATCTGGCGCTTTCGCGGCAGTTCATGCGGCCGGAAGCGGCGCGCATCCGGTGCGGTCGAATCCGGCTGCCATTCTATAAATAGTGCAATTATGGACATGTTCAAACCGGCAGGTGATTTTCGGGCCGCAATGGCGCTGAGGGAGATGGCCTGTGGCCATCGGGCGTATTTACCGCGGGCGGGGTCTGAACTAGTTTGGCCGCATTCAACGGGAGTCGAGCAGCATGATGAAAACCGCATTTACAACAGCTTTGGCTACTGGCCTCTCGGCAATCCTGTTTGCTCCGGACCCCGCGGCCGCACAGAGTAACTTTCCCAACAAGCCGATCCGGCTCGTCATGCCGCTGCCCGCTGGAAGCGGGCTGGACGTTGTTGCGCGCCTTGTCACCGAACCTTTCTCCGCAAATCTTGGTCAGACTGTCATTGTCGAGAACCGGCCTGGCGGTGGCGGCATAATCGCCGCCCAGGCAGTGGCCTCCGCGCCGGCCGATGGCTACACATTGCTGGGTGGAGCGGCCTCCGTCTTCACTATTCTGCCGGCCCAGAAGGAAAAGCTGCCCATCGATGTCAACAAGGATCTTGTGCAGGTTGGCATATTAGCGACCGTCTCGCTCTATGTCGCGGTGTCGCCGTCGCTGAACGTCAACACGTTTTCCGAATTCGTTGCGCTTGCAAAAGCAAAGCCCGGCACGATCAACGTCGGCACCAATGGCGCGGGTACGCTGCCGCATTTCACCGGCATAATGCTGGCCAGGAAATTGAACATGCCGATCACCGTTGTGCCCTATAATACCGGCGGAACAATCGAAGCTGTGCGCGACATGATCGGCGGGCGGGTGCAGGCGACACTTGAAGGCTATGGCACGTTGAAGGGCTTTGTCGATTCCAAGGACATCAAGCTCATCGCCGTGATGGGCGCCGAACGCGAGCCGCCGATCAACGATCTGCCGACAGTTGCGGAAACCAATCCCGGCATCACATCGATCGGTTTCATGACGCTGGCAGCGCCGGCCAACACGCCGCCGGACGTCGTCGAACGGCTCAACAAGGGTTTAGCTGTCGCGCTCGATACGCCCATCGTCCGTCAACGGATGGTCGAGCTTGGCATGGCGCCTAAAATCTGGACGCCCGCGCAGACGAAAAAATTCATCGAAGACCAGCAACAGCTTTGGTGGCCGATTGTTCGTGAGGCGTCGAACTGACAGGCTGATTTAACGCCGGCCCTTGCCTTCCGCTGCGCGCTTGAGAGCATCGGCGAAAGCGCCGCCGGAATTTCCTCCGGTGGGAGGTGCCGCACTGCTGCTTTGCTGGAAGCTGCGGGCGGCAACGGGGCCTGCGCCTGCGTTGCGCTGGCCGCCGCCCGCACGATTGTCCTGTTTGCCCGGCTCATCACTCATCCGCATGGACAACGCGACGCGCTTGCGCTGCACATCGACCTCCATGACTTTCACTTTCACAACGTCACCGGGCCGGGCGACATCGCGCGGGTCCTTAATAAAAGTCTGCGACATCGCAGAGATATGCACGAGGCCATCCTGATGCACGCCGATATCGACGAAGGCGCCGAAGGCGGCGACGTTTGTCACTGTACCTTCAAGGATCATGCCGGGTTTTAGATCCGACAGTGTTTCCACGCCTTCCTGAAACGATGCTGTCTTGAATGCTGGACGGGGATCGCGGCCGGGCTTTTCAAGCTCACGCAAAATATCGGTGACAGTGGGCACGCCGAATTTCTCGTCCACGAATTTTGCGGGAGAGAGTGCGCGCAAAGCCTTGGCGTCGCCGATGAGTTGTTTCAGTTCTCGTTGCGCCGCATCAAGAATCTTTCGCACAACCGGATAGGCTTCCGGATGCACGCCTGAGGCGTCAAGCGGGTCGTCGCCATCGGGAATGCGCAGAAAGCCTGCCGCCTGCTCGAATGCTTTGGGGCCAAGGCGCGGCACTTTCTTCAAATCGCCGCGTTTGCGAAACGGGCCGTTGGCATCGCGGAATTGCACGATGTTCTGCGCCAGAGATTCCCCCAGGCCCGACACGCGCGCCAGCAGGGGTGAGGACGCCGTGTTTACATCAACGCCGATCTTGTTGACGCAATCTTCGACTACAGCGTCGAGGGAACGCGAGAGTTTATGTTCGGCAAGATCGTGCTGATACTGGCCAACGCCAATGGATTTGGGGTCAATCTTCACAAGCTCCGCGAGCGGATCCTGCAGGCGGCGTGCAATCGACACTGCGCCGCGCAAGGTGACGTCGAGGCCCGGCAATTCCTGCGAGGCATAGGCGGAGGCAGAATAAACCGACGCGCCCGCTTCCGACACGATCACTTTGGTCAGTTTCAACTCTGCGAATTTCTTGATGAGATCGCCAGCGAGCTTTTCGGTTTCGCGCGAGGCTGTGCCATTGCCGATGGCGATGAGATCGACCTTGTGTTTGCCGCAAAGTGCTGCAAGCGCCATAATGGATTCATCCCAGCGGCGCTGGGGTTCATGGGGATAGATCACAGCAGCGTCGAGCACTTTGCCAGTTGCATCGACAACCGCGACTTTCACACCAGTGCGGAAACCGGGATCAAGACCCATGGTGGCGCGTGTGCCGGCAGGGGCAGCGAGCAAGAGATCGCGCAGATTGTCGGCGAAAACTTTTACGCCGTCATCTTCCGCCTTCTGCCACAGGCGCACGCGCAGATCGATCGACAATGATGAACGAATGCGAAAACGCCAGGCAAAGCGCACGGTATCGCTGAGCCATTTGTCGCCGGGGCGAGATTGATTGGAAATGCCTGCGTGAGCTGCGACAGCCTGTTCGAAAACACCGGGCGTGCGGTCATCTTCCTTGCCGGGCTCGGGATCAAGTTCCAGCGCCAGCATCTCTTCCTTCTCGCCGCGAAACATAGCGAGAATGCGGTGTGAGGGAAGTTTGGTGAGAGGTTCGGCAAAATCGAAATAATCCTTGAACTTCTCGCCGTCGCGCTGTTTGCCGTCGCGCACTTTTGAAACAAGATGACCTGCAGTCCAGAACATTTCGCGCAGACGGCCAAGCAGGGCTGCATCCTCCGACATGCGCTCGACAAGAATGGAGCGCGCGCCCTCAAGTGCGGCCTCAATCGTTTCGACATTCTTGGTTGCATCAATGAATGGCGCAGCCTGTTCGCGCGGATCGTTGTCGGGCTTTGTCAAAAGCAGATCGGCAAGTGGTTCAAGACCGGATTCGCGCGCAATCTGCGCTTTTGTGCGGCGCTTTTGTTTGAAGGGCAGGTAGAGATCTTCCAGCCGCGCCTTGGTATCGGCTTCGGAAATGTCCTTGCGCAGGGCGTCCGTCAATTTGCCCTGTTCCTCGATGGACGCGAGAATGGTTTTGCGGCGGTCTTCGAGCTCGCGCAGATAGCGCAGCTTTTCCTCGAGATCACGCAACTGGGTATCATCAAGCCCGCCCGTCGCTTCCTTGCGGTAACGCGAAATGAAGGGAACCGTTGAGCCCTCATCCAGCAAGGCGATGGCGGCCTGGACCTGAGCATCCTTGGCGCCGATATCGGAGGCGATACGCTGTGAAATCGAGAGCATGGGCATTCCGTAACATGCGGACAGATTCGTCCGGTGAAGTGTGCGCCATGTAAGGAGTATGGGGGGAATAGGTCAAAGTGTGGGCGGGGGGAAGCTGTGGATGAAGGAGCATGATTTTGACGGCTTGATGACCGGTCTTAAAGAAGCGCTTTCCTACACCAAGGGTAAGCGCAATACAGGTGCGCGGTTGCATAAAATTGCCGTAGATCGCACTTTTGTGGCGGCTAACCGTCTGAAAGCTGGTTTGAGCCAGGCGCAATTTGCAAACGTGACCGGGGCTTCACTTGGTACAGTGCGCAGATGGGAAAGCGGGGAACGCAGCCCGTCAGGCGCAGCACAAATGCTGGTTCGCACTCTTGCGCGCGCGCAAGAACCTGTCATTGCGGAAGCTGGCATGACTTCTGTCAAAACTGAAAAAGGCCGCCGTGCAAAGGCGGCATGATTCTACTTCCGCCTTATTTCATCTTCTTCTTCGCCGCAGGCTTTTTCTTGGCTGCAGCCTTTTTTGCTGCCGGTTTTTTTGCTGCAGCTTTCTTCGCGGCGCCACTTACCTCAAACGGCGGCGCATCATCGTCTTCCACTGCAACTTTCTTCCTGGCAGTAGCGGCTTTCTTCGCGGGCGCGCCCTTTTTGGCGGCTGCTTTCTTCGGAGCTTTTTTGGCGGGGAAGCCGCCTTTTTCCTCGACCAGCTCGATGGCTTCCTGCAGAGTCAGTGAATCCTTGTCCATTGACTTTGGGATCGTCGCATTGATTTTGCCGTGATTGACATAGGCGCCAAAGCGGCCGTCGCGCACAGTGATGGGTCCGCCATTGGGATGATCGCCCAGCAGGCGGCCAGATATGGCTGCGGCGCCGCTGGCGCGCGCTTCGATGAACGCGATAGCCTGTTCGAGCGTCACATCGTCAGGCTTCACGTCCTTGGGAATGTTCGCGTTGATCTTGCCCCAGTTCACATAGGGACCGAAACGGCCCGAGCGCAGCATGATCTTGCCGCCCTTGGGATGTTCGCCGACTTCGCGTCCGCCGGTGGCCGGGCCGCGTCCACCGCCGCCCTGTTCCTTGGTGCGTATGAGATCGATGGCGCGATTGGCGCCGATCTCCAGCACGTCATCGTCGCGCGTTAGCGACGCATACATCTTGCCATGCTGGACATAGGGGCCGAAGCGCCCGAGGCCCGCGACGATGGGTTCACCGGAATCGGGATGTTTGGCGACTTCCCGCGGAAGAGCCAGCAGCGCCAACGCTTTTTCGAGTGTCACGTCATCGCGCTGCAGGCCTCGAGGCAATGAAGACCGCTTGGGTTTGTCGCCTTCGCCCTGTTGCACATAGGGGCCGAAACGTCCGTCACGCAAAGTGATTTCATCGCCCGTGGCTGGATCTGTTCCCAGCACCTTGATGCCTGGCCTTTCGCCATCAGCG
The DNA here is from genome assembly GCA_947474545.1 of Beijerinckiaceae bacterium. Classification (GTDB taxonomy): domain Bacteria; phylum Pseudomonadota; class Alphaproteobacteria; order Rhizobiales; family Beijerinckiaceae; genus Terripilifer. Next base: position 4,898 of record CANJJI010000128.1, on the reverse strand, counting down.
CCATCGCCATCGCCAGTTACTGCGAGTTTGCGGGTGTAACTGCAGGTGGGATAATTCGAGCAGCCGATAAAAGCGCCGAATTTGCCGACCTTCAGAGATATCTGTCCCTCTTTGCAGGCCGGGCAGGAGCGCGGCTCGCTGCCATCGGCGCGGGCGGGGAAAATATGCGGCCCGAGCAATTCGTTCAGCGCGTCCAGCACCTGCGTGGTGCGCAATTCCTTCGTGCCGTCAATGGCGGCGGAGAAGTGCACCCAGAATTCGCGCAGAACCTGTTTCCAGTCGATTTCCGAATTGGAGATGCGATCGAGCTGTTCTTCAAGTCCAGCGGTATAATCATATTCTACATAACGGGCGAAAAAGCTTTCAAGAAAGGCCACAACGAGTCGGCCTTTGTCCTCTGGCACGAGGCGTTTCTTGTCGATCCGGACGTAATCGCGATCGCGTAGCACGGCGAGGGTCGAAGCATAGGTCGAGGGCCGGCCGATGCTCAGTTCTTCCATGCGCTTGACGAGCGTGGCTTCGGTAAAACGCGGCGGCGGCTCGGTGAAATGCTGGGCGATGTCGATTTTTTCTTTCGTGACGGCATCGCCGGCTGTCATCGGCGGCAGGCGGTTTGCATCTTCGTCTTCCTCGTCGTCCTTGCCTTCCTGATAAAGCGCAAGGAAGCCATCAAATCGCACGACCTGACCTGTGGCGCGCAATTCGACCTGCTTGTATTTCGCAGGGCCTTTAGGCTCGGCGACGATATCCACCGTTGTGCGTTCAAGTTCCGCCGATTCCATCTGGCTGGCGACAGAGCGGGTCCAGATGAGTTCGTAAAGCCGGGCTGCGTCTTTCTCCAGCGCTTTCATGATCTGGCGCGGCAGGCGCGTCATGTCCGTGGGGCGGATGGCTTCATGCGCTTCCTGCGCGTTCTTTTGTTTGGTTTGGTATTTGCGGGGAACGGAGGGCACATATTTCGCGCCATATTCCTTTTCGATCACCGAGCGCGCGCTGGCGATGGCTTCGGGCGCCATGTCGACGCCGTCCGTACGCATGTAGGTGATGAGACCAACGGTCTCGCCACCGAGGTCAATGCCTTCATACAGCCGCTGCGCAATGCGCATAGTGGTGGCCGGCGCAAAGCCGAGCTTGCGCGAGGCTTCCTGCTGCAATGTCGAAGTTGTGAAGGGCGCAGAGGGATTTCTGCGCGCGGGCTTGGCTTCAACTGAAGATATCTTGAATGAGGCATTGTCGAGCGCGGTTTTGAAGGCTGCGGCTTCCTCGCCTGTGCCGATATCGAGCCGCTGGATGCGTTTGCCGTCCGCGCCGCTGAGGCGGGCGTTGAAGGACGCGCCGTCTTTTGTTTTCAGTGCAGCCGCGAGCGACCAATATTCGCGCGGCACGAATTTTTCGATTTCCAGTTCGCGATCACAGACCAGCCGCAGCGTGACGGATTGCACGCGGCCCGCCGAACGTGCACCTGGCAATTTGCGCCAAAGTACGGGCGAAAGTCCGAAGCCGACGAGATAATCGAGCGCACGGCGCGCCAGATAAGCGTCAACAAGCGCGGCGTCGATTTCGCGCGGATGTTTCATCGCGTCGAGAATGGCGGATTTCGTAATCGCGTTGAACACAACGCGCTGAATGACCTTGTCCTTGAGGACGCGCTTGCTCTTGAGCACTTCCAGCACGTGCCAAGAAATGGCTTCTCCTTCGCGATCCGGATCGGTCGCCAGAATGACGCTGTCAGCCCCTTTGACCGCATTGGCGATGTCGGACAGCCGCTTGGAAGCCTTGCCGTCAATCTCCCATTTCATGGCAAAGTCGGCCTCGGGATCGACGGAGCCATCCTTTGCCGGGAGGTCGCGGACGTGACCGAATGAGGCGAACACTTCATAGTCACGCCCAAGGTATTTATTGATCGTCTTCGCCTTAGCCGGCGATTCGACGATGACGATAGCGTTCATGTCAAAAGCATCCTCATCAGATGTCATGCATCTGAATTTGCGAAGAAAAATTCCGGGATAGGGGACTGAAACGTGATCTGTGTCAGCTTTCCGGGTGGCTTGTCGGGGGCGGAAAATGGAGAAGGTGGGGGGCCGTGTCAAATCCGGGCAGCGGAGGCCTGCGTTGCAGGAGCCGGGACCTTGACTGAAATCATGGCTGAATTAGGCTAATGAGTTAATAAATGTAAGAAGCAGCCTGTGAGTGAAGTGAGGCAGCATCATGCATCTGGGCAAGTTCGGCTATTTCCTCGATTTTCTCGCTATACCGCCTGTCCTCGTGTTCTTTCTCTATCTCCTTCCCTATGAACTATCGCTCATGGGTGGTGGCGTAGGCGCAGCTGCAGTGGCTGCAGGGTTCGCGATGTGGACCCTTGTCGAATACTGCTTCCATCGCTGGCTGCTGCACGAATGGCCGTGGCTTCAGCATCTGCATGATGAGCATCATCAGGATCCAGACGCCTTGTTCGGAACGCCGCCACTTGTTGGGATCATCCAGATTTCGCTTTGCGTCTTTCTTCCGCTGTGGTTCTGGGAGCCAGTCACAGCAGCCGGGCTCACAGCGGGAATGCTGGCAGGCTACCTTACTTATATCTCCGTCCACTGGGCGACCCATCATGTGCGCAATCCAAGATGGGGTTATCTTGTGCGGGCGCGGCGGCGGCATATGCTGCACCATTATCGCGCTGGCAAGACCAATTTTGGTGTCTCGACGGGATTTTGGGACTGGGTGTTTGGAACCCAGCATCTGCGCACGACCCATCACTTCCAGCATTGACAGTTTCAGGCTAGCTTAGTCCCAATGTTCTTCCTGTTACGTCTCCACGTTTCACGCCAGGACAGCGGGAGGGGACCATGCGGACCGGGCTAACGGCTGTGCTGAAGCGGATCGCTACGGGCCTTTTCAGCGCGTCAACGCTCCTGTGTTTGCCGGGCATCGCTTTTGCGCAAGCTGACTTTTATGCAGGCAAGACGATCAGCATCTATATCGGGTTTGGCCCCGGCGGCGCGTATGATTTATCCGCGCGGGTGCTGGCGCGCCACATGGGCAAGCACCTTGTGGGAGGGCCGCAGATTGTTCCCAAAAATATGCCGGGCGCCGGCAGTTTGCGCGCCGCCTCCTATATCTATTCGCTGGCGCCAAAAGACGGAACCGAGTTTGGAATATTTGGCCGGACCGCGCCTATCGATCCACTGTTGGGAACAGAGGGCGCGAAATATGATCCGTTGAAATTTACGTGGCTGGGATCGACTTCAAACGAAGTATCCACTTGTGTCGCCTGGCATACGTCGGGGGTCAAGACCGCCGATGACGTTATGACACGTGAACTCACAGTAGGCGCAGCCGGGGTGACTTCCCCGTCTGCGACCTTACCAAAAGTGTTCAATGCGGCGCTTGGCATGAAGTTCAAGGTGATCAGTGGCTATCCGGCCAGCGCCAATGCGCTGACAGCGATGGAAAGCGGCGAACTCGCTGGCTTTTGCTCATGGGGCTGGGTGCCCATGAATTCCATGCGGCCGGACTGGATCAGGGACAGGAAATTCAACGTGCTGTTCCAGATAGCGCTGCGGAGACATCCCGATCATCCTGATGTGCCGCTGATTCTCGACTATGCACGCAACGGCGAAGACCGGCAGCTGCTCGAACTTGTTGTTGCGCCGCAACAATTTGCGCGGCCCTTTGCAGCGCCGCCTGATCTGCCGCCTGAGCGCACAGCGCAATTGCGGGCGGCTTTTGAGGCGACGGTGAATGATCCGGCCTTCGTCGAAGAATCAGTTCGGCTGAAGCTTGAACCGGAACTGGTTCGCTATTCCGAAATCGAGGCCATCATCAAACGGCTCTATTCTTTTCCGCCCGCAGTGATTGCGCGGGCGCGCGAAGCCATGCAGGTTCAATAGATGGGCGGGACGGGACTATGAATATGATCAAGGCACGCGCGGCGCTTGCCGTTTGCATGTTGGCGACATTTGCAACGAACCCTGCACGTGCGCAGATGGTCGATCCCGCACTCATAGAAGCTGCGCGGCGCGAAGGATCCGTGACATGGTACACGACGCTGATCATCAGCCAGTTCGTGCGGCCAGCGGCGGCTGCCTTCGAGAAGAAATATGGCGTGAAGGTCAATGCCATCCGCATGAACACCGAAGACGTGATCCTGCGTACGGCGAATGAGGCCAAATCCGGCCGCATGCAGGTTGATGTCTTCGATGGGACTTCGACCGTCGGCCCGCTCAAGAAACTGGGCATTGTTGCGAAATACACTCCAGCCTCTGCCGCTCGCCTGGCCAAACAATTTATCGACAAGGACGGCTATTGGGTCGCGACCAATTATTACGTCTATACGCCAGCATTGAATACGGAGTTGTGGCCGGAAGCCAAGGCGCCCAAGAGCTTCGCCGATCTGCTGGATCCCATTTACAAAGGAAAGCTGGGTTGGTCGTCGCTGTCCTCGACATCGTCCGCGCCGGGATTTGTAGGCACAATCCTGACGCATATGGGCGAAGAAAAGGGCATGGACTATCTGCGGCAACTCGCGAAACAGGACATCATCCCGGTCAAGCTTTCGGCGCGTTCGGTCGTCGACAAGATGATCGCTGGCGAGTTCGCCATTGCGTTGCAGACTTTCAACCACCATTCGACCATCAGTGCCGCCAAGGGCGCGCCCTCGCGCTGGTTTCCGCTCGATCTTGCGATGGTGAATGTGTCGGTGGAGGGGATCGCGAAAGATGCGCCGCGCCCGAATGCCGCCCGGCTTCTGGTGGATTTTCTGGTGACGCCAGAGGGCCAGCAATTGTTCAAGGAAGCGGGCTACATGCCCGTCGATCCAGACATTCCGCCGGATGAGCCCAGGCTACAGCCCGAGCGCGGCGGTTTCAAAGCGTTTCTGCTAACACCGGAGGAGGTGGATGACC